>JAIBBB010000111.1 GCA_019694905.1 Cyclobacteriaceae bacterium
ATAATTGTTCCAAACTCATCTCATCGCGGATCAGCACTTCCCTGGCCTTGGACCCTTCGAAGGCTCCCACGATACCGGCCGCTTCAAGCTGGTCGATCAGTCTGCCAGCCCGGTTGTAGCCCAGTTTCAGCTTCCGTTGAATCAAGGAGGTACTGCCCTGTTGATGAGCGACAATCAATCGCGCGGCCTCTTCAAAAAGCGCATCACGTTCCGCCAGGTCTACACTAGCGGCGCCCGATTCCTCATCTTCAAATTCAGGCAGCAGGTACGCTGAATCGTAGCCGCGCTGTGCGCCGATGTATTCGCAAACCCGTTCCACTTCCGGCGTGTCAACAAAAGGGCACTGCAGGCGGATGATGTCAGAACCGGCTGACAGCAACATGTCGCCCATGCCGATCAGTTGATCGGCTCCACCTGTATCCAGGATGGTGCGCGAGTCAACTTTGGACGTCACGCGGAAGGACAAGCGCGCCGGGAAGTTTGCCTTGATGACACCCGTGATAACGTTGACAGACGGGCGCTGGGTGGCTACGACGAGGTGGATGCCGATGGCGCGGGCCAGCTGGGCGAGGCGGGCGATCGGTGTCTCTACCTCTTTGCCGGCAGTCATCATCAAATCTGCGAGCTCGTCGATTACCAGAATGATATACGGGAGGAATCGATGGCCTTCCTTTGGGTTCAGTTTCCGTGTGAGAAATTTCGCGTTGTATTCCTTGAGATTTTTTGCGCCGGCGTCCTTCAGAATTTCATAGCGGTTTTCCATCTCAATGCACAGCGAGTTGAGTGTGTGCACGACCTTCTTAGTGTCGGTGATGATGGCTTCTTCGCTGTTGGGCAGTTTAGCCAGGTAGTGACGCTCGATGGTGCTATAGAGCGACATCTCCACTTTCTTCGGGTCCACCAGGACAAACTTCAATTGAGAAGGGTGTCTCTTGTAAAGCAGCGACGTCAGGATCACGTTGAGTCCTACTGATTTACCCTGACCGGTGGCGCCAGCTACCAACAGGTGTGGCATTTTGGCCAGGTCGATGACCAATACTTCGTTGGAGATGGTTTTGCCGAGTGCTACAGGCAGTTCCCGATCGGATTTCTGGAATGATGGCGTTGATAACACAGACCGGATGCTCACCATCTCACGGTTCTTGTTAGGAACCTCTATGCCTATGGTGCCTTTCCCCGGGATGGGCGCAATGATACGGATGCCAAGAGCTGCCAGACTGAGCGCGATGTCGTCCTCCAGGTTTTTGATGCGGGAGATTTTGATACCCGCATCCGGCACAATCTCGTAGAGTGTGACAGTCGGACCGATGGTGGCTTTGATGCTGGCAATGCCGATCTTGAAATTGATCAGTGTGGAGATGATCTTGTCCTTGTTCTGATTGAGTTCTTCCTGGGTTACCTGCACCTTTCCGATCTCATATTCATTGAGCAACTCAAGGGGCGGGAACTTGTAGGAACTGAGATCAAGCGTTGGATCGTACTCGCCCTGTTCTTCAACCAATTGTTCTGCCAGTGCGTCGGTATCGCTCTTCGGCTCTTCAATGGTAAAAGTGGGTTCAGTCTTTGGTTTCTTTGGCTCCTTTGGGGTATCGATTTCCAGCGGAATTTCTGCTGCGTTCATGACTGGGGCTGCAGCATCCTCGGTATCGGCAGGGTCGGTATCCGTGGGTGGCGTTGTAACCGGAGGCGTGGCCACACCTTCCTGTGAGGGCCAATGATCGCGATCGTCGGTATATGCCGGTGCAGACTCATCTTCCACCGGCAGAAGTGCATCATTGCCGATGGCTTTCTCCGTTTTCACGAAGGCATTGATGGTAGTGACATTGAAGAAATAGATAATGAATACGAAAAGAGTCAGTACGAGAAGCAGAAAAGTTCCCCACCCCAGCAGGCCGTCAGCGAGCCGCGCAAGTTCGAAACCGAGTCCGCCCGTGAGAAAACTCACTTCGGTGACGCCGGTGATGCTGTGCGTGATGTATCCCAGCAGAAGGCTCAGCCACAGACCGGCAAATACCGAGAAGATGAATGTTGAAAAGAGCGGAAGTAAATCACGTTTAAACGACAGCCGGAATCCCAGGAGAAAAATCAGGGGAGGAATAAAGAAGGCAGAAATGCCGAGCCAGCGGAACACCAGAAAGTGTGCCGTGAGTGCACCCACAAATCCGAGCCAGTTGGTGGTTTCCTTTTCAGGTCCGACGATTGTGCTGTCAGACAGGCCTTCGATGACGCTCTGGTCAGCTTTTCCTGTGAACAAGTATGACAGAAAGGAGACAAAGAGGAAGATCGCAATGATCTGCAGCACAAATCCAAGGGCAAGGACAAAACGAGGATCCTGCATCCATTGGAAGCTCACTTTGGATTTTGTTGATCGGCTCTTTTTTTCCTTTTCAGGCTTTTTGAACGTGTTGGACTTGTAGGTGTTTTGCGCCATGTCAACTGTTTAACAAAACTATAAAAAATCAGGCAGGGGCCGTTGTGTAGCGGCTCCGGCCGGGGTAGCTTAAAAAATCAGTCTTCGCTCCAGGCAACGAAGTTACACCATTTTCTCGGGACGCACCCACTGGTCAAACTGTTCGCTGGTGAGGAGGCCCAATTCTATGGCCGCCTCGCGAAGTGTCTTGTTCTCCTTGTGCGCCTTCTTGGCAATTTTTGCTGCGTTTTCATAGCCAATATGCGTGTTGAGGGAAGTCACGAGCATGAGTGAATTTTCCATGTGGCGCTTGATCACAGGCAAATTGGGTTCAATACCAATTGCACATTTGTCATTGAAAGAAACGCAGGCGTCACCGATGAGCCGGGCAGACTGGAGTACGTTGGCCGCAATGACGGGTTTGAATACATTGAGTTCAAAGTGTCCCGTGGCGCCACCAACAGAAACGGCTACGTCATTGCCGATGACCTGTGCGCACACCATGGTGAGCGCCTCGGGTTGTGTAGGGTTCACCTTGCCAGGCATGATGGACGAACCTGGTTCATTGTCCGGAATGATGATCTCACCAATGCCACTGCGGGGACCCGAGCTAAGTATGCGGATGTCATTCGCGATCTTCATGAAAGATACTGCGGCGCGCTTGAGCGCTCCGGATAGTTCGACCATCGCATCGTGAGCTGCCAATGCTTCGAACTTATTGGGGGCCGTGACAAATGGATAGCCGGTGAGTTGTGCAATCTTGGCGGCCACCAGCACATCGTATCCTTTTGGTGTATTGAGTCCGGTGCCGACGGCGGTTCCACCCAGTGCCAGTTCGCGAACAGCCTCTAACGCATTATTGATGGCGCGGATTCCGTTGTCGATCTGCTGCACATAACCAGAAAATTCCTGTCCCAACGTAAGCGGGGTGGCGTCCATGAAGTGTGTGCGCCCGGTTTTCACAATTGAGTTGAATGATTGGGCCTTGGCGTGTAGTGTGTCGCGCAGTTTTTTCATCCCGGGCAACGTCACTTCAACCACCAGCTTGTAGGCCGCAATGCTCATGGCCGTGGGGAAAGTGTCATTGGAAGATTGTGATTTGTTAACGTCATCATTCGGATGCAGCACTTTCTTTTCGTCCGTGAGCGCACCACCCTGCATCACGTGTGCACGGTAGGCAATCACTTCATTGGCGTTCATGTTGCTTTGCGTTCCTGAACCAGTCTGCCAGATCACCAGCGGGAACTGGTCGTCAAGCTTACCGGCAAGAATTTCATCACATACTTTGGCGATCAGGTCTTTCTTGTCTGCTGTGAGCACACCCAATTCATGATTGGCCATTGCTGCGGCCTTTTTCAGGTAGCCAAATGCATAGATGATTTCCCTGGGCATGCTGGCCTCCGGACCAATGCGGAAATTATTCCGCGACCGCTCCGTCTGGGCACCCCAATACTTGTCGGCAGGAACCTGCACTTCACCCATCGTATCCTTTTCAATCCGGTAGTTCATAGCTTCAGTTTTTTGAGTAGTCAATACGTTGTAAAAATACAAAATGCGGGGTTGATAACCCTGATTTTTCGCGTCGTTTGGTTTGGCTCTCCCTGCCGATACTTTGATGTATATTCGAATTCAAAATGATGCCATGCGAAAGTCAGTGACAGTTGTTCTGATGATGTGGACCATGCTGGATGCACTGCAGGTTGCTGCCCAGCATTCCGTGGTTCGCCGTTGGAATGAGGTGCTGATTCAGGCGATTCGCAATGATTTGGCGCGACCAACGGTTGCCGCAAGAAATCTGTTTCACACGTCGGCGGCCATGTACGATGCATGGGCCGTCTATGACGCCACTGCAACTCCCTATTTTCTGGGTCAGGAGGTGGGCGGATTTGCAATACCCTACGAGCCGATTCAAATGCAAGGAAGCATCAAAGCGGCGCGTGAAAAGGCCATCAGTCATGCGGCCTATCGCATGATTGAATCGCGCTTCCAGTTTAGCCCCAGGTACAGCAAGACGATGGCACTGGCTGACAGCCTGATGCAAGTGCTGGGCTACAATGCGCAAAACACATCTATTGACTATGCGTCGCTTGACCCGGCGGCCATGGGCAACTACATCGCATATCAGATACTGCGCTTTGGGCTGCAGGACGGATCCAATGAAACGGGCTTTTATGACAGTAAATTTTACAAGCCGGTCAATCCCCCATTGAGCCCTAAGAATATTGGGAACCGGGACTTTCCATTTCCCAACCGTTGGCAGCCACTTGGATTTGACAAGTTTGTCGATCAGTCTGGCAACGTGACGTTCAACTCAGTGCCGAAGTTTCAGGCTCCAGAATGGGGCAATGTAATACCCTTTGCCATGGGGCCCGCAGAGAGAACTCCTAAAACACGCGACGGAATAGACTTTCTTGTTTATCACGATGGCATCGGTGAGTTGCCACTTCTGGTGCCTGGCGATGCACAGAAATCTGCCGAGTATATCTGGAACCACTCCTTTGTCGCCATATGGTCTTCTCATCTGAGTCCCGACGACCAGGTCATGTGGGATATTTCTCCTGCCGGGTTTGGCAACATTGACTTTACCAGCTTTCCAACTACCCTCTCCGGGCTTCACGATTTTTATCATCTTACCGAGGGCGGTGATATTGGCACAGGACGCAGAGTGAATCCGGTGACTGGCAAACCCTATACACCGCAAATCGTTCCCCGCGGCGACTTCACCCGGGTGATTGCAGAATTCTGGGCTGACGGACCAACCTCGGAAACTCCCCCGGGACATTGGTTCACACTGTTGAATTACGTGATGGATCAACCTCTTTTTGAGCGCAAGCTCTTTGGCACAGAGGCCCAATTGGATTCGATAGAATATGAGGTAAAAGCATACTTCACACTGGGTGGCGCCCTTCATGATGCAGCAATCTCCGCATGGAGCCTGAAGGGTTACTACGATTATGTCCGTCCGATTTCAGCCATCCGGTACATGGCGCGAAAGGGACAATCCACTAACCCGTCAGGAGTAAGATATAGCACCGAAGGATTGCCTGTGATCCCCGGATACATTGAGCAGATTGCGAGTGGAGATCCGCTTGCCGGGGAATTGGATGTATTTGTTGGCACTATGAAGATTCGTGCCTGGCGGGGACCTGATGCCATTCCGGATCCGGCCAGCACCGTTGCAGGGGTTGGCTGGATTCGCGGCGAGGAATGGTGGCCTTATCAGCGCCCAACTTTTGTCACTCCTCCTTTTGCAGGTTTTGTCTCTGGCCACTCTACCTATTCCCGCACGGCGGCCGAAGTGCTCACGCAGCTTACCGGCAGTCCGTATTTCCCCGGTGGGCTGGGAGAATTCAAGGCGAAGAAGAATCAGTACCTCGTCTTTGAAGACGGACCCAGCGTGGATGTTACCCTGCAATGGGCAACGTACTATGATGCCAGCAACCAGAGCAGCCTGTCCAGAATCTGGGGCGGAATTCATCCCCCTTCAGACGATATTCCTGGCCGGCGGATCGGTGACCAGGTGGCCAGGACCGCTGTGAAATTTGCTAAACGATACTTTGAAGGTATCATTACCGGCCTTGACAATGATCCGAATGACATGGGTGTAGCCAATCCTGTGACCACCTTCCAACAAGTAAAACTCCCGGTAGGAGTAAGCAGAGCACGCCTGTTTGATATGCAGGGAAGACCGTTGGCGGAAGCGTCGGCGGATCAATTCCTCGATATGCCGGCATGGCCGGGTATGTACTTGCTAAGGCTGGAGCACGACGGTCATGTATATTGTCAGAAAATAATCGTTCGATGAAGTATTCGCTTGTTGTTTTCGTTGGCTTCTTGCTGTGGTCCTGTGGCTCCGACAAGAAGGCCCGCATGGCTCCCGCGGAGCAGTGGCGCCCTGCGTATCATTTCACACCACCTGCGGGTTGGATGAATGACCCCAACGGCCTCGTTTATTTCGACGGCGAGTATCATCTGTTTTATCAGCACTATCCTGATAGCACGGTTTGGGGCCCCATGCACTGGGGTCACGCCGTCAGCCAGGATCTGCTGCACTGGGAGCATCTGCCTATCGCCCTGTACCCTGACTCGCTCGGGTACATTTTCAGCGGCAGTGCTGTAGTTGACTGGAAGAATACCAGCGGCCTGGGAACTGAGGCCATGCCGGCTATGGTGGCAATCTATACTTACCATGACATGGCAGCCGAACGGCGCGGTGACATCAAGGTGGAATCTCAGGGCCTTGCATACAGCATTGATCGGGGACGCACTTGGCTGAAGTACAATGGCAATCCTGTACTGGCCAATCCCGGCAGCCGTGATTTTCGCGATCCTAAAGTTGCCTGGCAGGATTCATACCAGCAGTGGGTAATGACCCTTGCCGTGCATGATCACGTGGAGTTCTACCGGTCAAAGGATCTTCTGCATTGGGAAAAACTGAGCGAATTCGGAAAAGACCTGGGGAGTCACGGCGGGGTGTGGGAATGCCCGGACCTGTTTGCATTGAAAGATGAACAAGGTTCGACGCACTGGGTTTTGTTTGTGAGTATTAATCCAGGTGGACCACAAGGCGGTTCTGCCACACAGTATTTTGTCGGAGATTTTGACGGAGCCCGCTTTACATCTCAGGATACGGTCACACGCTGGATTGACCACGGTGCTGACAACTATGCAGGCGTAACATGGTCGGACATTCCCTCATCCGATGGCAGACGTTTGTTTTTAGGTTGGATGAGCAATTGGCAGTATGCCAATGTGGTGCCTACCAAAAACTGGCGCAGTGCCAATACGATACCCCGGTCGGTGAGTTTGGTGACAAGGGGTGCTACCCACGAGCTGAAGTTTGAACCCGTCAAAGAAATTGACTCAATGTTGACCGAGCCAAGGGCTTGTATCAAATCCACGGAGACAGAGACAGATGCCTATGTGCTCACTTTGGGATCTGCCGGAGCGCTGGTTCTTTCAAACGAGCAGAACCAAAAGACTGTAGTTACCTGGAATGATCACGACCTGACTGTTGACCGGACCCAATCGGGTGAGACATCATTCAGCAACGTCTTTGCTGCGGTTCACAAGACAGACCTCTCTGGTATCACAGTGAAGGATGTCAGGATTTTTGTGGATGCCGCCTCCCTGGAGATATTCGTCAACGGAGGAGAAAGGGTCATGACGGAACTTGTTTTTCCATCATCACCTTACCGCCGTATTGATGTCACCGGAAACGAGTCGAATTATTCAATTCAATCACTGAGGTCTTCAACGCCAAGGTAGTTACCTGCCTTTCATGGCAGGGAGAAGGTACTGCTTCAGGATTGCGTCAGCTTGCCTGTGCATATACGGTTGATTGAAGGCCTGGGCTGTGATGACGACTACCAGGTCCAAACTCGGGAAGATATGCACGCGGTTGCCACCGTTCCCACTGAGGTACCATGAAGTGTAGTCACCTCTTTCAATCTGATAATTTTGTTGCCACACGAGGTAGCCATAATGGCCCCGGCCATCAGGAAGTCCCTGGTGTGGCGTAAGCATCAGACGCACCCAATCTTTTGGGATCAACTGCATCTGCTGAAACCTGCCGCTGTCCAGCAGCAGTTGCCCGAGTCGGGCGAGATCGAGACTCGTCAACTTCAAACCACCGGCGGTATTGGCGACGTGTTGCGGTGTGTACTGCCATTCGTATTTCCTGATTTTCAGCGGTTCGAAAAGTTGTCTGCCTGCATAAGACTCAAGTCCCGCCGGAACCTTTTGGTGTAACACATCGCCCAGTAGTACCACACCGCCAGTAAAATAGGACCATGTAGTGGCATCGCTTTTTGTTGGCAACCCGAGGGCCCATTGTACCCAGTTCGGTTTGGGATACATGTTCTCTTCATTGCCCGGCGACGCAGGGTCCTCATCGTTGGCATCAAATGAGGATGACATGCTGAGCAGTTGATGCAGGGTTATCCCTGACTTGATTCTATCGTCCCTGAGCGGATAGAAAAGTCCGAGCGAATCGTTGACACTTTTGATATAGCCATCGCGGATAGCCTGCCCCATGACCAGGGCGGTGATTGTTTTGGTCACTGACCGTGTGTTGTGCAGGGTGGTGCGCCTGGCGTGCTGGAAATACTCTTCGGCGACCAACTTGCCGCGATGAATGACAACCACGCTGGTGACCTCTCGCAGCCGGCCCTGGAGAATGGACACTCTCAATTTGCGAATGGCGGAGTCAATCCAGTCAGGGTGACCGATCTCCCAATCAGCAGCGGGCCTGATGATGGATGGCTTCGCCTGGCTGGGTGAGACCGGCTTCCAGGTTTTGCGCGATTGAAGAATTATGGCGCCGGCACCAAGCAAATCACTTTGATGGTCCACGCCGCGAACGTAGGAACGCACCTCTATCCGAAGGGCATGATTTCCACCGGTAAGGGCGTCCTCGCCTCCACTCGCAAGAAAACGCCGGAAGAGAAATCTGCCCCAGGAGTCTTCTTTGCGATCGGACTGCAGGGGCACACTGAATGACAGCGCATTCTTCTTGTTCCCGGAACCAAAAGCACCCGGATGGAGTGACTCCTGATAGATTACGATCTCGTCCACGACAAATGTGAAATGGAAGTTTCCGTTTGCCAGCAGTGCTTCTTCGGACATCTGGGGAGCGAGCGAACGCAATTCATCAGCCAATGGACGCTTGAGGAAAGTGCGTATGTAAAGATTCGTGTGCTCGGACCACTGCGCAGTTGTGAGAATGTGTGTTTCGTTGAACTGGTCGACTGGCACAGGGGCATTCATGAATATGACCTCGCCCAGGTGGCGCTGTCTTACTTCAGGTGCAACCTGTTGACCAAACAAAACAATTGTATTCAACAAAAACAGCGCAATAAGGAGTGGTCTGGTCATGGGTTCAGGTTTGCCAGAGTGCGTGCACAAATTGTGCCTTATTGATTGGAATGGGAATAGCGGTCAAAAAGGGAAAAGCCGGCGAAGTCAGTGACCATTGGTGAACACCTGAGTGTTCGGTTCAGTTACTTTGTCAGCACAGCAAAGAATGCCATCATCCCCAGTACGCGTATCGCGGTGGCGATCAGAAATGCGCGGATGTAGTTCATCGGGAAAGCGTTGACCTTCAGTTTGCCATACGCATTGATACTGGTGATCGTAATGAAGAGCAGGATGAGCGAGATGTACGCAAAGAATGCCAGTCCGTCGTCAATCCATCCGTATTGAGTGTTGAGCAGGAACAGGCCGATGATAAAAAAGAGCGATCCAAGAAGCGCGGTCCGGTTTTTTGAGAACAGGTCGACCAGCAGTGCTTTCTTGTCATTTTCCAGTTTGCGATTGGCGCTGTCTTGAATCAGTCGGGAGCCGAACATTGCGGCGATTAGTACAAGGGTGGCGGAGAGAAAGGGGCTCATGTGTGCAACAAATGGTGTAACATAGTTCGGCAGAATTGCCGACAATGTTTGCGGATCAGGGCAGATATTTTTGTCAGTGGGTTGATGGATCAACGCCTCTCAGAAAACTGATATCGTGTTCCTGAATCCAGGCACTCACAGCATCAGTCTCCCTGAAACCATTTGCTTCAACGATCCCATAGAACTGCCGGATGAGCGTTGAGGTCTGTGTGGAGTCGGACGAAGCAGCGATGCCCTGGTACAATTGCCTCACATCTTCACTGAAGATCTGCTGACTGAATACGGGCGTGTTGTCCATACCTACCAGAAGAGTCGTGATGTAGATGGCATAGCTGTCGAGTGCAAGTTCACTCAGGGGTCCGGTGTTACAAGTTTGTCTGATGGATTCCCACGTCCTGGCACGGTTGTACACCGAGTCAAATGGAATTACAAGCCCGGCGTCTTCAGAGAAACCTTCCAGTAGTTCTTTTTCCCGCATGGCAGTAATGGCGCGGATGCAGTCTGAAGAAGTAGCATCAAACAGCCTCTTGAAATGATAGGGAGACACATCCAGGTAGTAGATGCCTTCTGAAGAGTAAAGACCCATTCCGAAATAGTCGAAGAAGTCGATGAACTTGATACGGTCCGGCTGTGGATTGGGACTGTCCATGCTGTCAATCTGAGGCGCGAAGTAAGAATGAAGTGAGTCGTTGTGGGAGTTGACCACACGAAAGAAGCGGGGCAAGTACGCTGCATAGAGTGAATCCTGTGCCGATGTGGACAGGCTGGGAAGCAATTGCTTTATATGTGCGTCGAGCACACTCAGAGAAAAGAGTTCAGTAGTTGGCAGCGAATCAGCCAGTGCCTCAAACTGCCGGATGGAGGTGATGGGTGCCAGGTCCTTCACCAGTAGCTCAGCAATGATGCGGGCACTGTCGGGCTTGGTCGCGTAGTCGCGGGCGTGGTACGCACGGTGCGCAGAATTGGAGGTGCACGACGTCAGTACAAATGCGAACGCGATGGAGCAGAGATAGAAGAAGCGCATAATCAGTAGACAGCAGTTTTGATTCCCATGTCGCCGGCGGTGAGGGTAAATTCAGCGGTGACGTATTGGCGGGTGGACACAGGCTTGCCGTTCAGCAGGCCGGGGATCCATTTGCTGGTATTCAATTTCACGACGCGCAGCAGTTCGTTGTCGCAGCCGCCACCCACGCCCTTTTCGATTTTGAAGTCCGTGGCAGTGCCATCTGTTTTCACGAGTATCGAGAGCATCACGGCGCCGCTGACGCCGTTGCGGAGTGCCTGGGGCGGGTAGGAAATATTTTCTACGATCAGCTGGTGGAGACCAGGGCATACGGCGTTGCGCTCGAGCCGCGTGGGGGTGACATCCTCGCCCTCGGGGATGTCGCTGTCGGTGGTGACGGGCGCCTGCCACACCACAGCATTGTCGGTGTGGTTGTAGCGCAGGCTCGGCTTGCCATTGGCGTAGTAGGTCCACTCGCCGATTTTGTTGTCTTCGCTGTAGCGGCCAGCGGCGATGGGCAGTTTGTTCTCATAGTAGCGCCAGCGTCCACTGCGGAGGTTGTCTTTATACTGGCCTATGGCGATGGTGTCGCCGCGGCCCGGAGCGAGGCGGAGATATTGCCCCTCGCGGATGCGCGTTTTGGATTTTTTGAGGATGGTGTATTCCTCGTACTTATAAGGAGTGGCGTTGCGGAAGACGCGAAGCTCTTGTCCATAGGCGGACGTGAGGACGAGCGCAAACAACAAGGCGAAGGGGAACTTCATTGAGTGAAGATACAAAACGTCTCTTCAAAATATTTCAACTTTTTGATGACCAAGTGGACAGCCCGGTGATTGTATTGTGGGCTAAAGCCCATCGAATATCCCGATCTCCATGACTCCGCCATAAATGGCGGAGTTAGTCGCGTTGTCTAGCTCTGCCATTTATGGCGGAGCAAAACGAACGGAAAAACAGGACGGGCTTTAGCCCACTTCCCGAAGGTGTATTGTCGGCTATCTAGCTCCGCCATTTATGGCGGAGTGAAACGAAGGTAAAAGCAAGACGGGCTTCAGCCCGCGATTAAATCCCCTATGGACGGAAAGTCACCTTGTT
>JAIBBB010000112.1 GCA_019694905.1 Cyclobacteriaceae bacterium
GAGCTGGCAGGTTCTGTCCTGGCAGACAAAAATTCTTGAGTTTCCATGGCTGCTGGTCCGCCCTTCCAGCAGAGGGTGAGTGCCTTGTTTTTCTGCTCCTGCCCAGGTGACAAAGGGCAACCAGACCTTCCCCAGCTCTTCTTTGAATTGCATCGCCAGGGGACCCGTGATGACGATTTCCTGTACACCGGCGTGCTGTTCCATCGCCACCAACGCCCAGTGACTCATGTATACAGGCTCATTGAAAAGAACTCCGGAAACCTGATTCACCATCCGTTCGGACATCCCCAGCCATGATTCTTCCTGAAGATGGGTGCCCAGCCGGAACAGGTTGCGGGCCATGACTGCGTTGGATGAAGGAATCACGTTATCAAAAACCTCCTTCTTCCTTGCGATGAGCGCTTCTGAGTTGTCGCTGGTGTAGTAGAACGAGTTTTCCCGGTGATCGTAGAAGTGTTCGATGGCGTAGCCCACCCAACGGGAACTCTTTGTGAGGTAGTGCTCATCAAAGGTGAGTTCATAGAGTCTTCGGTAGGCGTCAGCCACCCACGCGTAATCATCCAGAAATCCTTCTGTTTCGGAACGGTGGTCTGTAAACGTGCGGTAGATTCTGTCGGCGATCAGGTGCTGTTCAAGGAAGGTCATGGCCCTGGTGGCCAGGTCCCTGAGGTGATGGTCGCCAAGAGCCTCTGCAGCATCCGCAAGACCTGAAATGGTCATCGCATTCCAGGCCGTTACCACTTTATAATCCAGGGCGGGCCGGACGCGCGAGGCGCGTCGTTTCAGAAGTTGTTGGTGATGCGCGTCCCATTGGTCAGCACGAGCGATGGCGGTGGCGTCGTGGTAGAGGATATTGGTACCGTGTTCCCAGTTTCCCTTCGGTTTCAGATGATAGAAGTTGATGAAGTCCGCGGCATTGTTTCCGAGAATTTCTTCAACTTCTGTGGTATGCCATGTATAGAATTTACCTTCCACGCCTTCGCTGTCCGCATCCAGCGCACTGTAGAATCCGCCCTCCGGGTGCATCAGTTCTCTTTCCAGCCAGCCGGCCAGCTTCCTGATCACGCGGGCATAGTGTGGCCGTCCTGACGCGCGAAAAGCTTCTGCGTAGAGTGAAAGAAGCTGGCCATTGTCGTACAACATCTTTTCAAAGTGCGGCGCAAACCACCGCCCGTCTACCGAATAGCGGGCGAAGCCGCCGCCTGCGTGATCATGGATACCACCGGCTGCGACTTCATCAAGTGTGTGGAATACCATGGACTTGAACTCTTCCTCGTTGCTCAACCATGCGTAACGCAGTGCGGCCTGCCAAACAGACGGCATGATGAACTTGGGTGCCTTTTCCAGCCCGCCGTATTGCCGGTCGTACTGCTGATACAAGCGTTCGAAAAGTGCATGCCACCGGGAGGTGTCTTCGCTGACGATGGACGGACCGAAGCGGGCGAGCTCGGATTGCCCGACGTGCCTGGCAAGTTGCTCAGCGGTGTCACGCACCCTGTTCCGCTGAGAGTGATATACATCGGCCAACTGGGGCAGCAGCTGTAGCCAGTTTCGTTTCGGGAAGTATGTTCCCCCGTAGTAAGGTCGCTGGTCGGGCATCAGAAATACATGGAGTGGCCAACCGCCGTTGACACCCATGGCCTGAACGGCTTCCATGTATATCGCATCAATATCCGGACGCTCCTCCCTGTCTACTTTAATGCAGACAAAATGCTGATTCATGACAGCGGCCACAGCAGCGTCTTCGAATGATTCGCGCTCCATGACATGGCACCAATGGCAGGAGGCGTAGCCGATGCTTACCAGGATGGGCTTGTCTTCGGTCCGGGAACGCTCCAGTGCCTCGGCACCCCAGGGATACCAATCAACAGGATTGTGTGCGTGCTGCAACAGGTAGGGACTGGCGGAATTCTGCAGTCGGTTGGCCATGGTATCAATGCAATTCGAGAATACGCTGATCAATCGCACGCAATTCGTCTTCAACAGGCAGTTCACCTGCCAGACTGGCCAATGCTTGACGTGTCTTTTGCAGAAACTCCCGGTGGCTGGCCCGCTGTGGCATGAAGGGTTTGTGGGAAAGTGCTTTTTGAACCTCCGTCCATCGCGCCAGCACGCTGCGTGTATGTTCATTCATAAATTGGGCCTGTAGCTTTTCCCACAGATAGTCTTCGGCCAGCGGAGAAGGATGCAGCAAATCCTCTGCATAAAACCGATAGTCGCGCAGGTCATCTACCATGATTTCGAAAGCAGGGAAATAGTGCACGTTGGAGTGATCAGCATACAACTCATGACAGAGCAAGCGCAAGACTGCTTTACTCACACTGTTCCCTTGCAGCGTTTCGCGCGTGTGACGAACAGGGCTGACTGTCAGCAGAATCTGCAACCGCGGGTTGATCCGCCTGAGGTGTGTGAGACAGGAGGTAAAATCAGCTGCCAGCTGTGCGACCGGCAGCAATTGTCGCGTGAATTCACCGGCAGGCCGCTTGTGACAATTGGCTACCCATTGCTGGTTGTCTTTTCGTTGCCAGCCCCACGCTGTTCCATACGTTATCGTCAGCCATGTGGCCTCGCTGAGTTCCTGACGCGCGGTTTCCAGCAGCATCCTGATGCGCAATTCCAACTCTCCCCTTGAATAGCCTGCCATCTCAGAATGAAAGTCAAAATTCAGGTGAATGTCCTGTGCCTGCAGGTAGGAATCTGCTGAAGGTGTGGTACCGGCCGCGGTCATGGCCAGCAGTTTATGGATCGACAGGGGATTGTACAGGGTTCCGAAGAGACCCGGCACACACCGGAATTTGTGTTGTGTGAACCGATGCCCGAAACTGGCCGCGAAGCAACTGCCGGTTGTCACAATGTGATCCTGGTGGTTGATGAAGTGCCCCGTGGGTGTGGTTGTGAGTTCAGTCCGTAGGTTTTTCACAATGCGAAGCTAGGTGAGAAAACAGTTGTTAGGCCCCTGTGGCGCTTTTTTTTAGCTTTTGCATACGATTGCACCGAAGATATTTGCCGATCGTGTATTTTTGAACTCCCCAAAACTGCACATCAACCTATGAGCGAACAAAAGCACCTCGAGAAGATTCCTGTTAAGATTTTCAGAACCTCTGAAGAGGCTTCCGTCTACGGCGCGCGGGAGATCGCCTCTTTGATCAAGATCCGTCAACTGGAAGGGAAGCACCTGGTACTCGGACTTGCCACCGGGTCAACGCCTACCCGGTTGTATGCCGAACTGGTCAAGATGCACAAGACGGAGGGGCTCAGTTTCAAGAATGTGCACACTTTCAACCTCGATGAATACTATCCGATGGACCCCACCTCCCTGCAGAGCTATGTGAGGTTCATGAAGGAGCATTTGTTTGAGCATCTCGACATACCTAAGAAGAACATTCATATTCCCGACGGTACCTTGCCCAAGGAGAAGGTGGCCGACTTCTGCAAGAACTATGAAAAGCAGATTGAGGCGCTTGGGGGTATCGATATTCAGATACTCGGCATTGGTCGCACGGGACACATTGGCTTCAACGAACCCGGATCCTCTGAGAAGTCGATGACCCGCATGATTACGCTGGACCAGGTCACCCGCATCGACGCCGCCAGTGATTTCTACGGTGAGGAGAACGTGCCCCGCAAGGCAATTACCATGGGGGTTGGATCCATTCTCAAGGCCAAGCGCATCATCATGATGGCCTGGGGCGAAGGCAAATCCAACATCGTATCCAAAGCTGTTGAGGGCCCTATCACTGATCAGATACCATCCACTTTTCTCCAGCGTCATCCCAACACCGTCGTGATTGTCGACGATGCTGCGGCCTCCAGGCTCACAGCTGTCAAGACGCCCTGGCTGGTGGATACCGTAGAGTGGAATGATAAGTTGATTCGCAAGGCAGTAGTGTGGTTGTGTCAGACAGTTAACAAGCCCATCCTGAAGCTCACCAACTTTGACTACATGGAGCATGGAATGGGCGACATTCTCACAGAATTCGGCTCTGCGTATCAGGTCAATATCAAAGTGTTTAATGAACTTCAGCACACCATCACGGGATGGCCGGGAGGCAAACCCAATGCAGATGACACGAATCGTCCGGAGCGCGCGAAGCCTTTCCCCAAGCGGGCCATCATTTTCTCTCCGCACCCCGACGACGACGTGATTTCCATGGGGGGTACTTTCATCCGCCTGGTTGACCAGGGGCATGAAGTGCATGTGGCTTACCAGACTTCTGGAAATATTGCCGTCTTCGATGATGACGCACTCCGCTTTGCAGATTTTGTGCGCGATTTCAATGAGGCATTTGGCCTGAACAAGTCAGACGGTGACAAATTCTACAAGAAGGTACTCAAATCCATCCGAGACAAGGGGCCGGGCCAGGTTGACAGTCCGGAAGTATTGCTGATCAAAGGAATGATCCGGCGCGGAGAAGCCAAGGCAGGCTGCCGCTACGTAGGTATCCCCGACTCGCAGGCACACTTTCTTGACATGCCATTTTACGAGACAGGCAAGGTGAAGAAGAAACCACTGGGCGAAGCGGATATCAAGGTGATCATGGACTTGATTGAGAAGATCAAGCCCCACCAGATTTATGCCGCAGGCGACTTGTCTGATCCGCACGGAACACACCGTGTTTGTCTGGCGGCGATTCTGCAGGCCATTGATCGCCTGAAGACAAAATCGTGGATGAAGGATTGCTATGTGTGGTTGTACCGCGGTGCCTGGCAGGAGTGGGACATCGACCAGATAGAAATGGCTGTGCCGCTGAGCCCGGAGGAATTGCTGCGCAAACGCAGAGCGGTCTTC
The DNA here is from genome assembly GCA_019694905.1 of Cyclobacteriaceae bacterium. Classification (GTDB taxonomy): domain Bacteria; phylum Bacteroidota; class Bacteroidia; order Cytophagales; family Cyclobacteriaceae; genus ELB16-189. Next base: position 4,790 of record JAIBBB010000112.1, read on the forward strand.
AAGCACCAGTCACAAAAGGACAGTGCTTTGTTCCCGGGCAATGATGCACGTGAATTCTGGGTGCGCGCAGAAGACCGCAACCATGCCACGGCAGCGGCTTATAACCAGCTCGGCCTGGCGGAATATGAAGCGATTGAGGCGTTTGTGCGCCACAAATTCTGATAGATGCGGCTGACGATGTTGCAATGAAAGTTATCTCCTGGAATGTGAATGGCCTGAGGGCCATGATGAAGAAGGGTTTCGTGGCAGCCGTCGATGCGATGCAGGCGGATGTCCTGTGCCTCCAAGAGACCAAAGCGGGCGAGGAGGAAGTGCAGGAAGTATGCAAGGCCATACCCGCGTATCAGGTGTTTGCCAATGCCTCCAAGGCAAAGAAGGGATACTCGGGTACCGCTATTTTATGCCGGCAGGAACCCATTGCTGTCACCTTTGACATAGGACTTGAAGAACATGATCTGGAAGGCCGGGTAACCACGGCGGAGTACAGGGATTTCTTCATTGTGTCTGTCTATGTCCCCAATAGTGGTGAAGAGTTGGTTCGGCTTGACTACCGGGAGCGCTGGAACAAGGCGTTTCAGGATTACCTGCTATGGCTTAACAGGCGCAAGCCGGTATTGGCTTGCGGCGATTTCAATGTCGCCCATGAACCCATTGACCTGGCGCGCCCTGCGGAGAACTACAATCGATCTGCAGGATACACGCAGCGTGAAATAGAGGGCTTTAATGCCCTGTTGGAGGCCGGCTTCACCGATACCTTCAGGATTCAGCATCCCACGGAAGTGAAGTACTCATACTGGAATTATTGGCAAAGTGCCCGGGAAAAGAACATTGGTTGGCGCATCGATTATGTGCTCGCCAGCAACAGACTTATGCCACGGGTGCAAAACAGTTTCATTTACAATGAATATGAAGGCTCTGACCACTGTCCGGTGGGAATCCAGCTTCACCAATAGGCAATTGTCGGTCGATAAAACCAGTGCCTTGAGCACACCGCCTGACTTGTCCGGCGAAATGGCGCAGGACGTTACTGACAATCTTGTAAGTTGCAGTCCGATATCCTTTTTTGATACCGTGCGCCCTGCATTAGTACCTGCATGGATTCTGCTGGTTCTGTCGCTGTGGGTCAGCGACGTCGAATTGTCATTTGCCCAGGAGTACCAGGTGGTTAACTACCAGGTCCGAAATGGGTTGCCGACGGACATTATCAAATCGATCGCGCAGGACTCGCTTGGATTCTTCTGGATCGCCACCGATGACGGGCTCGTCCGTTTTGACGGAACCAGTTTTGTCACTTATCCGCGAGCCCTTCGGAGCCAATATGCAAAAGAGTTCCTCACCACGCGTGACGGAAGACTGCTGGCCATCGGCGATATGGATCTCATAGAAATCAGAAACAATGCCGATACGGTTGAATTTGTGAGCCTGCTGCGGGGCACGGCCAATCCTTCGGATACAAGCCTGTGGTATCCGAAGAGTTTGTTTGAAGACCACCGCGGAGATCTCTGGATCGGAGAGCCGCAGGCGGTGTTACGTTTTTCAAACGGCAGAATGAAGCGGTTTGACTTTGGAATGGAAAACCGGTCTTCGGTATTTATCCGCGCTTTCACGTGCTTTGAAAACAGCGCTGGCACCCTCTTCGCCGTATCGTACCAGGGTAAAGTTTTCAGGTTGGATGAAGAAGAAGGACATTTCACCCAGCTGGATCTTCAGGTGCCACCTGAAGTAAGCGATGTGTTTACCCGGGGCGATGTTGCGTGGCTGGCCACAGCATCCGGCTTGTATTCATTGTCCATTGCTGGGCCGGTTCCATCCGCCATATCCTTGAAATTACCTGACGCGCGGAACGCATCGCATATTGCTGCACTCAATGATTCAACGTTAGTGGTGAGCACCTACCTGAAAGATGTGTTCCTTGTCAATTCACGTACCGCCAGAATCACCCGGCGACTGGACTATGAATTCCGCAATGTCAATCATTGCTACGTGAGCGCAGAAGGTGAGCTCTGGCTGAGCACCCTGAAAGGCATCTTTCATTTGCAGGAACGGACATTTTCGCCCGTCATCAATGATGGTCAATTCCGCTTCATCGAATCCGTACTTGTAGACTCTGTTCGACGGCAGGTTTACTTCTGCTGGAAAGAAGGTGTGGGTTCGGTATCCATCGACAATCCGGGGCAGGTGGAATTTCTGCGGCACCAGCCGGAGGCCTACTTTCAATGTATGGCCTTGAACGAAGCAGGGTTGTGGGTGAGTGACAGGCACTACCTGCTTCTTTTTCGAAATGGCAAGCTGTACAAGGAGTGGGACCTGTCAGGCACCGGCAGATTCATCATTGCCCTTCATGAAGGTCCCAACAACAGCGTTTGGATTTCGCAGGCAAGCAACAGCAACCTCATCCGGATCAACAAGAATTTTGATCTCGACTACTTCCCACTGGCGATTGCGCCCAGATCCAACGCCACCGCAATTGAAATGGGGCGGACGGGGATGTTTGCGGCAGCAAACTTCAACTACGGCTACCTCTTCTTCAAGCCCCATAACGGTGAACAATTCAAGAACGTCAGCCACCCGCTTCCTTTCGAACCAAGACAGGAACTTGAAGTGGCTGACTTTTATGTCGCTGTTGATAACGTATGGATTGCCACCAATGAAGGCTTGCTCCGCTATAACGGCAAGGGGGTAACTCGGGTGGACCTGGGTGCCTTTACCAACGTGTCTGTCAAGAGTGTTGAGCCATTCGATAACCACCAGCTGATCCTCACCAACTCGCATGGCGTCCTGCTTTACGACACGCGGGATGGCGACTACCGGCTCTACAATGAAACAGTGGGCTTGCCCTCCAACACGCTGACGAACCGGGGCATCGCCATAGACGATAAGCACCGCATCTGGGCCGGCACATCCGAAGGTCTGGCGCTGTCGGTTCCTTTTCTGCAAAGCCGCCGGATGACGCCGAGACCGTATGGACTCGAACTCAGATCAGGGGGAATCAGAAAGCGATTTGCGGAGGGATTCACAGCAGACTATGGTCAATACACCACCATGCGTTTTGCCTCCATCACCTTTCCCGCTTCCAACCTTAGCTATCAGTATCGGATCGAAGGTCGCGATACCACCTGGCTGCCGTCCAGCAACGGCCTTATTGAATTGGTAAATCTGGCTCCAGGTTCGTATCAATTGCTGGTGCGGGCAAGGAAGAACGGTGGATTTGACTGGAGTGAGGCCACTGTTGTTCCCTTCAGGATTCAGCCCCTTTTCTGGCAGCAAACCTGGTTCGTACTTTTCTGTGCGATGGTGGTGGCAGTCATTGCCTATACAACGTACAAACTCACATCAAGTCTCGAGAAGAAGCGAAAAGAGAAGCTCCATCAGATCATCGAGCAGCGAACCCAGGAACTTACCCAAACGAATCAGGAACTGATACAGCGGAACGCAGAGCTTGACCGCTTTGTGTACAGTGCCAGCCACGATCTCAGTTCACCGCTCAAGTCTGTATTGGGATTAATAGAGATTGCGAAGCTCGAGCAGATGAGTCCAACGATGAGCCGATACCTGGAACTGATGGATATGAGCGTAGTGAGACTGGAATCGTTCATCGGGGAGGTAATTAATTATTCTCGCAACACGAGGCTGCCTTCCACCATTGAGGTGTTTCAGTTCAGGGAGGTGGTCCAGATTATCCTGGACAATCATCAGTTCAACAAGGGCTACAACGGAATTCGCTTTGAAGTGGAGGATATTACCTCAGGGGCGTGTGCCACAGATGTTGTTCGTTTCAGGATGGTACTCAATAACCTGATCAGCAATGCCATCAAATTCCGCAGAGAGGTCGCCGGCAAGGCCTGGGTAAAGATCCGACTGGAGGAGCAGGGCGATTTGTTTCAGCTTACCGTGGAGGATAATGGAGTGGGTATTTCCGAGCGTCACCTTCCGCGTGTTTTTGAAATGTTTTACCGTGCAGGAAGTGACGCACCTGGCTCTGGCCTTGGCCTTTATATCCTCAAGGAAGCAGTAGCCAAGCTGAGGGGGACGGTTGAGGTGAAGTCGATACTGGGTGAGGGCACACTTTTTACCGTCAGATTCCCGCGCAACCTCGGTTAATCAGGCGATTACATCAGTTCGTAGATACTCCTGTAGCCGCCCACTTTCTGGGTATATTCGATGAGTTCGGTATAGAAAGGGTGATTGCCCAGTGTGGCACTGTCGCCGATCATCAGCAGTTTCATTTTTGCCCGGGTCATCGCGACATTGGTTCTGCGTATGTCAGATAAAAACCCCACCTCGCTTTTGTCATTGCTTCGAACGAAAGAAATGGCGATGACATCGCGTTCCTGACCCTGAAAAGCATCGACTGTGTTGATGGTAACAAGGGGATGCAAAGGGGCAAGCGTGGCCGATGATTCGGCGAGCGCGCGCAGCCGGTCGGTCTGTGCCGAATATGGTGTGATCACGCCGATGGTGAGACCGCGTTCAAGCCAGGTTTGGCGTCCGGTTCGTTCTACCAGATTTTCAACCAATCTGATCATTGCGTGTGCTTCCTCTTCATTGTATCGGCTGAGTGTTTCGGGGTCCTGCTTTTCTGTGTAACCGGCACCGGCGGTATCGATGAACTCCACAGGAAGTTCATCCGCTGAAAGCAACCTGTACTTGACGCTGTCGTCGGCGATGAGTTGGTTGTTGTAGAAGCGGGAAGACGGAAATGCCATGATAGTCTCATTCATCCGGTACTGCGTCTGAAGCAGAGTAGTAACGTGTGGTTGTGAACGGATGACTTTTTCAAATAGCGTGACGGACAGGACTTCCATTGCGTCTTTTGACTTTATCGTTGGCGGCAGTTGCTGATGGTCACCAGCCAGCACAAGGCGTTCGGCACGCATCAGCGGTATCCAGCACGCCGCTTCGAGCGCCTGCGCTGCCTCATCAATAAATACCGACCTGTATCGACGCCCCTTGAGCACGGGGTGACTGGAGCCTACCAGCGTGCAGCAAATTGCCTGCGCTTTTTGAAGCAGGTCGTTAACGATGTGGAACTCGAGAAGGTCCGCGTCTGATTTCAGTTTTCTTGATTCTTCGAAAAGCAACCTGCGCTCTTCCTTCTCCCAGGCGCCGAACTTGCGCCGGAATTTGGACGCCTGCGCCCGCACTTCTTCCATTCGTTTGCGCATGCGCTTCAACTCCCGGTAATCGGGGTGGGATGTGATTCCCGCATCGAGGGTCTTGCCAAGCGACTGCTCAGTGACCCTGGCCGGGTGACCAATGCGCAGGACCCTGACTCCAGCCTCACTCAACTTTTCAACCAGCAGGTCCACCGCAGCGTTGCTGGGCGCACAAACCAGCACCTGTGATTCAATGGCCACCACAGTTGCAATGGCATGCACGAGCGTGGTGGTTTTGCCAGTGCCGGGCGGACCGTGGACAAGTGCCACATCCGCGCATCGGTGAATCATCTGAATGGCGTTTTGCTGACTTGCGTTTACGTCAGGGACAACGGGTTCAACCCCCGGACTGACCAGGCCGGCCCGGCCCGGGCCCAGCAATATTTCCCTTAATTCCGCAAGCCGGTTTTCTTCCGCCTTGATGACGGCTTTCAGGGCAAAGTCCATTTCGCGGTAGCTCATCTCATCGAAAAGCAGATCCACACCCAGCAACGACTGGTCGATCCATTCAGGCAGGTCGTCTACATTCAATGTGATCACCATGGTTGCGTCCCGCACGTAATTGACGACACCGGTCATCGAGTCGCGCTCCGGCTTGCCGGCTCCGTTGCTGAATACGTTTACGAGTTTACCGCTCTGAAAGGCGTGTGGTTGGTCCAGCTGGCTGGTCCGGTCCAATTCAATGATCAAACGTTCACCTGTGCCGATGTAATCCTTTCGGAGCCGGCACGGATACCAGGTGGTACCTTCCTTTACGCGCTGGTGCAGTGAGCGCAGAAGCACCTTTTGACGGTATTGTTCAAGGTCGGCTTTGCGTTCAATCTGCAACAATTCCTGCAATTGTTGCAGTTGTGCTCTGGAATCCATCGGTCGTAAATATACCAATAGAGAATGGGGCAATAGGCGAAAGATCGCGCCGTTGATTATTTTTGTTTATGGGAAGAGCGATTCGCCGGATGTTGCTGTCAGGCTTGCTTTGGTGCCTTGGCGCAGGCGTGGCCATGGCTACCCATATCCGCGCCGGCGAGATCAAGGTGGAGTTGATCAATTGCCAGTCGATGACCTATCGCATTTCCCTGATTGTGTATACGAACACACTCAGCAACACGCAGTTCGGCGGTGGACGTCTGAACTGGACGCAGGGATCTGTGGTGGTTCCCAAATTTCCCAATCCTACAATCATTAGCCAGACCTTGCATATCGCAAGGGCTATTTTCACACAGGATGTAACATTCACGCAGGAAGGCACTGTCATGATTACCTATGAGGAGGGCCACCGGAATGTGGGCACACTCAATATCGACAACAGCCTCGATGACCAGAACTTCTTCGTCGATACGCAATTTGAAGTGAGCCGCTCACGGTGTAATTCTTCTCCGGCGTTTCTGGTGCCACCGGTGGATGAAGGATGCCAGTCGCGGGTTTTTGTACACAACCCGGGTGCTTCAGATCCCAATGGCGACAGCCTGAGTTTTCAGTTGGTCACACCCAAAGGGAATAATGGCGGCGATGTTAAGGCCTATGTGGATCCGAATGATTCCAAATTCTATACTCCCGTCGGCATCGATTTTAATCACGCCAATCAGGACAAATCCGGCCCACCGACGTTTGCGATCAATCCAACTTCCGGATTAGTCACCTGGGACGCACCCGGCGCCGCGGGGATCTATGGGATAGCCATCAAAGTCACAGAATGGAAGATGGACCCTGTGGACAGCACCTGGAAGTTTTCTGGATACGCGGTCAGGGATATGCAGATCAGCATCCAGCAATGTGCCAATCAGCCCCCCACCCTCACAGCCGGGAGCAACCTATGTGTGCAGGCGGGGGAAACCGTAAGCCTCAATTTGTTTGGATCCGACCCGGACCATGACCCTGTCATCATCGAAGTTTTCACTGATGTTTTTGATGCCGCTTCGCCACAACCTGTTCTCCGCCCTGCCAGCGGTA
>JAIBBB010000344.1 GCA_019694905.1 Cyclobacteriaceae bacterium
CGACCTCGGCTTTGACAGGGAGAATCTGCTGGTGATCAAACATGTAGAGAACATTCGCAGCGGTGATGACTTCACCAAAGCTGCTGCTCAAATGGCTGGCGTATTGTCGACCAGCAGGAGCACATCGGTGCCGCCGCTCATCTATGGTGGCGATTCTTTCACGGCCGAGGGAACCAACGGAGTCACACTCCCCATCAATTACACTTCCGCAGACGAAAAATACATCACGGTTCTCGGCATTCATCTGATCGCGGGGCGCAACTTCAACGAGGCTTTCCCTGGCGACGACAAACGGGTGATTGTCAATGAATCCACCGTGAAAAAGATCGGCTGGCCAACCGATGAATCAACGCTCGGCAAAAAGATCCTGATACCCGGTACCGACATCGCTTTTGAGATCATCGGCATCATGAAGGACTTCCACTATTGGTCGCTGGAGAATACCATTGAGCCGATGGCCATCTTTCATATTTCCAATGAGGCCCTTGGCGTTGGAACCGCACAGTTTACGACGCTGCGCCTGCAACCTCAGGATGAGACACAATGGCGGACATCGCTGTCAGGCATTGAACAACTGTGGAAGAAACACGCAGGCGATCTGCCATTCCAGTACGACTTTGTGGACGAAGCATTTGCCCAGGCGTTCCGCACACAGGAACAATTCGGCAACGCCTTGCTGATTCTAGCCGCCCTCGCAGTAGTCATTGCCTGTCTTGGACTTCTCGGAATGATCCTCTTTATGCTCGAACAGCGGTCCAAAGAAATCGGCATCCGAAAGGTGGCCGGTGCATCCGCCTGGAATATCCTTACGCTGATCACAGGATCTTATGCGAGGCTCATCATCATTGCCTTCGTCATTTCAGCCCCCTTGTCGTATTGGATGATGACCCGGTGGTTGCAGTCTTTTATTTACCATGTCCAGCCGTCCATGTGGTTGATTGGCGGCATTGGCCTGCTCATGCTCGCCTTGGCCGTGCTCATCAGCGCGTACCACTGCATTCAGGCAGCCCGTGTCAATCCTGTATCCATCCTTCGCGACGAGTAGACCTTATCACGGATTCGCAAACTCATAAAAAACTGCCTCCTTCTCCCGCACAACCACCAGCCGCTCATCGGTGGCGAGCGTAAACAATGGAATTCCCTCGAGTTGCACTTCGTGGGTTTCTTTTGTGTACAGGTCGATGAACCGCAGGCGGTCGCCCTCCTGGTAGTACAGGTCTTCGCCCGAAAACGCAAAAGCATTCACACCGACAGCCTCGATGAAGTCAATTTGCTTGCCGATGTTGTTGAGCACATACAAACCAGACTTGCGGTCGAGCAGGAACACCATGTTCTGGTACTCGCGCATGTGCACAAACTCCGGCGATTCGGGCACGCCGGAAAGCTTGAGCATGAAATCGAGCATCACTATCGCACCGCTCAGGTTCACCTTCTTCAGTGACAAGTCCGACGTGTCCAGTATCCAGCCATTGTTGTCAATAGACGGACACATGAGGTAGGGGTCGATGGCAAAGGCAGGGTCCAGGGGCGCCACCGCCTGCTCGGTAAGAAAGCGGTCAAGCGTGCGGTACTCCTGCCGGTCGCGGTAGTAAGCAAAAACGCGCAGCGGATTCCACGCTTCTAACAGCGTCAGCGGCGTTGTCTGACTGGCGGTGTAGCGGGCGAGCTCCTTGCCATCGGGGTCGTATTTCACGATGGCGCCGTCGCCGAGGACGAAGTAAAAGTTGCCGAGCCGGTCCACCGACACGCGCGTAACTCCCTGCACATTCACTGTCGCAATTTTGCGTGACGGCTTCAGCACCTGGGCGTCAAGCGTCTGGACTCCCAGTAACAACCATCCGATCAAGAGGGCGACATCTTTCATGCGGGCTTTTCAAAGGTGCACAACTCAACTTTCGTACCATCATAGACGGCGTAGGTAGAAAAGTGGACCCACTCACCCAGGTTTACATAGCGGCTCACGGGCGACACCTCCAGGTCCAGCGGCAGGTGGCGGTGGCCAAAGATGTAGTAGTCGTGGTGCTGCGCAGCCTCCTGCTCCTTACACCATGTGAGAAGGTATTCGCGCTCGGGGCCCTGAAAGTGTTCGCCTGCCTTCATGTTGCTGATGCGGCTCTGCCGGCTCCACGCCTGGGCCAGGGCGATGCTGAAGTTGGGATGCAATCGCGCAAAGAGCCAGTGGGCCACGGGACTCACGAAGACTTTCTTGAGGAGCTTGTATGTATTGTCGCCGGGGCCGAGGCCGTCGCCATGGCCGATCAACAGCCGCTGCGCGCCGGTCTTCAGCACGACAGGATCGCGGAACACCTGCACCCCTACTTCGGTGGGCAGGTAATCGAAGATCCAGAGGTCGTGGTTGCCGGTGAAAATGTATACGGGAATGCCGTTGTCGGTGAAGTCGGCGATGCGGCCGAGCAGGCGGGTGAAGCCGCGCGGCACCACCTTGCGGTATTCAAACCAGAAGTCGAAGATATCGCCGAGCAGAAAGACCGCCGCGGCGTCGGCGCGGGCAGCATCCATCCAGCGCACGATACGTTGCTCACGCTCCAGGCTCGCCTGGGGTGTGGGTGTGCCGAGGTGAAAGTCGGAAGCGAAATAAAAACGTTTGCCCGCGGGCAGGGTCAGCGCCAGTTCTTGCATGCGCCGAAAGATCGTAAAAGCGACTGCGGGTTCAAAATAGGCGCGGCAGCAGCCACCCACTGCGGCGGCGGTACTCACTGAACTCAGGATAGCGAGACAGCGAGCGATCTTTCCGAATCATGTTCGGAACGAAAGCCAGGGCAAAAAACAACCCGATGCCTATCCACGCAGCCCAGTGCCAGGCGAGCAGCGCAAATCCGCTGTAGATCATCAGCTCACCGAGGTAGTTGATGTTGCGGCAGCGCGCAAAGAAACCGCTGGTGATTAATCCGGGATGATATTTCAATGTGAAGTATTTCTGAGCATCACTGCCGAAGTGCAGCATGGTGCCGATCATGTTCAACGCCACGGCCGTTGCCATCGCCCATGGCGGCGGCAGTTGCTTCTGTGCAATCAACAACCAGGGCGCAATCCAGTAGAAGGCCAGCGCGAACCACACAAATACGGCATAACCCAGGCTCACCTGCTCATCCCACTGGCGATCCGGATACCAGCGGTCCTTCAGCAACCACAATACTCCATAGCTACCATGCAGAGCCAGGTATAACAGCGGTGCAACTTCAAAATTGTTGTACCACGCCATGAGAGCCACGACAACCGGGGCAGTCAGCCCTTTGTGCCAGTTGATGGGTCGGTTGAGTTTGATCATCCTTAAAATTAGCCCTCCAGGCGAAAAAAACAGGGGGACAGGGCAATTCCCGGCGATTCGTAGCCGTTTTTCAGCGTTTGGGCAGTTTTTTTTTGCCTCTTTTAAACTTTTGGCCCTCTCTTTGCATCTTAGTATCAGGAAGTGCATCCCCGGATGCCTGACAACCGTATAAACCCACTATGAGATTTTCTACTGTTCTGTTGATTTTTGGCCTTCTTTCTGCCGCCACGGTTGCCCGGGCGCAGGAATCGGTGTCCTGAGCACAGGATAGCCGCTCCGATGTGAAGGATGCCGTGGCTACACGTCAGGTGACGTTGTTGCCTA
>JAIBBB010000113.1 GCA_019694905.1 Cyclobacteriaceae bacterium
AATTTGTAAAGGAGCGGACGGGCGTCAGCCTGAACCTCGATGCGCTCACCATTGGTTTTTCACGCCGGGCAGTTCCCTATAAGCGAAGTGACTTCATTTTCACGAACCGTTCGAAAGTCGACAAGCTTTTCCGGAGTGGAAAGCTGCAGATCATTTTCTCTGGCAAGGCGCATCCCCTGGATGACCGTGGCAAGGAGATCGTTGCCAATATTGTGGCACTGACCAAAGAGTATCCGAACAGCGTGGTCTTCCTCGAGAACTACGACATGAACATTGGCGCAGCGCTGGTGCGCGGTGCTGATGTGTGGCTGAACAACCCGCGCCGGCCTCAGGAAGCCAGTGGCACATCAGGCATGAAGGCAGCGATGAATGGCGTGCTCAACCTCAGCATTCTCGATGGCTGGTGGCCGGAAGCCTGCAAGCACGGCGTCAATGGCTGGCAGATCGGCGATGGCTACGAAAACCGGGACGAGAAGAGGCTCGACCAGCATGACCTGAAAGCCATGTATAAGGTGCTCCTCGACGAGGTAATTCCCACCTACTACAAGCGCCCCGGCCAGTGGAAGACCATGATGCGGGCGTCGATTCTGTCCACTAAGGAGAAGTTCGCCGTCAAGCGCATGCTCGAGGAGTACTACGAGAAATTGTACATGTAATTCACCGCCAGATACAGCAAAGTCCGATCTGGCAGTTCAGGTCGGACTTTTTTTTGCCCTTGGGAAAAATTCTTTATTGAAGGTGTAACTCTTCCTTCATTAAGTAGTCGTAGCGTCAAAAAAGACCTATGAAGGCAATACCGCTACTGATTATCTTCTTTGTGCAACCATTGTCCCATTCGAATGGTTGGGAGAAATTGCCAACGCAGTCATACGATATTTTTTACAAGCCATCGGATCGGGCTTCAGTCCCTTCGGTGCAGTCAAAGCTTGCGACTGGCACGGCCCGCGCCAGAGATTTTTTTGGACAGCCTTTCAGAAACCACTTTGAGATCTATGTGCATCCGGGCCGTCAATCGCTCGACAGTACATGGCAGCACAACTGGAACATGCCTGACTTCCATTCAGCATGCTGGATGGTAGCCAGCGGGGTAGGCACACGACTCGACTTGCTGTCGCCAGCCATTTGGAAAACGGCTTCGTGCGAACACGACGGCGACAATCAACAAGAGACAGAGCAGCTGATCACCCATGAGTTGGTGCATGTCTTTCACGGTCAGCACAACCCGAGCCCTGACTTCTCGGAAGTACAAGGTCTGGACTGGTTTGTGGAAGGCCTGGCAACGTATGCTTCAGGCCAGTGCGACACAAAGCGGATCCAGGAGGTGAAGGCGGCCATTGAAAAACAAAGAATACCGGCGCAGTTGGAAGCTTTTTGGACCGGATCACTCCGGTATGGACTGTCAGGTTCGATGGTGATGTATCTTGATGAAACCTACGGGAGAAGCGTTTTGCTTCAATTGCTTATGGTAAGCACACAAGCGGATTTGCTGAAGAAACTTCATGTATCGGAGACTGAGTTGCTGGCGGGTTGGAAGCAATTCATGGTTGGCAAGTAGCAGTGCCGGAAGTCCCACTGAATGGTTACATTTGATTTCCACTCAACCCATCCATTCATGAAATACACAGCCATTCTCCTTCTGTTGGTCGCATTGTACGCTTGCAAAAGTCCCGCTGGTGAGAAGCCAGGCGCCGGGGCTGGTTCCCTGGAGGCGTATGTCGACAGCCTGGTCAGACAGGATTTTGACAGCAGCCGGTTGGCTGGTATGGCCATCGCGGTGTTCAAAGGAGATCAACAGCTGTTGCTCAAGAGCTACGGATCAGCCGACCTCGATCTGGACGTGCCATTGAAGAGCGATGCATCTTTTGAAATTGGCTCGGTGACCAAGCAGTTCACGGCTGCCGCCGTCCTGCAGTTGGCCGAGGAAGGCAAGCTGTCACTGGATGATGATTTTACAAAATATGTGAAGTTCAATACGCGCGGAAAGAAGGTGACTGTGCGGCAGCTGATGAACCACACCTCCGGCATCAAGGGCTACACAGAGATGGAGATGTTCGGCGATCTATCTTATCAGCACCTCAAGCGCGATACATTGCTGCGCATCGTTGAGAAGGAGCCTTTTGATTTTGAACCCGGCGCCAATCTGATCTACAACAATACAGGCTTCTTCCTGTTGGGTCTTGTCATTGAAAAGGTCTCCGGCAAGAACTATGAAGAATACGTGAAGGAGAACCTGTTTGCAAAGGCAGGTATGACCAATTCGTACTACGGTGATGAATTGAAGGTGGTGAAAGGAAGGGCCCACGGCTACAGCATGAGTGAGAAGGGACTGGTTCGCGCGAATTATCTCGACCACACGTGGCCGTACGCTGCGGGATCTCTTTGCTCGACTGTGGAAGACCTGGTGAAGTGGAACCGGGCATTGCACCATGGCAAGATTATGTCCGATGCCTCCTATCAGGAATTTCTGGCACCAGCGGTCCTGAACTCAGGCGATACAACTCGTTATGCAAAAGGCATCACGGTTTGGTCCGACAACGGAACGCCGGTTATTTCTCATGGCGGTGGCATCTATGGTTTTCTGTCGGAGAATGCGTACTACCCCAAGGATGATGTGTCGGTGGTTGTGCTCGTCAACACAACGGGCCCCGTTTCGCCTGAACGACTTGCGTTGCAGGTGGGCAAGAAGATGTTTGGCATCAAGCCTTATGCAGGAGCAACAGCACCTTCAGATCTTGCGCCTTATGTCGGAACCTTTTCAGGACCTGGTCGCGGGCAGGAGGCTGCGGTGAATATCATCGCGAAGGAGGGCGCTCTCTGGTACAAAATGGGTGAGCGGCCGGAAGCGAAGTTGAGTTACGTGAGTGGCAATCGCTTTCGCGCGGAAGACGTGACCTTCACTTTTTCCGGTGATGCCGGTGGATTTAACACGCTGTCCATTGATCAGATCTACGGCTTTCTGGTCTTGAAAGGGAAATAATCCCTGCAAAGCCGGCTAGCGTTTTCCACCCAGAAAGGCTACCAGATCAGCGAGCTGTTGCTCAGTGAGGTGCAGAGCGCCTGCTGCCGGCATTGGTGAGCCGCTCTGCTTTTCTCGTTTCACAATCTTGTTGGCAGCGACACTGGTGGTCTTGCCAGTCAGGTCTTTGATTGTCACTGTCTGGCCGTCTGCAACGATGAAGCCGTACAGACTTTCGCCACTTTCAGTTGTGAGCAGCCACGCTTCATAACCAAACACCACCGCACCGGAGGGATTGATGATGGCGTCCAGCAACTGTGCCTTGTCGAACTTGGCTGCGATGTTGGACAGGTCGGGTCCGACGGTGTTGCCTGTGGTTCCCACGCGGTGACACGACTGGCAATTGTTCTCAAAGAGTATTTTGCCTGTGGATCCGTTGCCGTGAATCTGCGAGATCCGTCTGATAGACAGTGTGGACTTGTCGGTGGGTTGGTTGAAATAGTTTGTGGCCTGAATGCGCACGGTTGCGTCGGGGTTTTTGAAGATCACAGATTGTACTGTCTCGCGCAGGCCGGCCGGCAGTTTGTTGTCAGCGACCAGTGCCATCAGCATTTGCCCGCCGATGGGATCCTGCGCGACAGAGCGTGCCACCCAGCGCCGCTCATAGATGGATTGCTTCTCATCGGTCAGCATCCTGACTCGCATGGTCATTTCATTCACTTGTCGCTCGTGTGCGAGGTTGAGTCCTGTTTTTGACCAGTCCGCCAGTGCACTCCAGTTATTACCCTGCCGGAATGCGAGCCAGTACTTCGCTTGTGCAGCGGTGGCGGAGTCATTGGATTGGGAGAGGCGCAGCATCGCCTGCACGGCGTTGCGGTCGTTGATGAATGCCAGGGCCGTCAGGGATTGTGTGCGCGTTTCGCGCGAGAGTGAAGCGGAAGTTGATCGCTGTTCAAGTGCGTCCACCGCTGCAGATGGATGCAGCCGCCAGACGAGTCCGGTCAGCGCGTCAGACCATTCAACGGGGTTGGCGCCGTCGAATTGTTTCAGCAGGTCGTCATAGAGTCCAGGATGTGTTTCGCCATACACGCCGAGTGCTTCCAGATACCACCGGTCTTTGCCATCGTATTGTTTGGCAAGCGTGAGCCACAGGGTACGAGCGGCCGCCTCTTGGAGTTCAGGTAGCAGGAGCGTCAATTCCCGTCGCACCAAGGCTGAGCCATCTGCGGCGAGCGATTGGATTTCTCGTGAGAGGTCAACTTGGTTTGCCCGCAGGGCGCGAAGGGAGACGAGCCTTGTCTCCGGGTTCGCATCGCTGAGTTGCTGTCGTACCAGAGCAGTGCCTTCACCACCGATTGCAGCGAGTGTCCAGATCGCCCTTGAGCGTACAAATGAATTGCCGGACTTGAGCAATGCACTTACCGGTGCAATGGCCTTGCTGCCTTCGGCCACGATCAACTGCTGCGCGTAGTTGCGGACGTTGATGGCAGGATTCTCAAGTGCGCCGACAAGTCCGGCGGTTGTCGTGAAGTCCACCTTCGGCCGGATCAACTTGTCGCTTTTGCTGGTGATGCGATAAATGCGACCGTAGCCTATCGAGTCCTTCATTTGGTGGCCACCGACCACGGGGTCGTACCAGTCGGCGACATAGATCGCGCCCTCCGTTCCGATGGCCACGTCACTGGGCCTGAACCAGTGGCTGCTCACCGCGTTTTGCGCAGAGTCGTTCCACAGGTAGTTGGTGTTGTCTTCGGCGAGTGAGGAGATGAGATTGCTTCTTGTGCCGAGTTCATACCCGGCGCCGCTCACCTGTGGGTGGTAGGAGAAGATCACGTTCCGACCGGCTTCAGCACTCAGCAACATGCCTGCGTATTTTTCGCCGAGGGCGTCGCTCTCATATCGCACAATGCCAGTGGGCGAGCCTGCGCCGGTGTTGTCGCCTGCAGGCCACACGCCCGGATCATCCTGATGCCAGTGGGCGGCAAAGATTGATTGCCACGGTCGCTGGTCGGCCTGCCAGTAGCGGGTGCCGTCGCTGCTGAAATAGCCGGCGTTGGCGCCCTCCATGAGCCAGGTGGTGCGACAGGCAATGACCTGGTCATCATTGTCGTTTTGCCACAGGTTGCCGTGCGAGTCGACGGTGAGTTCGTAGTTGTTGCGAAAATTGTGGGCGAGGACTTTCAGACCTGAGCCGTTGCTACCGATGCGCAGCGCAAGCCCGCCGACCCATACACGGCCGTCGTCGCTCCTGCGGTTGCCGCTGTTTTCAAGATTGTATGGTGTACCTCCGGTGTACACACTCCCGGAGCGTAGCGTCCATCCACTGTGGTCAGTGACTGTGTGCGGGCCGGCATTGCCCGTGTTGAAGTAGAGGTTGCCGTCGGGGCCTGCTACCACCGCGTGCAGCGAATGATCATGATCCTTTCCCCCGAAACCGGTGAGGAAGATCTCTTTGTGGTCCGGTACGTCGTCGCCGTTGTCGTCGGTGTACACGATCAGGTTAGGTGAGCACGACACAAACACCTTGTTGCCAAGCACGGCAATGCCGAGTGGCGACACGAGGTCTTTGTCCTGTACAAAGACCTTGCTGCTTTCTGCCTTTCCATCGCCGTCGGGATCTTCAAGGATAACCACCCGGTCGCCTTGCCCGTGGTGCAACACATGCAGGGAGTCGTTGTTGAAGTTGCGGTAGTTTACCGCCTCAGTCACCCAAATGCGGCCGCGGGCGTCGACGTCGATGTTGGTGGGATTGTAGAACATCGGCGACTCGGCCCAAAGTGATACGGAGAGGTCGTCCGGTACAAACAGCGCGGGGCGTTCCGGTTCAGCACATGCGCCGAGCAGCGCAAGGGCGAGGAGTGCGTAGAGGCGCATCAGCTGTATTGGAAAATGTTGTTGAGGTACTGCACATTTTGCCGGTAGCTGGCGACGATGTCGGCGTCTTTGGGGTGGCCCCATTCCAGCTGCATCCAGCCATCGCCGATGTAGCCGATCTCTTGCAGCGTGCGGGCGATGGCGGGCCAGTCGAGGGTGCCCTGCCCGAGGAGTTGTCCGTTTTCTTTCATGTGCAGTTCGCAGATGTTGTCTTTGCCCAGCTGTCGGATTTCCTGGATGACGTCATAGCCAGCGTCGGCGGAGTTGCGGAAGTCGTAGTAGACTTTGACGGCGGGGGAGCCCACCTGTTGCATGATGTCCATGAGTTGAGGGGCGCTTAGGTAGGACTCGATGCCGAGCGTGACGCCGCTCTTTTCAGCTTTGGGGGCGACGATGCGAAGGCGGCGGATCACTTCGCGGATGCCGGCGTCGTCGTCGCGCAGGTCGCCATTGCCGAAGAATGCGAGGAGGATCACAGGAGCCTTCAGTGCGGCGGCCACATCAATGGAGTCAGATACCCATTGTTCCGTGCGCAGGTCCGACTTGTAGGGGATGTCGTTGAGGATTCCGAGGGCGAGGCTGGAAATCTGCACCCCTGTGCGGGCGGCGGCCTCGCGGTAGGATGCTTGCATGTCGGCGCGGCGCAGGTGTAGGTGGTTGGTGTCGTCGCCCATGCTCACCATCACACCGGCCAGGCCGATCGTTTTGGCGACATCAAAGGCTGCCGGATCACCGCCTTTTCCCAGCGACCAGTCGCAGGCGCCAATGCGGAGGCGGGGC
This sequence comes from Cyclobacteriaceae bacterium, assembly GCA_019694905.1. GTDB lineage: Bacteria > Bacteroidota > Bacteroidia > Cytophagales > Cyclobacteriaceae > ELB16-189. The sequence continues at coordinate 6,611 of JAIBBB010000113.1, forward strand.
GGTTGGGAACAGGAACTAAGCCAGGGGAAGGCCGCGAGCGTCCCCGCAGCGAGCGTACCCTGAAGCATCTGTCGGCGTGTCATCATGGCTGGTCAAGTTGAAGTGGAAGATAAGCATTTGTGACGCGTCTGCACGCCGGGATGGTTGGAAAGGCATGTGGTGGTGACGAGCAGCACCAAATGATTTTCTCTCACATGACCAAACTGATGGCCGGGGAAAACAATTCTGGTGTATTTTAGCCGCACAACAATTCCGATCCATTATGTCCAAGCACAAGAAGAAGAAAGACGCACTCAGCGAAGAACAGGCTTTGGAGCAACCTGCCAGGATGGCCAGCGAGGGAGATGTTATTTCGGGTGAGACACCTGAAGAGGCACGGGCGCAGACCGTCAGCAAGCGGATGCGAGCCAAGTTCAACAGCGAGGCGGCCACGCTGAGGGGGAAGTTTGGTCAGGACGGTGACAAGTACGAGATCGTCAAGACTTACCTGAGCAACTTCCCGCAAGCAGAAAAGAAGTTGTTGTTGAAGATCCTGAAAGAGGAGCTGCGGGTGAAGCCTTCGCGGCTGATGCGCGACGGTGAGTTGGTCGACGACTGGCAGAACGGTGGCTATCCCTACAAGTACCTGATGTCGCGTAAGAACTATGAGTTTCAGAAATATAACCTCCAGGTAGAGCTGCTGAAGTTGCAGGCATGGGTGAAGAAGAGCGGCGCCAGGATTGTGATTCTCTTTGAAGGCCGTGATGCAGCAGGCAAGGGGGGTACCATCAAGCGACTGATGGAGCACCTCAATCCACGGGGCGCCCGGGTGGTGGCGCTGGAGAAGCCCACCCAGGAGGAGCGGGGCCAGTGGTATTTCCAGAGATATGTCAAGCACCTGCCTACCAACGGGGAGATCGTGTTGTTTGACCGCTCGTGGTACAACCGGGCGGGTGTGGAGCATGTCATGGAATTTTGTACGCAATCCGAATACAATGAATTCATGCGGCAGGCGCCGGAGTTTGAGCGCAACCTCGTGCGCAGCGGAATCCTGCTGTTCAAGTTCTGGTTCTCTGTCAGCAAGGCTGAGCAGCGGCGGCGTTTCAAGGACCGCAAGTACCATCCGCTGAAGCAGTGGAAATTGTCGCCTGTGGACAAGGCGTCGCTGGACAAGTGGGATCAGTACACCGATGCGAAGGAGCGGATGTTTTTCCATACCGACACCTCCGATGCGCCCTGGACCGTGGTGAAGTCCGACTGCAAGAAGCGTGCGCGGCTGAACGCGCTGCGATACATCCTCTACAAAGTCCCCTACGACAAAAAGGACACCGAGATGATTGGCAAGGTCGACCCTTTGATTGTGGGTCGCTCGAATGTCATTTATGAGAAAGGGGAGAGTGAGTTGATTGTGGATAAGGAATAGGGGTGTCCTCATCCCCGGCCCTTCTCCATGCTGGAGAAGGGAGGGGTTGCGCCTTCATGTTTATTTTATAATCGGTCACACTTGCCCTCTCAGCGCGACCTACTTACTCTTCCACCCATTTACCAGCTTACTCGTTTGGTCGGTCGCCCGATCGTGTTGTAGTTGGTCGCCCGACCAACTACCACGAGGCAGGTTGTCTAACTAGATTTTGAAAGGGATTCACGTTTTGTCTGAGAGGCAAGTTGTTGGTCAGGCGACCAACAACAACTTCTGCTGCTCGTGTCAAAACGTTGACACTTGTCACACCTCTACGTCCTCATCCCCGGCCCTTCTCCATGCTGGAGAAGGGAGGGGAAGCGCCTTCAGTTCATTTTTGAAATCGGTCACGTTTGCATTATCCGAGCGACCAACTCACTCTTTCACCCATTTACCAGCTTACCCACTCACCAGCGTACCATCCAAAATCAACTTCCCCTTTGCGTCCTCGGCGCATTTCTTTGCGCGCTTTGCGTGGACCTGCCCCGCTTGTTCAAGACACCCACCGCATCAACAACACGCCGCCCACTATCTACTATCCACCATCTACTTTCCTACCGCCTCCCAAGGCCGATCGCCTTCCCCTCACCAAGCGACCTACTTACTCCTTCACCCATTTACCAGCTTACCCACTCACCAACTTACCATCCAACATCAACTTCCCCTTTGCGTCCTCGGCGCATTTCTTTGCGCGCTTTGCGTGCACCTGCCCCGCGCTTGTCAAGGCACCCAAACGCACCATCAATACGCCGCCACTATCCTCCGTCTACTTTCCTAACGCCTCCCTGAACCGATCGACTTCCCCTCACCGATCGACCTACTTACTCTTTCACCGATTTACCGGGTTACCATCCAACTTCACCTCCAACTACTGCTCATCCAGGTACTGCGCTTTCAGCGACCGGAATCGCGGGCGTGAGTTGAACGTGTCGAGTTCGGGGTTGCTGAAGACGATGCGGGCATTGACCCCGTCGTGCAGGGCGCGTTCAAAATATTCGTAGAACTGTGTGGTGTCGCCTTTGTAGAGGTGACTGAGGGCCACGTTGTACAACGCAGAGATAAAGTGTGGGTCAATGGCCAGCGCCTTTTGGTAGTAGTGCAGCGAGGAATCTTCGGACTGATACAAATCGCCGGCGTAGTTGCCCATGTTCAGGTACAAGGTGCAGCGCTGCCGCTGGGTGAGCCCCGACAGGTGTTCCAGGGAGCGCGACAGCTTCAGGGCCTCTTCGTATTGGCCGCTGGCGCCGATGCCGTAAGCATAAGAGTTCTTCAGGAGGATATTGTCGGGCAGGTGTTGCAGTCCCTCTTTGGCCTTGGCGATGGCGAGGTCATACTTTCGCTCCAGGATGTAGCCGAAGGACCAGAACGCATAGGCGCGGGCGAACGTCTCATCGTCCACTGGTTGCTGCTCCAGCATGAGTCTGGCGATCTGGATGGTGCGTGCCCCGTCGCGGTCGTGGTTGGCATAGTACCGTGCGAGCATGGCGGGGTCAGTCCGTTTCAGGATGAGTTTGGCGGCCTCCGCGCTGGCCTGCTGTGCCGGGTGCTGGCGACTCTCGCTGTTGACGGGCAGCCTGTACTCTTCGTCCGTATGGCCTGTGATGCGCACGGTGACGATGAGGACACTGTCGCTTGCTTTCGCCACAGCGACACGAATCTCATTGTACGTGCCAATGCCCAGCGTCTTACCGACTGTACGCACAAAGGACCTTATGGGAATGCCGACGCCGACCAGGTCGACCGAGAGATCCTCGAGGTTCTGCTGGTTGTGATACGACTGGGCCACGTCCTGGGCGCTGACCTGTTGTACCATCGTGCGGAGCTGGTTGGAAATCTGGTAGGCCATCTCAGAAGTTGTGAAGCCCTCGTCGACAAAGCTGGCGGGCACTGAGACTTCGCGGATAAGGAAAGCTGTGTTGGTCCATTCGCGGAAGACGTAGATCAGCGCAACGAGGATGGCCAGCACGGTCGCTAACCGACGCAACCACACCATCAGCGAATCCAGTCGCTCCGGAAATGACTTGCGCAGTGGTGCCTCGGGTGCCGGGACTGGAAACTCGTTTTCCTGTGATTCCATTGGGGAAGGGATTTGTTGGCTACTCCATCAGTTTGCCGTCGAGAAAATTCAGCTTGTCAGTGATGGGATTGCCCGACTGGCGGCGGAGTGTCACCACCTGGCCAATGTGCCAGAGTGCGTCGGAGACAGGGCCAGAGATTTCATTGAAGAAGTTGAATGTTTGCTTTTGTTTTCCTCTGCTGAAGACCATGTTGTAATCCTGCAGTTGGAAGTCCTGGCTCTTGCGCAGCAGGTCTGCGGCGGACTTCAGATTTTCCAGCGTCTCGCGGCGCAGGCGTTCATAGTCCATCTTTTCTATGGGTGACTCCATCCGATTGGGAACACCTTGAACCGAATGAAGGATGATCACAGAAAGTTCGTGGATATGTTCAGCAGTTTCGAGTACGGTGCGCGACTCTTTGGTGGGCTTGAAGGCCAGGTTTTCGGGCCGCAGTCCTTCGGTGGCCCAATAGTACCGGAAGCCCATGCCGTCGATCAGTCTGGCAGCAACGTTGTGTCCGTTGTACTCGGATGGAGCCGGTGGCATTTCCCGGTAGGGGAGGTTCTGGCTGTAAGCGAAGGCAGGCAGTGCCAATAGCAGCAATAGTACGCGTCGCATTTCTGAGGGGATTGAATGGTTAATTTAGGAAAGAATCCGGTTGGCGGGGTGAATGTTTGGCAGAACTTTGTTTGAGGGTGGGAGTAGGTTGCCTGACCAACTTCTGCTACTCAAGTTTTATCGTTGACATTTGCCAACCTCTAGGTCCTCATCCCCGGCCCTTCTCCATGCTGGAGAAGGGAGGGGCTGCGTTGTAGTGGGACGGCCGGTCGTGTTGTAGTTGGTCGCCTGACCAACTACCACGAGGCTATTTGCCAAACCACGAGTTGGCGGGGATTCATGTTTTTCCTGAGCGGCAGCAGTCGCATAATCCACACGGCACGCTAAGTGAGCGTGATTATCAAAGAGTGAACAAACTAGTTCAACGGGTGTGCGGGTGGACGTCCACGGGCGGCGCGGCGGAGGCGACGGCACGTGCGCTGGCTGATATGTGCGGCTGATTAGGCGCGAAGGGATGTCGCCGAGCATCGCCCGTGGTGCACTTTCTTTTGGTCCTTTTCTTTGGGCAAGCAAAGAAAAGGACAAAATGACGGAAGGTGACCGGTCTCCAACGGATGAGATCACGTTGTCTGAGAGGCAAGTTGTTGGTCAGGCGACCAACAACAACTTCTGCTGCTCGTGTCAAAACATTGACACTTGCCACACCTCTACGTCCTCATCCCCGGCCCTTCTCCATGCTGGAGAAGGGAGGGGCTGCGCCTTCATGTTTATTTTTATAATCGGTCGCACTTGCCCTCTCAGAGCGACCTACTTACTCTTTCACCCATTTACCAGTTTACCCATTTACCGCGATGTGGTTGGTCAGGCGACCAACAACAACTTCTGCTGCTCGTGTCAAAACGTTGACACTTGTCCCACCTCTACGTCCTCATCCCCGGCCCTTCTCCATGCTGGAGAAGGGAGGGGTCGCGCCTTCATGTTTATTTTTATAATCGGTCGCACTTGCCCCCTCAGAGCGACCCACTTACTCTTTCACCCATTTACCAGTTTACCCATTTACCGCGATGTGGTTGGTCTGGCGAGCAGCAACAACTACTGCTGCGCATTTTGTAAGCGTTGATGTTCGCCCATCTTTAGGTCCTCATCCCCGGCCCTTCTCCATGCTGGAGAAGGGAGGG
>JAIBBB010000345.1 GCA_019694905.1 Cyclobacteriaceae bacterium
CACACGAAAATGGAGTTCTCATCGCTCCTCCCTTTGTCATTTCAGACAAGGAGTTGGACATGCTGCTCACGAGATTCCAAACCGCACTCAACAAATTGCAGCCATGACCAACAAGGTTACCACCTACGATCACGTGGCCTCGTTGCTTTTCGACGGCATGACCCTGTTGTTTGGAGGATTCGGCGGTGTCGGCACGCCACCAGGACTTGTCGACACGCTCATTCAATCCAATGTCAGGGATGTACACCTCGTGGGCAATGACGCAGGATTTCCATGGGTTGGTATGGGAAAGTTCATTGTGCTGGGGCGTGCAAAATCCCTGGTGGCATCACACATCGGATCCAATCCGGTGGCAGGTGAACTAATGACTGCCGGCAAACTCCAGGTTGAGTTTTGTCCACAGGGGATTTTGGTTGAACGTATCCGATCCGGCGGTGTAGGATTGAACGGGTTTCTGACCGAGATCGGCAAAGGCACTCACCTTCAATACGACAAGCCGCTGGTGACCATTGGCGACAAGCAGTTTCTTTATGAGGCTCCTATCACCGGTGACATCGCTTTTGTCTATGCGCGCAAGGCTGACACATTCGGGAACCTTGTTTTTGACAAGACAGCACGCAACACAAACCCCTTTGTGGCGATGGCAGGTAAGGTCACGATTGTGGAAGCAGACGAAATTGTTGAACCGGGAGCGCTCGACCCTGAAGAAGTGGTCGTACCTGGAATCTTTGTCACACATATTGTCCCGTCCAGCGGGTATAACTGGAAATGGATATGGGAGATGCCCGACAAATTATCGCGCGACGAGCGGCCCTCGAAGTAAAGAGTGGCATGGTGGTGAATCTGGGCATTGGCATCCCTTCGCTGGTGCCCGACTTTCTGGCGCCTGAGGTGGATGTGTTGTTCCAGGCCGAGAATGGAATTTTGGGGATGGGCCCAACTCCTGCTGTCAATGCAGATGGCAATCTGAGCAATGCCGCCGGCTATCCGGTCACACTGTTGACAGGAGGTTGCTATTTCGATAGCGCTACTTCATTCGCAATGATTCGCAGAGGCCGTGTGGATGTGTCTATTCTCGGCGCCTTGCAGGTCAGCGCGGATGGCACGCTGGCGAACTGGATTGTTCCGGGCAAACGCGTTCCTGGTGTTGGTGGAGCGATGGAACTTGCCTTTGGAGCCGCCAACCTCATCGCGTTGATGACACACACGGAGAAAGATGGCCGCCCCAAGATCATGCGAACGTGCACGTTGCCTGTAACTGCCTACCGTTGCGTGAAGAAGATTATTACTGAGAAGGCTGTGTTTGCAGTTACTGCGGAAGGCCTTCGCTTGGAAGAGTTACTCGAAGGAACCAGCCTGGAAGAAGTGCGACAATGCACTGAAGCCCCCTTCACCCTTTCACCTCAATTGATGTGACTATGAAAATACACGAAACACTTGACGCCTATATCGATGCTCACACATCAGAAGCCACTGCCTTCCTGCAATCGCTCATTCAGGAGAAGAGTGTCCAGGGAAATGAGTTGGGTGTGCAGCAACTGGTCACTCGCAAACTAGAATCGCTCGGCCTCAGGCCGGACGTCTGGGAGCCCAACGCGCATGAACTGGACGGACACCCCTACTACATACCTTCAAGACCTGCATACAAGGGCAGCCCCAATGTAGTGGCCGTTTGGAAAGGCACCGGTGGTGGCAAGTCGATCATCCTGAACGGACACGTCGACGTAGTGCCCGAAGGCGACACAGCCAAGTGGACCCAGCCACCTTTTGGCGGGACAATCGTTGATGGCAAAATGTACGGGCGGGGAACCACAGACATGAAAGGTGGGAACGTCTCACTCATGCTGGCATTGGAATCACTTATTCGCACGGGTGTGAGACTCAAAGGCGACGTGATCTTTGAATCAGTGGTAGAAGAGGAATCGGGTGGCACAGGTACACTTGCTACCGTGCTGCGCGGGTACAAGGCAGACGCAGCACTCATACCCGAACCTACCAACATGAAGCTGTTTGTCAAGCAGCAGGGATCCATGTGGTTCCGCATCACAGTGGAAGGTCGGTCTGCCCACGGCGGGACACGGTATGAGGGAGTCTCGGCCATTGAAAAGGCAATCCTGGTTCATCAGGCTGTTTTGGAACTTGAGAAGAAAAGAAACAGCCGGATCAACGATCCGCTTTACGCCCACATACCCATTCCGGTCCCGATCAACATGGGCAAGATTCAGGGCGGTTCATGGCCTTCTTCGGTTGCCGACCTGGTGACAGTGGAAGGCAGAATTGGCGTCGCTCCGCATGAATCCATGCAGGCAGTGAAGGATGAATTGAAAGAAACCCTGGAGCGTGTCAGTGCAGGTGATCCCTGGTTGAAGGATCATCCGGTTCGGCTTGAATTCTTTGGTGGCCAGTGGGTGCCGAATCAACTCGCGACTGACCATCCGTTCACTGAAGTCGTGGTGAGTACTTTTGAAGAGATTTATCATCGCCCCATCGCCGTGGAGGCATCTCCGTGGGGCACCGATGGTGGGCTGCTCGGCCGGGTCGGCGAGATTCCTACGCTGGTCATAGGCCCAGGTGAGACGCGGGTGGCGCACTACCCCGATGAATTCATCCAGCTGTCCGAAGTTGTCCTCGCAGCGCGTTACTTTGCGCGCATCATTGCAGCATGGTGTGAACCCACAGCGTCGTGATCAATCTGGAGACGCTATACCATGGCGCAACCCTGAACGTCTACCGCGATGAATTCAGCAGGCGATTGCGTCTCGATCAGTATGAAGGACCTCTGAATGATGTGGTGGCTGGATTTGAAGCCAACGCTCCTGCGTGGGTTGAGAAATTGATTATCAAATCTCACACCAAAGACGTCAGTCATTTTCTAAACGCAGGATACCAGAAAGAAGCATCGATTGCCGGCTACTTCAAGGGCGAAAACATGGCCTTCCTGGCAAAGTATGTCACTCCCTCGCGTCGGGTCAGTCGCACCTCAGCGGCCGCCTTTCAGTTGTTTCGCGATTTGACAGATTCATCACCCGTTGCAAGCGTTGTTGTACCGATCCAGCATGTGGAACGCTCTTCACCAGACGACGCCGAAGAGATCGCATCAATTTTCGCTTCGACCTTTCCGGTGTATCCTACGCCGGTACAAGATGCGCGCTACGTGCGCAAGACCATGGAGCAGGGAACCTGTTATGCGCACGTACGGGAAGGTGGAAAAATTGTGAGTGTCGCCTCCGCAGAAATCAACGACACGTTCGCCAATGCAGAACTCACAGACTGTGCCTCGCTGCCGTCTACGCAGGGACGTGGCTACATGAAACAAATCCTCTCCTGGTTGGAGGCTGAATTGCTGGGACGGGGCATCCGCTGCCATTATACCATCGCCCGAACAGAATCCCTCGCCATGAACCGCGTATTCCATTCATTGGGATACACCTTTGGAGGCACCATGACCAATAATTGCATGATTTATTCGGGATTGGAAGACATGAACGTTTGGTACAAAAACTTTGGACTATGAAAGTACTGCAAATGATGGCGTTGATGCTGATGGCAAGCGCCATGGCCAATGCACAACGGGTGCCTCTGCATGAACAGGTGCAGATCG
>JAIBBB010000346.1 GCA_019694905.1 Cyclobacteriaceae bacterium
ATGCAATATGGCGCCAGGCGCGGTTAGAAAATAAAAACCCTGATGCAAGCTTGTTGCATCAGGGCCTTGCAAAGACGCCTATAAGCCGTTTTAAAGTGTCACTGTATCTGCCAATTCCTGAAATTCGGCAATTTGGTTGAAGTTCATGTAGCGTTATATTCAATGGCTTAACCACGGGCTTTTCAGCTGTATTTCTTAGGCACTGCCTAAGATTTTCTCGCGGGAACCGGTGAAGCGATGGGTACCTCCTTACTGCGAAGGTATCGATTGTGGCTCGAGTCTGTCGTATGCCCAAGAAGTGTTTTACTGTCCAATCCCTGCTTTTTGGCATCAGTGGCAGAGGCTGCTCTTATGTCGTGGAAGTGGGCATCCTCGACCTTCGCGGCCGTACATGCTTTAACCCACTGGTGATGAATAGTGCCATAGGCTAAGGGCTTGCCATCGCGCTTATGAAGCAGGGTCAGCCCCTTAACTGACTGATGAATCGACCTGGCCTCCTTGATGGCAGCATCAAGATCCGGTGTCATGCTAATCAGTACTCGATTTCTAGTTTTCTGCTGCTTGATGAATACTCCCTCATCGCTGATATCGGCATACCTGATCTTTATGACATCACCCATGCGCTGTCCAGTGATATAGGCCAAGTCCATCAGGCACTTTAGCGTTGGCGTAGCATGTTCTCGAATAGCCTTGAACTCCTCAGCTGTTATGTAACGGTCCCGCTTGGTCGTTTTGAATTGCTCAATATCGCGAACTGGGTTGAATTCGACGATTCCCCAACGAACAGCTCGCTGGAACATGCCCTTCAGGAATGACCGCAGCAAATTCGCCATGCTGGGGTGTGATCGGTGGTGATCGAGAAAGGCGGCTATGTGCTTTGGCTTGACCTGTGATGGACTGAACTGCGAAAAAGCCTTAAGAACCTTACGGGAGCAGGACTGATAGTTCTTGAAAGTGCTGGCAGCGACCGTTGCCTTCATGTCCCCAAGGGTGCGTTCAACTAAGTCGGCGAGTTCCTGATTGTTGCTCTTTCCAACTGTTAATCTTGCGTATTCGATCAGGGCGTCGTGTAGATCACGAGACAGCGGAGTCCACTTGTTACCACGAACGAGGTAATAACGTCCGTGGGACAAATGCATCCAGCGAGGTAGGACTCTACTCAAGGATCAATTCCGGCTCATGGGGTTGGGCGACATCATGACCACCTAACCTTTCAATAATAACTGAGCGCAGAACCCGAGGCCAACCATCAGTGCGAACAATGAAGGGAATGCGCTGGCGATCTAACCATCTACAAACCGCAGATGGTCTCCTTAGCCCAGTAAGTTCGGAGAGTTCTGGTTGGGTTAGAAACATAGCAACTGGCAAATGTGTTGGCAGGTCTCGTCGGTACAATTGATGTTAGAAAAAACGACTCCAGAAATTGCCTGTAAAAGCGCACAAATCGGACGCATTTCAAAATAGTCCAGCCTCTGAAAGGAACCGCGATTCAGTTCCTTCTTCCATCGCGCTGCTGATAATCAATCGGTTCCTTGCCCTAGTCATCCCCACATACATCAAGCGTCGTTCCTCCTCTTCAGATGAGTCGGTATGGGGAAGGTTGCCTTCTTCAACACCGACGATCCAAACGTTGTCGAACTCCAATCCCTTGGACGAATGGAGGGTCATCAGTTGGATCCCCGTCGAATTCCTCTGGTTATCGGCCGACGAGACATAGCGCAGGCGCTGGTTTAAGGTCCCCGACAGTTTTGACAGCGACGAGTCCATGCCTTGCAGCAATGCAACCTGCTGTGGGTTGCCGCAGAAGGGTGTCATCCAAGTCGAAACACCGTGGATGACCAACTCGACACGGCCCTTCTTCGACTGCTCTATCCAGGAAGTCATTCCTGCGAGCAATCCCAATACCTTCGGGCGATCGTCACCATCAGTACTTCGGGTGTCAAGGATCGTGGCGAGGTACGAGAGACAGTCGCCAGTTGTTTGAATTTCCCGGGAGTTGATTGAGCTGGCAGCGACACCTGAAAACGACAGAGCGTTGGCTACCCCAGTCCATCCACCATCAAGAACGCTGCGCAGTATTCCCAGATAGGTACTGCCCAGTTTCCGATCCCAGATTCGCTTGCCACCTGTTCGACGATAGGGGATGTTGGCGCCACTTAGGGATATTTCCAGCGGATCAAGCATGCTGTTAGTCCGACCGAGAATTCCCCACTCGGCGTCCAGTCCGAGCTTTCTTATCCGAGCTAGCAATAGTTCTGCTTCATCCCAACGGTCGGATGCTCTGATGACCTGAACCTCGCCTGGCGATGTTCTGAACGCTTCTATCCGCTTCGGCGCCCTGAGTTTGTTGTGGGCAATCAGCTTCGCTGCATGCTCGAGGATGTTTGGCGCACAGCGGTAGTTCAGGGGCAACGTGGTTTCTGTGGAGACCAATGTGCCGGAGACCTCGGTCAGCCCAAGGTAGCCCATCGCATGGCGGAAGGCATACAGACTTTGATCGTCGTCTCCTACTAGGCTGACTTCGATGCCGGCGAGGCCATGCGCCTTGACCCATTCCATCTGAACTTCATCCATGTCCTGGGCTTCATCGACCAACAGCCACCGAATCGGCAATGGCATCATTTCTTGGGCATGAATTTTCTGGACGACCGACAAAACGATATCTGCAAAATCCATCGCACCTTCAGAGGAAAGTGTTTCCTGGTAGATGCCATAGATCATTTCCAACTCGGGGTCATTCGCTATCGGAGGAGAGATCTTGGCTTTTGCTGCGTCGATGTACTTGAGGGTGTCATCGAACGATGCAGCAATTGGATGCTCAGCTAGGCATCGACGGAGCAGGGCCAACCGTTCTCCCTCGGAAAGCAGGCGCCTTGTCTTGAGTGAACGTGGCAGACGTTTGAGTTGAGACAGGGCAATCGAATGAAACGTCCCCACTGCGAGGCGACGTCCAACATCGGGTTTGCACGAGGGCAGGATGCGACTTTTAAGTTCTGCAGCGGCATCACGGGTAAACGTGACCGCACACAATCGCCCTTTGTCGTGTGATGTGAGCAGCCGAATGGCGCGCTCGGAAAGTACGCGGGTTTTCCCGGATCCAGGACAGGCAAGTACCGTGCAATGGCCAGCCGTGGATACGGCGCGTTCCTGGAATGGATTGAGTTCCACCTACACAACGGGAACGCTTATCGGACTCGTTGCTTCCAGTGGAGCGGCATTTGTGACTGGAACGTCCGATGGACTTTCAGTCGGCATAGGTTCCTTGCGCTTGGCAGCCGTGATCGCCCGACCCGCCAAGCTCCTCATGCCCCCTGAGACTCTGAGAAGTCTCCGCTTCCATTCATACAGGCTGACCGAGTAGCTGCTGTCGGGAATCGACCCCGAGAGCCACAGAATGTCGAACTTGGCGACCAGACTGTCAAACTCGCGGATGAGGCCAACGTAGCGAACGGCACGGGGTGAAGTGATCTTGGCTTCAAGCTCTTTGGGGTTTGAGTAGGTAACCCCAGAAAATTCGATCCCGTTCGATTCGGCCAGCTTTTCCAGACGAGTACCTTCGGTGCGAATGTCCTCGATGACCTTGTTCAGTCGGTTATCGAC
>JAIBBB010000347.1 GCA_019694905.1 Cyclobacteriaceae bacterium
TCCACTGCGCACTGGCATCAAGTCCGAAGCCCCATGAGTAGGCAAAGCTTCCTGCAATACGATGGACAATTTTCACGCTACCACCGACAGAAAGGCCGGGAAGCCATGACACCTTGCGACCATAACTTCCAATAAAAGCGTAGTCGGCGGCAGAGAAGAACCGTACGTTGCTGTAATTGATTGCTCCATTGGCGTCATAGAGGTAGCGTGTATCCGGAATGTCATCGACCCCGAAACGAATCAGCGACACCGACAAGGCACTCGCGCTATCCAATCGCATAGAACCCGCGAGGTAATCGTATTTGGCTATCCCGCCGAAATACTCAGCATGCATGATCGAGGCCTGATAGCGGTCCTTGATCCGGGTGAGCCCCGCTGGATTCCAATAGCCCGCGGTCACGTCACCCACAACCGCTGTTTGGGTCCGGAACATAGACAAACCACGGGCCCCTACTCCTATTGAAAGAAATTCATTGGAGTATTTGGGGGCCGACTGTGCCAAAGCGGAGGGGAATTGCAAAGCTGCCAGCGCGCAAAATACTGCAGCAAACACGCCCCACTTCATCCTGAACAAGTCTGCCATGATGATAAAAATCCAGAAAAATTGCGACTTATGAAAGGATGGCTATTGCCCCATCCATTCTTCCAATTCGAACCAGCGGTTGGTCTTTGCTTCCAGGTCGGTGTTGACTGCAGCCAGCTCCGCTGCCAGCGTGGCGAGCTTGCTGTGGTCCGCTCCTGCTGCGGCCATGTCCTGCGTGAGTTGGTTCTTGCGCAACTCCAGTTTTTCAAGCAAGCCTGGCAGTGCTTCATATTCCTTCTTTTCGGCAAAGGTGGGCTTGCGCTTTAAGGAATCAGGAGCCTGTGCAGGGGCCTCCACGGGAATGACAGGCACGGCATCCTCTTCTTCCTCCCCGGAAGTCTGATCACGGTAGTCAGAGTAATTGCCATTGAAGGGGCGAATCACACCGTCACCCTCAAAAACAAACAACTGGTCTACGAGGTGGTCCATGAAGTAGCGATCGTGTGAGACCAGCAGCAGGCAACCCGAGAACTTCTCCAGAAAATCCTCGAGCACATTGAGTGTATCAATGTCAAAATCATTCGTTGGCTCGTCCAGGATGAGAAAATTGGGATTGGTCACCAGAATCTTAAGGAGTTGAAGCCGCTTGCGTTCTCCGCCGCTCAACTTTTCAATGAAAGTGTACTGCTTTTCCGGAGGGAACAGAAACTGATCCAGAAATTTGGAAGCTGAGATTTGCGATCCGTCAGAAAGCGTAATGAACTCCGCAATCTCTTTGACTTCTTCTATCAGCCTGTGGTTGGGATTGAGGTCTTCCGCTTCCTGGGTGAAATATCCAATCTTGGTGGTCACTCCTGGGATGATCTCCCCTTGATCGGGTGCCAGTTTGCCCGTGAGCAGATTGAGAAAAGTAGACTTGCCAACTCCATTCTTTCCAACAATGCCAATACGGTCCTTCTTCTTGAAGATATAGTTGAAATCCTTCACCATGGACTGGCCACCGTATTGTTTGCTCACCTTGTGGACTTCCAGGATCTTCCCGCCTTGTCTCGCTTCCTGCACGTCGAGTTCAAGGCGATCCTTCTTCAGGGACTGCGAGGCCTTCTCCTGCAACTCATAGAAGGCATCGATGCGGTACTTCGCCTTGGTTCCCCTTGCCTTGGGTTGTCGGCGCATCCAGTCAAGTTCCTTCTTGAGCAGATTTCTCGCTTTGGAAACTTCAATTTTCAGCATCTCCTCCCGTGCGGCCTTCTTCTCCAGGAAGTAAGCGTAGTTACCCTTGTAGGTATACAGTTTACCCCGGTCGAGTTCCACGATGAGGTTGGCGACATTGTCCAGAAAGTAGCGATCGTGGGTAACCATCAGCAAGGTGATTTGCTGGCCGGAAAGATAGTTCTCGAGCCATTCAATAGCCTCCAGGTCGAGGTGATTGGTCGGCTCATCCATGATCAGCAGATCGGGTTCTGCCAGCAGGAGCTGAGCCATGAATACCCTTTTGCGCTGGCCACCCGACAACTCACGAAACGTCTGGTCCAGATTGGTGATTCCAAGCCGGCTTGTCACTTCGTTTACCTTGGCCTCGTAGTCCCATGCCTGAAGTTCCTCCATGCGTTCCAGCACGCGTTGCATGCGTTCCGGTGAAATGTCAGGGTGATGAATACAGTGCTCATACTCCTTCACAACAGACGCTACTTCATTCTTGCTGCCAAAAATGATGTCGTTGACTGTCAGATGACCTTCCACGGTTGGTTGCTGAATAAGGAATCCCAATTTGATTCCTTCCCGCACCACCACGTTCCCGGCATCAGGCGCCACTTCGCCTGTCAGGATTCGCAGCAACGTGGACTTGCCGGCGCCATTTTCGCCCACAAGCGCCACCTTCTCACCTTCAGAGATGCCGATGGAAATATCTTTAAACAGCCAACGGTCGCTATAGGATTTGGCCAGGTTTTCGGCGGAGAGGTAATTCACAATGTTAAAAATTGAGCCGCAAAGGTACGGAACCAGATGCGGAAACCAGCCGTCAGGTCAGGATTTGCCTGCGCGTTGTCTTGCCCCGTCAATCAGCAGGCCAAACAATACCAGCACATTGATGAGCAGACCCAGGAATTCACGCGTTTCTTCGATATATGGATGCTGCATCTTCATGATATCATCGAAGAGATCGGCCTTGTTTTCGCTGGCGAGCCAGGTCTGGAATCCGCCCAGCAGCAAACCCATGTAGAGCAAATAGAGAAACAGGAGCAGGATGGATGGCCAACGTTGAAAGCGCTTGAAGGCACCCAGTACGCAAAGCACCACCATGGCTCCATAGATCAGGATCCAAAGTGCCGGATCGGGGTCATTGATTTGCACTGCTGCAAAGAGCAGAAACATTGCGGTAAGCAGGAAGTAGATGATTTTTCGCATACGTTCTATTCAAAGATTGCTCCGGCGATTGTGCCAGTCATCATGGTTGCCAGGGATGCGGCCAGCATGGCTCGTAAGCCCAGGCGCGACAGATCGCCCTGCCGGCCGGGGGCCATTCCACCGATGCCACCGATCTGGATTGCAATGGAACTGAAGTTTGCAAAACCACAAAGAGCGTAAGTAGCAATACGGATCGATTTCTCACTCAGCACACCAGCAGCCTTCATGTTGGCAAGGTCCAGGTAGGCAACGAATTCATTGATGACCATCTTCTGTCCAAGCAAACTTCCGACCTGGAGCGTCTCCGACCACTCTACGCCCATGCAGAAGGCGAAGACTCTGAAAATCTGTCCCAGGATATACTGGAGAGAGAATCCCTGATAGGCGCCTCCGGTAGAGGAGGCCACCCACTCATTGAGCCCCGAATAGTGTCCAATGAAATCCACCAGCACCCAGTTCATGGCGTAGATGATCGCAATGAAAGCGAGCAACATGGCTCCGATGTTCAAGGCCAGTTTGAGACCGTCTGCAGCGCCCGATGCCATCGCATCGACGAGGTTGGAGCCGATCTGCTCCTTGTTCACCACCAGTTTTCGGTCAATCTTGTCGTGTTCAGTTTCCGGAAAAAACAGTTTGGAGAGCACAATGGC
>JAIBBB010000348.1 GCA_019694905.1 Cyclobacteriaceae bacterium
ATTAGGACTTGAAACACTTAAACGGGCCTTTCTCGACAACTTGTTCTACATCCAGGGCCGTACACCTGAAACGGCTTCATGGAACGACTGCTACATGGCGCTGGCATACACCGTTCGTGACAGGCTGCTCAACCGATGGTTAAACGCCCAACGCACCTATCGCGAGAAAAATGTGAAGACGGTTGGTTATCTGTCGGCCGAATTTCTGATGGGTCCGCACCTGGGCAACAACCTTGTCAATCTCGGCCTTCAGCAAACTGTGGAGCAGGCGATGAAAGACCTTGGCCTCCCCTTGCAGCAGCTCCTTCGTCAGGAGGAAGAACCCGGTCTCGGCAACGGCGGGCTGGGCCGCCTCGCAGCTTGTTTTCTTGATTCCCTTGCGACACTCGATATTCCTGCAATCGGCTATGGTATCCGCTATGAGTTTGGCATCTTCGATCAGGTCATCTCCAATGGCTGGCAGGTAGAGATCACAGACAAATGGCTGCGCAAAGGCAACCCATGGGAAATTGCCCGTGTGGAAGATGCAGTGGTCGTTCGGTTTGGCGGCCACACCGAATGGGGAACCGCCGCCGATGGAAGGTTTGAAGCCAAATGGGTTACGGAGGATGTGATCATGGGTGTGCCTTACGACACACCGGTGCTTGGTTTTGCAACCAACACAGCCAGCACCTTGCGCCTATGGAAATCAGAGGCCTTTGAATCGTTTGACTTTCACTCGTTCAATGAAGGTGACTATTACGGTGCCGTAACTGACAAAGTTACTTCTGAGAACATCAGCAAGGTGCTGTACCCCAATGATGAACAGATCGGAGGCAAAGAACTCCGACTCAAGCAGCAATACTTCTTTGTATCCTGCTCTCTACAGGATGCCATCCGCACACACATTGCCCGGGGTAACAGCATTCATACCTTCCACACCAAATTTGCCTTTCAGCTGAATGACACTCACCCGGCCATTGCCATCGCCGAGTTGATGCGCCTCTTGCTGGATGAATGGAGACTGGAATGGGACGAAGCATGGGAGATTACCAACCAGACTTTTGGGTACACCAATCATACCCTTTTGCCTGAGGCATTGGAAAAGTGGCCGGTAGATCTTTTCAAGAGACTGCTGCCAAGACATCTTGAACTGATTTTTGAAATCAACCAGCGATTTCTCCATCTGGTCAGATCGCATTTTCCTGGCGATGATTGGCGGGTTTCGCGTATGTCACTGATCGATGAGGCAGGAGAACGCTATGTGCGCATGGCTCACCTGGCCTGTGTGGGTAGCCACTCGGTCAATGGTGTGGCAGCCCTGCACTCTGAGTTGCTGGTGAAAAACGTCATGCATGATTTTCATGAATTGTGGCCCAAAAAATTCTCAAACAAGACGAATGGTGTGACGCCCCGGCGTTGGGTGGTCTTAAATAACCCCAACCTCACGGAACTAATCTCATCGAAGATTGGCACCTCCTGGATGAGCAACCTGCAGGACTTGCAGCGGCTGGAAGAGTTTGCAGACGACAAGAACTTCAGAGTAGAGTGGCGCGCCTGCAAACGGAAGACCAAGGACCTGCTGTCTGCGGAAGTCATGCGCAGATGCGGCATTCAGGTTGATATCGACTCCATGTTCGACGTGCAGGTGAAACGCATCCATGAATACAAACGCCAGCACCTGAACGTTCTGCATATCATCACCCTCTACAACCAGCTTCGGAAGAACCCACGCATGAAGATGGTGCCCCGCACCTTCTTCTTCGGAGGGAAGGCCGCCCCTGGCTACTTCATGGCCAAGTTGATTATCAAGCTGATCAACGCCGTAGCCGACGCGGTGAACAATGACCCCAAGGTCAAGGGTAAACTGAAAGTGGTATTCATCCCTGACTTTAACGTGACGAACAGCCAGTATGTCTACCCTGCTGCAGATCTGTCTGAACAAATCAGTACCGCCGGCAAAGAGGCATCAGGTACTGGCAACATGAAATTCACGATGAACGGTGCACTTACCATCGGCACACTGGATGGTGCCAACATTGAAATACGTGAAGAGGTGGGTGTAGATAACTTCTTCCTCTTTGGCCTGCAGGCTGATGAGGTGCAACAACTGAAGGACACCAACTACCTGCCATGGGAATACCACCGCGCCGATGATGACCTCCGCGAGTGCATCGACATGATTGGCTCCGGGTTCTTCTCACCCGAAAATCCGGACTTGTTCCGGCCACTGGTGGATTCGTTGCTGTACCACGACCCGTACATGGTCATGGCCGACTATCGGTACTATGTGGATTGTCAGCAGCGTGTGAGTGAGGCGTTTCGCGACGCCGACAACTGGTCCAGGATGAGTATCCTCAATGTCGCACGATCCGGGAAATTCTCAAGCGACCGGACCATAGCGGAGTATTGCAAGGAAATTTGGCATGTTGACCCCGTCGAAGTGCAGGTACCGGAATACCAGGGAACACAATTCCCGGTATTCCAGATGCCAAGACGCTAGCCTATTTCTTCAGTTCACTCAGGTAGCTGACCACGTCGCGAATTTCTTTTCGCGTCAGGATAAATCGCATCGGCGGCATGCTCGACGCGCCGTCTGTACGTTTCCTGATCTGCGATCTCGGAATCGTCACTTCAGGCAGGTCACCGGATTTCACGTGCAGGCCATCCGCCTTCTCGGCCATGAGCACACCATTGATTGTCTTGCCATCGGTGAGCTCAAGTGATACCGTACCATAGCCGGCCGCAATCCGCGCACTTGGATTGATCAAAGCCTCCAGCAGTTGCTCCCGCGTGAGGCGGCTGGCCACACCGTTAAGCCTCGGCCCGGCTGTGCCACCGTAGTCGCCCAGCGAATGGCAACGCACACATTGGGCACTGGCGTGTCCCCAGAAGATCTGTGCTCCACGCTGTGGATTGCCGCCGAGCAGACTGGACGCATAGCTTGCTTTCAGCGTATCAGTGGAGAGCGCGCCCGCCAGCGATTTGTATTTTTCCAGGAGTGCTGGGATCCTTGCACTGTCCAGTGCTTCACCCAGTTCGAGAAGCAATTCCTGAGGCAATTGCCTTTGTTCCATCTGTCCTATCAGTTTGCCCAGGGTGGTGGCAACTTGTGATGACCTGATAGTACCCAAAGTGAGCAAGGCCGTCTGCCTTTCCTCAATCGTCTTCGTGTCAATCACATCACCCAGCAACTTGGCCATGGCATCCGCAGTCAAACCGGATTGGGACAATAGTTCAAGAGCAACGATACGGACACCCTTGTCGCTGTCCTGAAGCGCACTTGCAAATGCTTGCTCATTGGCAGCCTTCAGCCGCACCAAAGCATGCATGGCTTCAGACCTGACCGCCGGATGCTTGTCTGTACCCAGCGATCTGGTTAGTTCGGGTATTGCCGCTTTGATTTCCAGCCTGCCCAGGGCCCGTACCGCCGATAGCCTGAGTGAAGCGTTGGCTTGCAAAAGCAATTTCCTGAACGGCTCCAGGGCCTTTTGCTGAACCTCAGCCGGGTCCCTCTTGATCTCTCCCCGGTATCGACCATCAACCCGGTCAGTGACCGACGGCCTGGACCATGTCGACAGTGCATCAATCGCTTCCT
>JAIBBB010000349.1 GCA_019694905.1 Cyclobacteriaceae bacterium
CTTCTGAAGTATACGGCGATCCAATGGTACACCCCCAGACAGAAGAGTACTATGGGAATGTCAATCCAATTGGGCCACGTGGTGTATACGATGAAGCAAAGAGATTTCAGGAGGCAATCACGATGGCCTATCATACCTACCACGGACTTGAAACGCGCATCGTGCGAATATTCAATACCTATGGTCCACGCATGCGACTCAATGACGGCCGCGTTCTTCCTGCATTCATTGGTCAGGCACTGAGAGGCGAGGATCTCACCATTTTTGGCGACGGATCACAAACCAGGTCTTTCTGTTATGTTGACGATTTGGTTGAAGGTATTTACAGGTTGCTGTTGTCTGACTATCACCTGCCAATGAACATTGGCAACCCGAGCGAGATTACGATCCGAGATTTTGCAGACGAGATAGTAAAACTGACGGGCACCAGGCAGAAAGTCATTCATCAGCCTCTTCCCAAAGACGATCCCAGGCAGCGGCAGCCCGACATAACCAAAGCCCGCCAGATTCTCGGATGGGAACCGAAAGTCAGCCGTGCCGAAGGTCTCAAGATCACGTATGAGTACTTCAAGTCGCTTCCTCCCAAAGAGTTGAACAAGAAAGAACACAAGGACTTTCAACGATACCAGAAATAGTATGAAACCAGTCAGGAGTATTCTGATCACAGGCGGTGCCGGATTCATCGGTTCCCATGTAGTGCGTAGAATGGTGAGGCAGTATCCTCAATACCATATTCTGAACCTGGACAAACTTACCTATGCAGGTAATCTCGAAAACCTGCGCGACGTAGAGGGCAGCCCCAACTACCATTTTGTCAAGGGAGATATTTGTGATTCAGCATTACTGGACAACCTGTTCGCGGAAGAGAAAATTGATGGCGTGATTCATCTTGCAGCAGAATCTCATGTTGACCGCTCTTTGGAGAGTCCACTGGAATTTGTGCAAACCAACATTATTGGAACAGTGACACTGTTGCAGGCAGCAAAAAGGGCCTGGGCAGGGAAGTATGAAGGAAAGCGATTCTACCATATCTCCACGGATGAAGTGTATGGCTCACTCGATCACGGCGGATATTTTACCGAGCAGACTCCTATAGATCCTCAGTCTCCCTATTCGGCGTCCAAGGCCGGCAGCGATCATTTTGTGAAGGCATTCCACAATAGCTACAAACTACCAGTGGTGCTCAGCAGATGCTCCAACAACTATGGACCGAATCATTTCCCGGAGAAGCTGATCCCGCTGCTCATTAATAATATCATGCAAAACAAGCCCTTGCCTGTTTACGGAAAGGGTGAGAATGTGAGGGACTGGCTGTTTGTTGAAGACCATGCCTCGGCCATTGATGTTATTTTTCACAAAGGAATTACCGGCAATGTCTACAATATCGGAGGCAACAACGAGTGGAAGAACATTGACCTCGTGATGTTGCTCTGTCAAATCATGGATCAGAAGCTCGGCAAGGTGGCCGGTTCTTCTGCCAGTCTGATTACCTACGTAACCGACCGCCCTGGCCATGACCTTCGGTATGCCATTGACGCAACACGTTTGCAGACAGAACTGGGGTGGAAGCCTTCTGTGGATTTTCAAACGGGATTGACCAAAACTGTGGAATGGTATCTCGCCAATCCACAGTGGCTTGAGCATGTGACTTCAGGGTCCTACCGCGAGTACTATCAGGAGATGTACGCCAATCGTTAAAATTGTCCATATGAAAGGGATCATTCTTGCCGGCGGTTCCGGTACGAGGCTTCACCCGCTGACGCTGGTAGTGAGCAAACAGTTGATGCCACTGTACGACAAGCCCATGATCTATTACCCACTGTCGGTATTGATGATGGCTGGTATCCGGGAGATTCTGATTATTTCCACACCGCAGGACCTGCCCCTGTTTCAAAAATTGTTGGGTGATGGTCGCCAACTGGGATGCTCTTTTCAGTACGCCGTTCAGCCGAAGCCAGAAGGTCTGGCCCAGGCATTCATCATAGCGGAATCATTCATCGGAAAGGACAAAGTAGCGCTTGTGCTGGGAGACAACATCTTCTATGGATCCGGACTCATTGATTTGTTGCAACAGAGTACTGATCCGGATGGGGGGGTTGTATTTGCGTACCATGTGAATGACCCTGAAAGATATGGTGTCGTGGAGTTTGATGACAGGAGTCGGGTGCTTTCCATCGAAGAGAAACCAAAATCCCCCAAGTCAAATTATGCTGTGCCCGGGCTATACTTCTATGACAACGAAGTAGTGGCCATCGCCAAGGCCCTCAAGCCAAGTCCGAGAGGTGAGCTTGAAATCACGGATGTAAACAATGTCTACCTGAAGCAAGGCCGGTTGAAGGTTGGTGTCATGAGTCGTGGGACAGCGTGGTTGGATACGGGTACTTTTGACTCGCTTCTCCAGGCCGGTAACTTTATTCAGGTTATCCAGGAGCGGCAGGGACTCAACATTGGCTGTATTGAAGAGGTCGCATTCCGGCTTGGTTTTATCGACAAGCCACAGTTGCTTGAATTGGCCAGACCGCTGGAAAAAAGTGGGTATGGAAAATATCTCCGGCAGATCATTGACCAGGGGGGTGTTGCCTGGAACTAAAAAAGCATTATATTTGCACCACTTCTTACGAAAATTCAATAGAGGGGACCGAAAGTCCCCTCTTTGTTTATCGAAAAATGAGTACAGACATCAGACAGCAATTGATCACACTTGTGGAGCAAACGCTTCAGGGAACACCCCGTTTTCTGATTGACGTGGTGGTTTCCCTGCGTCGTCAGCCGGTAAAGATTCTGATTGTTATGGACGGTGATCAGGGAGTAACCATTGACGATTGCGCCGAGTTGAGCCGGTCAGTCAATAATGCCATTATCGCAGGTAACTGGGTTGAGGGTGACTACACCCTTGAGGTAACAACACCGGGGCTGGAGCAGCCGCTTAGGCTTGATCGACAGTATGCGCGCAATGTTGGCAGGGGTGTCAAGGTGCATCTGAAGAGCGGTGAAGTGATTCATGGAAAGTTGACCGCCTTTGCCGATGGACTTCTCACCTTGCAAAGCGAAACCAGAGAGGGAAAGAAGAAGGTGATCGTGACTGAAAAGCAACTTTCACTGCAGGAAATTGAAAAAACACTTGTAACGGTATCTTTTAAATAAACTGAATATGGATGCTTCAACGCTCATTGAATCATTTGCCGATTTTGCCAAACAGAAGAACATCGATCGCCCGACGATGATCCGTATCCTGGAAGACGTCTTCCGGAACATGATCAAAAAGCGGTATGGTTCTGATGAAAACTTTGATGTAATCGTCAATGCCGACAAAGGCGACCTCGAGATCTGGCGTTTCCGCGAGATCGTCGATGATGATTCAGAAGATATCTGGGACGCGGACAAGATCAGCCTCACAGATGCCAAAAAAATAGAGCCCGACTTTGAAGTTGGTGAAGAAGTTGCAGAGGAAATCCACCTCATTGATTTTGGCAGACGCGCCGTAACAACTGCTCGTCAAACCCTGATTCAGAAGGTGAAGGACCTTGAGAAGGATATCCTGTTTCAGAAGTACAAGGATAT
>JAIBBB010000350.1 GCA_019694905.1 Cyclobacteriaceae bacterium
TTGCGTGCAAGCGCCACAGGGGAGTTGGTGTTTCACGATGTCAAGGTGCCCAAGTCCAACCTGCTCACCGGCAAGAGCGGCCTGGGTGCCCCGATGATGTGCCTGGACTCTGCGCGCTATGGGATCGCCTGGGGTGCCATCGGTGCTGCGATGGATTGTTATGATTCTGCGCGCCGGTATGCGCTGGAGCGAATCCAGTTTGGCAAACCCATTGCCTCTTTCCAACTTGTTCAAAAGAAGTTGTCTGAAATGCTCACTGAGATAACCAAAGCTCAGCTTCTGAACTGGCGCCTCGGTAGCCTGATGAATGAGGGCAAGGCAACGACTCCACAGATTTCGCTGGCCAAACGCAACAACGTACAGGTGGCTTTGGAAATAGCGCGGGAAGCAAGGCAAATACATGGTGGTATGGGCATCACTGGTGAATATCCTATCATGCGTCACATGACCAATCTGGAATCAGTGATAACCTATGAGGGCACCCACGACATCCACTTGTTGATTCTCGGGAAGGAAATCACCGGGATTCAGGCCTTCGTATAATGAAGAAGGTGGTTACGGTGGTAGGGGCCCGGCCCCAGTTCGTAAAGGCAGCAACAGTCTCAAGAGCCTTGCGCGACCATCCCATTGAAGAGGTTCTTGTGCATACCGGGCAGCATCATGACGCCAACATGAGCGACATCTTCTTCACTGAAATGGAAATTCCGAGTCCACGCTACAACCTGGCCATTCAGGGCCTCGGTCACGGTGCCATGACAGGCCGGATGCTGGAAAAAATTGAGGAGGTGCTTCTGCTGGAAAAGCCGGACTATCTGATGGTGTACGGCGACACTAATTCAACCTTGGCCGGGGCACTTGCCGCATCAAAACTTCACATTCCTGTTGTCCATGTAGAGGCTGGCCTCCGAAGTTTCAATATGGAGATGCCGGAGGAAGTCAACCGGATTCTGACTGATCGGATCAGCAACATATTATTTTGCCCAACACAAACCGCGGTCAAGAATTTACAAAAAGAGGGATTTGACCAATTCGGCTGTGAGATCATTCAAAACGGAGATGTCATGTTTGATGCGGCCCAGTATTATCGCCAAAGGGCGGTGCAGTCGGGTATCGCAAAACAACTGAATATCCGCCAAGGCCAATTCTGTCTCGTTACTCTCCATCGGGCGGAAAACACAAATGATGTAGCGCGACTCAGGTCAATTTGCAATGCCCTTAACGAAATACACAATGAACTTCCGGTGGTCCTTCCTCTGCATCCGCGCACCAAGGGATTTCTGAAGGAACATCAGATTCCTCTGAATGTAATTGTAGTAGATCCGGTGGGCTACTTTGATATGCTGTCACTGCTCGATCAATGCAGGCTTGTATTCACAGACAGCGGCGGGCTTCAGAAAGAAGCCTACTTCTTCAATAAGTTCTGCATCACGCTCAGGGATCAAACAGAGTGGATTGAACTGGTAGACGCTGGAGCGAACGCACTGGCAGGAGCCAACCAGCAGCTCATCGTATCCCTGTTTCATCAGCACAAACAAGACATCAGCGGATTTGCAGACCAACTATACGGTGATGGACACGCGGCAGCGAAAATTGCAGAGCGACTATCCGCATAATTTGCCTATTTTGTTGCGATAACCTGAAACCATGAGTGAACTGATCAGCACAGTTGCCACCGGTGTGTGGACGCCCGTCCTTTTTGTCCTGATTCTGGGCGGTCTTTTCTTCTTTATTTATTCAAGGCTGATCCACTACCGGTACCTCGGTCACGCCATTGCGGTCTTGCGCGGCAAGTACAATAACCCCAACGATCCAGGTCAGATCAATGCCTATGAGGCACTTTCGACAGCCTTGGCTTCCACAGTAGGCATGGGAAACATCGCCGGAGTCGCCGCCGCCATCAGCATGGGAGGACCGGGCGCACTGTTCTGGATGTGGGTAACCGCATTTGTGGGTATGTCCACCAATTTCTTTACCTCTACCCTTTCAGTGATGTATCGCGGGAAGGATTCAAACGGTGAAATCCAGGGCGGGCCGATGTACGTTATCCGGGAGGCACTCGGCAAGCGGTGGTATCCTTTGGCCGTGCTCTTCTGTGTTTGCTGCATGGTGGGGTGTTTGCCCATCTTTCAGGCCAATCAATTGACGCAGGCCATCGTTGACATTGGCTTTGAACCCGGCGGAATCAAGGAAATGACTTTTGTATTCTTGGGCTTCGAGATCGGGACTTTGAAATTCATCATCGGCTTGATTCTCACCATCATCTCTGGCGTCGTGATTCTCGGTGGCATTCAGCGGATTGGAACCTGGGCCGGCAAAATGGTGCCGTTGATGATTGTGTTGTACTTTTTCTCGGTACTGGCTATTCTCGTTATTCACGCTGACAAGGTTCCGCACTACTTCATGATGATCATTACCGACGCATTCAGTGCAGAGCATTACCACGGAAATCCGGCACTGGGCGGGCTACTCGGCGGTCTGATCGTGGCCGGCGTGCGCAGGGCATCCTTCTCCAACGAAGCGGGTATTGGCACCGCACCTATGGCTTTGGGTGCCTCAAAGAGTTCAGAACCAATCCGCGAAGGCCTGGTGTCAATGATGAGTCCCGCGATAGACACACTGCTGGTGTGTTCATTGACCGCACTGGCCATTCTCGTCACCGACGTTTGGAATACCTCTGGCGCCAACGGTGTCACGCTGACCGCGACAGCATTCGAGTCTTCAATGCCGATGGTAGGAAAGTATCTGCTGCTGGTTTGTACATTCTTTTTTGCGATCACCTCATTGTTCTCCTACAGTTACTACGGCAGCAAATCGCTCGCCTTCATCGTGGGTGTGAAGGCCAGCAAGTGGTACGATTACTTCTATCTCGTTACCATCGTGATCGGCGCCGTGGTATCCATGGCCGATGTCATGAATATCATTGACATCGCCTATGCGCTGATGGCCATTCCCACGATGGCTTCAGGCGTCTGGCTTGCGCCTAAGGTCATGGCGGAGGCAAAGTCTTACTTCGCCAGAATGAAGCAGTTGTAACTCAGCTCAAAGAGTGGTCAACTTCACTCGAATCTGTATAGAATTCAGCTGGATTGGCGGGCAAATCAAGAATGGACCGCGCCGCTTCTTTGTTGCAGATCCCCGGATCGTCCCACCAATATTCGGGAAACGATGAATAGGGCCAGTTCTCAATTCTCTTTCTGATGCCCGCCTTCACAGGATTCTGGTGAATGTAGTGAAAACAGGTTGTGGCATAGTCTCTGGTATCCACGTGTCTTGTCTTTGTGTTCTGCTGAAATAGTGAGCCGGTGGTTCCGCGCTGCTTTTGCATGGCGCGTGAATAGGAACTCAGCCATATCCTGATCCCTGCCGAGAACACAATTGGCTGAAACGATGGCTTCGTCAGGAGGAGAAAATGAAAATGGTTGGGCATGAGGCAATACGCCAGCACGTGGCACTGCGGCAGCAGTGCAGTCTTCGCTTTGTCAAGGAAGAACTCGTAGTGCTCGTCGCAAAAGAAAATATTCTGACTGTTGTTACCCCTGTTAAACAGATGGTA
>JAIBBB010000114.1 GCA_019694905.1 Cyclobacteriaceae bacterium
TTGTTGACGAATACGCCTTTGTCCTGCTTGGGCACGACCATTTCAAATGACAGGCTGTCGCCGTCGATGTCATAGGCGCCGGGGTTGTGAAACCAGGCGGCACCGGTGCAACCCTTGTCGATGGGAGGTACCAGCAGTCGAGGGGTGTTGTTACATCCAGCCAGGTTGTCGATCACCAGTTCCGTCTCCAGATAGAACTCGGTACCAACAGAATTGGCCATGTTGAGGATGCCTGCATTGCGGTTGGGTTCCCGGTAGCGAATGATATAATGACCCGGCGCAGAGTAAGTATGGGTGGTGCAAAAGGTCACGGTGCCGACATTGGCAGGGAGCCCCGGGGCGGTGCCATTCTCAAGCCTGGGCGTCGTGAGGGGTTCGCTACCATCGCCGAAATCCAACGGGCTCTCGCCAAAGCGGATGGGTGAATTGACGTTCGTGTAGACCGTGATGCAGATGGTGTACTCGTTGCTTGTGCAGCCATTGCGGGTAACAATGATCTCACCGGCGCGCAGGTGGGTAGCGAACGCTTGTGGACGGACCGCCAATACCAACATCACACTGAACAAAGCAACGAAAAGGGTCTTCAAGCGAATCATCCTTTGGGTGGATTATGCCAATTTCAAAGGTAACAATAATTAGAGATGAAAAGTTGAATGCATTCTGTATTCCTCGGTGCGCAATTTCTGTTCTGCCCGGCCACCGGTTGGGTACCTGGAATTGTGCCAGGTACAGGAATTCTGGCAGCTAGCCATGGCGAAAGGGAGTAGGACGATTGCGTGTGCCGGGCCATGGCAATGGGTGGTATTGGCGTATGGAGGTAACTCTGTTGCGGACTTTCCGGTTGAAAACGTTTTACTCTGAGAATTATTATTAAACGATTGAAAGGTCAATATTGCACTCAGTTTGTTTTGTAAAGAAGTGTCATGCGCGTAGTCAGGGAGATCAATCATCCGTCGTGCCGGATTACCATCTTTCAATGGAACAACCGCTACATCGTCAAATTGGAGAGCGGTCGATACGAGCAAACCTACAAACTCGATCAGTTTGATATTCTTTCAGAACAGCACCTGGAGGGACTTGTGTCCGGTGAGTTCATGGCCAGCGCCATTCGCCGGTTTGAGGAAATGGATGGAGATTGGAAAAAAGCTCTCCGCGACAGCGAGAATTCCACTCCATGAACACATACAGTACCCTTGAGCGAATCATGCTGCAACACCCTGGCGCGCATCCGACGCTGGTGCGGAAGCGGGCGGTGATGACCGGCATTCTCAATCTCATTGCAGTCCTGGTTTGCACGAGCTACGCCGTATACGACTGGTACTGGGGTATCTATTACAGCCTGCCCTTTCAGGCAATTTGTGCCAGCACAACGGCCTTAGCCTGGTGGGTCAACCGGAAGGGAATGTTTACGCTGTCGAAAGTGACGCTGGGTGTGACAGTGAACCTGACGGTTTTTGGCTTCTGTCTCACGGAACCTGCGGGCACCGGCCTGAGCCTGTATTTTGCGACCTGCGCCCTCGGTGCCTTTGCCGCTTTTGGGTTTGAAGAAAGGTGCAAGGCAATCTTCTTCGCTGTATTCTCACTCACATTGTTTGTTGTTTCCACCGTCTTTCAGCCACATTGGTTTATGGTACCACGCGATTCGGAGTCGTACCAGCAGATCAACCTCATCGTCAACTTCGTCGCTTCTTCTGTGGCGAGCCTGGTCGTTGTCTATTTTCTGGTCAGCGTCAACTTCCGCTCTGAAAAGCAATTAATGGATGCGGAAGCCAGACTGGCCAAACAGAACAGCGAGCTGGTGAAGATCAACGCTGAGCTCGATCGTTTTGTATACAGTACCTCTCACGACCTGCGCGCCCCGTTGAGTTCTATTTCCGGGTTATTGAGGCTCATTCGCATGGCCGATGATCCTGACCAGAAAGAGATGTATCTCGGTCTGATTGAGGGACGGATTGAAACGCTGAAGAAATTCATCCAGGAGATTGCAGACTATTCCCGCAATGCGAGAACCGACATTACCGCTGAAGAAGTGAAGTGGGGCGATCTGGTCGACGAAGTGCTGGAAGTACTTCGTTTTTTCCCGGGAAGCGAGCGAATCCACCTCAAGAAACAATATCCGGCAGACCTCACCATTTGCACCGATCGCAACCGGCTGAGAACCATCCTTGCCAATCTCCTGTCAAACGCATTTAAGTACGCAGATGGCCATAAGCAGGAGCCTTATGTCTGTATTGCCGCCGAACTGAAGCCGGGAAGCATCAATATTCACATCGAGGACAACGGGCTCGGGATTGCCCGCGAGTATCACGAGCGCGTATTTGACATGTTCTTCAGGGCGCACCAGCAATCCGATGGATCCGGTCTGGGACTGTATATCGTGCGCGAATCGATTGACCGGTTGGGCGGAACCATCGGATTTCAATCCGAACCCAGGGTCGGAACCACTTTCAATGTCCAAATACCCCTTCAGCGAGCGCATGCGGGGCAGATTGAGGAAATACTTTAACGAGGTGCAATATTCCTGCAGATGGCTCGTCTATCGAACCGTATGCAGCAGACAATGGCCCTTAGCTTATCGATGCAACAGGTAAAAAGGAACACATTCCTGAAGGAAAAGGACAAACTGCTTTCGTTTATCCGGAGCCGTGTGGCCGATGGCGACGAAGCAGAGGATATTCTGCAGGATGTCTTCTATCAGTTTGTGGCCGGGTATGAGTCGATTGAATCGATCGATCGCATCACATCCTGGCTCTACAGCGTGGCTCGAAACAAGATCATCGACCGGTACCGTCGGGACGCGGTGCGCCCCAGGAAGGCCGACCTGGAACTCACCGCCGGATCTGATGACGACGCCCCGCTGACCCTTCAGGAAATCCTGCCAGACCTGGGCAATACACCCGACGCCGCCCTTTTGCGAGAAGCAATCTGGGACGAAATCAATGAGGCGCTGGCTGAACTGCCGGCCGAACAACGGGAGATTTTTGTGTGGAATGAACTGGAAGAAAAGAGCTTCCGCGAAATCGCGGAGGAAACCGGGGTTTCTATCAATACGCTCCTGTCTCGCAAGCGCTACGCCATCCTGGCCATGCGCAAGCGTCTGCAGGCCCTGTATAACGACTTATCAAAAGACTAAAACATTAAAATCTTATCACAATGAAACGCGGATGGTGGATCCTTAAATTCTCAGTAATCGGAATCCTCGCGATTGGACTCTTTGGTTATGTAGTCATGTCACTCTGGAACTGGCTGATACCCGACCTCTTTCACGGTCCGGTCATCGGCTTTTGGCAGGCCCTGGGCTTGCTGGTGCTTTCCAAAATTCTTTTCGGCGGCTTCGGCCGTGGTCACGGCTGGAAGCGAAATCCCGGCCCTTATGCCCAGGGTTGGAAATCCCACTGGAAGAACAAGTGGAGCACTTTGAGCCCTGAGGAAAAGGAAAAGTTGAAGCAGAAGTTTGCCCGTTGCGGCTGGAAAATGGAAGGCTGGGAACAGCCGGCAAACCCGGGCCCGGAAGCCGGGGGTACTTCGCAATCGTTGTAGTTCAACAATCCGAAATATTTGTTCCAAAACGCTAAACCCGGGCTATTCTGGGGCGTTTAAGAGGTGATTAAACTATGGAAACCATTGGAATGCTAAAAGTTTCCATAGTTTTGCGCCCGTTTTATCAACACTATGGACGACAAGGAGGTCAGGGAACGCATTTTGGAAGGAGCCGAAGGGCTTTTCATGAAGTACGGCATACGCAGCGTATCCATGGACGACATCGCCCGGCAGCTGGGGATTTCGAAGAAAACCCTTTACCAGCATTTCGCGGACAAGGATGACATGATCCAGCAAGTATCACTGTCCCACTTGTCGCGCAACCAGCAGGAAATGGAGGACATGCGCAGACAGGCGGTGAACGCAATTGATGAACTCGCGCTTATCTCGGTCGCCTTGCGCAAGGGAATGGAGGAGTTGAATCCTTCCCTGCTTTTTGACCTGAAAAAGTATCACCCGAAGGCGTGGAGCGCCTGGCAGGAGCACAAGCAGCGCATCGTCCGGGAGTCTGTGGCTCGCAATCTCCGTCAGGGCATTGCCGAAGGCTTCTACCGGCAGGAGATCAATCCCGAGGTGCTCTCTGTGATTCGACTGGAAATTGTCGAGCTCATTTTTGACGAGCAGATTTTTCCCCATGACAAGTACGTGCTCACCAAAGTTCAGATGGAGGTGTTCGACCATTTCGTCTATGGTCTCCTCACTGACAAGGGCCGGGCACTTTATGAAGAATATAAATCGAAAGTGAAATCACAGGAAATGATCAATCAGCTATGAGAAAGATGTACGCCGTGTTGTTGTTAGTGTTGGCAGGGCTTCCAGTTGATGCCCAGACCGTCCCCGGAAAGACCATGAATCTTGAGCAATGCGTGCAGTACGCATTGGATAATTCGGTCAGCGCCCAGAATGCAGTGATAGATGAACGCATTGCAGAAGCTCGTGTGAAGGAAACCATCGGCATTGGACTGCCCCAGGTGAGTGGTACTGCCGGCGCACTGTACAATGACAAGTTGAGTCGGTTCTTTGGAACCAAGCAGCGGATTTTTGGTTTTTCGGGCTTGCCGGCGAGTGACTATGGGAACTTTCTACCCGGGTTGCCCGACGATGCGGTTGTTTCAGGGCAGAATTTCTTCCAGCTGAAGGCGGCAGCCAGCGCGAACCTGTCGATCAGCCAGTTGATCTTCAACGGCTCTTATATAGTTGGCCTGCAGGCTTCCCGCACATTCAAGGAACTTGCTTACAAAACAACCGACCAAACCCGTGAGCAGGTTATTGAGCAGGTAACCAAGGCGTTTTATTCGGCGCTGATCAACCGCGAGAGGATTCACCTTTTTGACGCCAACATCGCGCGTATCGATTCACTTCTGCGGAATACCGAAGCCCTCAACAAGAACGGTTTTGCAGAGTCTATTGATGTGGACCGCATGCAGGTCACAATGAACAACCTGGTCACTGAGCGAGCCAAATTCCTCAAGTTGCAGGAATTGAGTGTGGAGTTGCTGAAATTCCAGATGAACTATCCCATGGAGCAGTCCCTGGTGATAGATGGCGAAATCTCGGGCTCCGTTGTCGCTGTTGACTATGACAGCTATCTGAA
Organism: Cyclobacteriaceae bacterium; assembly: GCA_019694905.1. Taxonomy (GTDB): domain Bacteria; phylum Bacteroidota; class Bacteroidia; order Cytophagales; family Cyclobacteriaceae; genus ELB16-189. The sequence continues at coordinate 5,135 of JAIBBB010000114.1, forward strand.
GGACTGGGACTACAAGAACAGGATCGATTATCAGATTCTTGAAACCAATTTCAAATTGCAGTCTCTCAATATCCGAAACAAATACGCTTCTGCTCTGCCCGCGGTTTTTGCCAGTGCAAACATCGGGTACTCTACGCAGTCAACTGATGTGAGCGGATTGTTTGTGACACGCAGCAACATTTCAGACAATGGTGCTGTGGGGCCTGACAAATGGTATCCTGTAAGTTCCTATGGTGTGAACGTCAGCATACCCATCTTCAGTGGATTGCAACGTACATACCAGCTGCAGCAGGAAAAGTTACGCCTTCAAAAGATTGAGAACGGATTCCGCCAGGTGAAGAGTGGCATTGATCTTCAGGTGAAGCAGGCCACCACCATGTACCAGAATGCAACGGAAGCCCTCAAGGCACAGCAACGCAACATGGATCTCGCAAGCAAAGTGGCCCGTGTGACCCGCATCAAGTATGAGCAAGGTGTTGGTTCCAACCTGGAAGTAGTCACCGCGGAAGCTGCGCTGAAAGAAGCACAAGTTAACTATTACAATGCCCTGTTTGATGCACTCGTGGCGAAGGTGGATCTGGACAAGGCTTTTGGAAAGTTGCTGGCAGCCTATCCGGAAAACAACAAATAATATTCCTCAACGACAGAATAATACGATGATTATGAAAAGCTATACCTACTCACTCCTGGTTCTTCTTGCCATCACCTCAGCTTGCAGCAAAAAGGAGGCAAAGATGCCCGAGGACTTACGCAAACTCACGGCCTATGTGGATTCACTCAAGGCGACTCAGACTACTCTCTCAAGGCAGATTGCTGCTGCGGAGGAAAAACTTGCTCTCCTGAGTCCGGATGCAAAGGCCCAGGGCAAGGAGGTTGGCGTGACCGCACTGACGCCTGGCAAATTTGATTATTTCGTGCAAACTCAGGGTGCAGTCGAGTCAATCGACAACATCATGGTCAGTGCAAAATCAATGGGTGTAATCACCCAGGTATTTGCTACCGAAGGAGAGACTGTTACGAAAGGTCAGATGCTTGGCCAGATCGATAACACGCTGATTGTCCGTGGAATTGATGAATTGAAAGGTCAACTCGATCTGGCGAATACCGTCTATGAACGCCAGAAGAATCTCTGGGATCAGAAGATTGGCACCGAGGTGCAGTTCCTTCAGGCAAAAAACAACAAAGAGAGCCTGGAACGTCGGCTGGCCTCCCTCAACGAGCAGAATGATATGACCCGTATCAAGGCGCCTATCTCCGGCACGGTTGATGAAGTTTCATTGCGCGTGGGGCAGAACATTGCACCAGGCATGCCATGTGTGCGGATTGTGAGTTTCCAGAACCTGAAGGTCAAGGCACCTGTTTCTGAAGCCTATGTTTCCAACGTGAAGAAGGGAAATAAGGTGGTCGTCTATCTGCCTGACCTCAAGAAAGAAATCGCCACTACGGTTTCGTTTGTAAGCCGCAACATCAATCAATTGTCACGCACCTTCAATATGGAGGTGAAACTTCCTTCGGATCCGGATCTGCGACCCAACATGAGTGTTGTGGTGAAAGTTATCTATGACTCTTACAGCGATGCGTTGGTAGTCCCCGTCAACGTGATACAAACGGTGAATGGAGAGAAGGTCCTGTACGTGGCTGAAAAGGATGCCAACAAGACTGTTGCACGGAAGCGCGTGCTGAAAGTTGGAGGGATTTTTGACAACAAGGCACAGATCTTATCAGGACTCGCTGTGGGCGAGCAGGTTATCACGACGGGCTTCCAGAGCCTCAATGATGGTGAGTTAGTGAAGATCTGATGCATAACTCGTAGCGAACGACGAACATGAAAGACCTAGAAAAAGAATTTAAACCCACCAGTTGGTCTATTGACAACAAGGTGGCGATCTACGTGGCTACCGCAATCATCTGTATTGCGGGGCTCATGACTTATCAGGCGCTTCCGAAAGAGAACTTCCCTGAGGTTGTTTTCCCGCAGATTTTTGTGGCCACGGTGTATCCTGGTGCGTCTCCTTCAGATGTGGAGAACCTGATCACCAAGCCTATCGAAACGCAGGTGAAATCGATCGCCGGTGTGAAAAAGGTTACAAGCAATTCCGTGCAGGACTTCTCCAACATCATCATCGAATTTGAAACCGATGTGGAGGTGAAGGAAGCCAAACGAGAGGTGCAGGAAGCTGTCGACAAGGCAAAGCCGAATTTGCCCGCGTTGCCCGATGACCCCCGCGTGGTGGATATCGATATCTCGGAACTGCCAATTATGAACCTCAACCTCAGCGGCGAACTGGACCTGCAAACACTGAAAAAGTACGCGGACCAGATGCAGGAACGAATTGAGGGTCTTTCGGAGATCCGCAGAGTGGACATCGTAGGTGCACTCGAGCGCGAGATTCAGATCAACGTGGATTTGTACAAGGCCGCGCAGGCTGGCGTGAGCATGGATGACATTGGTAACGGGATTGGCTTTGAGAACCGCATTGTGTCGGGTGGGCAGCTGACGGGCGGCGGAATGAAACGCTCACTCTCGGTGAATGGTGAATATACATCCGCAGACCAAATTGGCAATACCGTCATAGGCTCTATCAAGGGCGGAAAGATACTGCTGCGCGACGTGGCCGAAGTCATTGACTCCCACAAAGAGCAGGAGAGTTTCTCCCGACTCGGAGGGCGAAATGTTATCACTCTTAACGTAATCAAGCGGGGCGGTGAGAACCTTATCAACGCGGCTGATCAGATAAGAGAGATTGTCAAGGATTTCGAAGACAACATTCTCCCACAAGGTGTGAAAATTACCGTGACGGGCGATCAATCTGTCAACACTCGCATTACCCTGCACGATCTGATCAACACCATAATCATCGGCTTCGTGCTGGTGACGCTGATCCTGATGTTTTTCATGGGAGCCACCAACGCGATCTTCGTGGGACTCTCTGTGCCCATTTCATCCTTCATCGCATTTCTTGCGTTTCCTTCCCTTGACTTCACATTCAACCTGATGACCCTGTTCAGCTTCCTGCTGGCGCTCGGTATTGTGGTGGATGATGCCATTGTGGTGATCGAGAATACACACCGTGTGTTTGACAATGGCAAGGTACCGATTCGCAAGGCCGCAAAAATTGCTGCAGGCGAAGTTTTCATGCCTGTATTGTCTGGTACGCTTGTGGTGCTTGCCCCCTTTGTGCCACTGGCGTTCTGGCCGGGAACCACAGGTGAGTTCATGTTCTTCCTTCCTGTGACACTCATCGTTGCACTTCTCGCCTCGCTGGTGGTGGCCTATATCATGAACCCGGTATTCGCTGCAGACTTCATGAGACCTCATGAGCACCACAGCCCCAAGTCCAAATTTACCAGGGGCTACAAGGTGAGTGCGGTTATATTCATAGCTATTGCCTTGATCTTCTATCTGACGCGAAGTTATGGTATGGGCAATTTCACGCTCTTCATCTTCGTGGTCACCTCGATTCAGCGATTTGTAATGAACGACATCATCTCCAGCTTCCAGACCCGTTGGTGGCCGCGTGTGCAACAGTTCTATATGCGACAAATAGACTGGCTGCTACACGGATATCGCCCAATCGGTACAGTGGTTTTTGTGTTTCTCCTGTTTGTTTTTGCGATTATCTTCACAGCGATTCGGAAACCACCGGTTGGATTTTTTCCCAAAGGTGACCCCAACTATATTTACACGTACATCAGTCTGCCCATTGGAACCGACCAGAAGGTGACTGATTCGGTGACGCGCATGGTCGAAGAACGGGTGCGCAAGGTAGTGGGTAAGGATAATCCCATAGTTGAGTCGATCATCGCCAACGTAGCCAAGGGTGCCAGTGAAAACCAGTTTGACCTGGGTATTCAGTCCAGCCCCCATTTGGGCAAAGTGGCTGTAGCGTTCGTCACCTTTGCCGACCGCGGCGGGCAGTCCACCAGCATTTTCCTGGATAGTATCCGGGCTGCAGTCAAAGGCGTTAAAGGCGCGGAAGTAACGGTCGATCAGGAGAGCAATGGTCCGCCGCAGGGTAAGCCCATCAACATTGAGATCGCCACTGATAATTTTGAGCAATTAGTGGCCACCGCGAACTATGCCAAGAAGTATCTTGACTCTGTTCAGGTAGAAGGTGTGGAAGAACTCAAGAGCGACTTTCAGAGCAATAAGCCGGAAATCGTGATCCGGATCGACCGGGAGAAGGCGAACCGGGAAGGTATCTCCACACTTGCCATCGGTGGATTGCTGCGCACCGCCATTTATGGGGCTGAAGTGTCCAAGTTCCGCGATGAGAATGACGACTATCCTATCACTGTTCGGCTGCAGGAGTACCAGCGCAACGACATCAATACGCTCATGAACCTCCCGCTCACATTCCGAGACATGACCATGGGTGGACAAGTACGTCAGGTGCCTTTGTCGGCGGTAGCCAGCATTGAGTATGCCAATAGTTATGCGGGTATCAAACGAATTGATAGTAAGCGCACCATTACGCTTGCCTCCAATACGTTGAGCGGCTTCAGCCCGAATGAAGTAGTAGCCAATGTTCAGCAGGCTGTGTCAAAGATCAAGGTTCCGGAAGGTGTGACCATCAAGCTTACCGGTCAGCAGGAACAACAGAAGGAGTCCATGGAATTCCTGGGTCGTGCGGGACTGATAGCACTCGGCTTGATCTTCATGATACTGGTGATCCAGTTTAATTCGATTGGCAAGCCGCTGATTATCCTCTCAGAAATTGTACTCAGTATCATCGGTGTACTCATCGGCTTCTCTATCACCCGCATGGAAATCTCAATCGTCATGTCCGGAGTAGGTATGATGGCCCTCGCCGGGATCGTCGTACGAAACGGGATCTTGCTGGTGGAGTTCACCGACTTGCTGATTTCGCAGGGAACACCGTTGCGTGAGGCGATTGTGGAGGCTGCCAAGACACGGATGACCCCCGTGTTGCTCACAGCCATGGCGGCCACACTCGGATTGATTCCGCTTGCCGTTGGATTCAACATTGACTTTGTGACACTTTTCACCGAGTTCAACCCGCATATCTACTTTGGCGGAGACAACGTAAGGTTCTGGGGCCCGCTATCATGGACCATGATTTTTGGTATCATCTTTGGCACGTTCCTGACCCTTGTATTTGTACCGATCCTCTACTGGCTGCTCGCCAAGTTCAAGGAGCGGCTGGGCAGGGTACGGTCCCGGATCTCATTGTCCGAACCATCGCCAGCCGAGCACTAAAATAAATTCTGAAAGAAGTCGTCTGTGACAATGGACGACTTCTTTCGTTACTAAATGTTCAGAATCTTGACTGTACTCTTCTTCGCCGTTGTTTTTCTGTTGATTGACTACTACGTCTTTCAGGCAGTGCTCGTCATCAGCAGGGACTGGTCTTCACCCTGGAAGAACCTTGTCCGTTACGGCTACTGGGTCCCGACTGTCCTTTCTATGGCAGCCCTTGCCTGGTGGGCTTTTGACAATCCCTATCGCTACAGTGCCAGTTTCAGGAACTGGGTGCTCACGTTGCTCATCACGACTTATTTCTCAAAGCTGTTTGCAGTGCTCATCCTTTTTGTGGATGATGTGCGCCGTGGCGTTCTTACCGCCTGGAGCCATATCCGGCCAACACCTCAGGATCTGCCCGGAACTCCGATTTCGCGTTCAGACTTCCTGTCCAAAACAGCACTGGTCGCCGCTGGTTTGCCGCTGGGTGCCTTTGCTTATGGTATCATTTCGGGGGCCCACGACTACCATGTCAAACGCCAGACGGTGTATCTGCCCAACCTTCCCAAATCGTTCGATGGTATAACCATTGGGCAGGTTTCAGATATTCATTCCGGAAGTTTCTGGAACAAAACTGCTGTAAAGGGTGGTGTGGAGATGTTTCTTGCCGAAAAGCCTGATGTCATCTTTTTCACTGGAGACCTGGTGAACAACGAAACCAGCGAGGTCAACAACTACCTGCCTGTTTTTGAAAAACTGCGCGCTCCGCTCGGGGTATTCTCTACCACCGGCAACCACGACTATGGTGACTACCGCAGTTGGAATACCAAAGCAGACAAAGCACGGAATTTCCAGGACCTGATCAACGCCCACAAGCAGATGGGCTTTCGCATCCTGATGAATGAGCACGAGTTTTTGGAAGAATCGGGGGACAAACTGGCCGTCATCGGAATTGAGAACTGGGGTGCCATTGCCCGATTTCCCAAGTACGGCAAGTTGGACCGGGCACACAACGGCACCGGGGAGGCGGCTGTCAAGCTGTTGCTGTCACATGATCCCAGCCATTGGGATGCGCAGGTTCGCACTGAATACCCCGACATTGATGTGATGTTTGCCGGACACACGCATGGATTTCAATTTGGAGTGGAAATTGGAGGGTTCAAGTGGAGTCCTTCTCAGTACATCTACAAGCAATGGGCCGGATTGTATCAAAAAGGCAGGCAATATTTGTATGTCAATCGCGGTTTCGGATACCTTGCCTATCCGGGCAGAGTGGGAATTCCGCCTGAACTCACACTGCTGACTCTGAAGCGCGGTTAATCAGACTATTGAATT
>JAIBBB010000115.1 GCA_019694905.1 Cyclobacteriaceae bacterium
AGCAGGTTCCAGGTTTCTCTCTCATTGGCCAAATTTCTATCCCGTCAGACCGATTTTACGTGCCGGGTGGTAGTGACGCTGGCAGATGACGGGATACAAAAACCAACCGGTCATGCCTTGTTATTCGATGGCAGCCACAGGTTCCGCAGGATTCGGCTTGCCGGTGGTTTATCGATGTTTGAAAGTGCCACGAGTGCAACCGGTATGTATGTATTTGAGCGGGACCCCTGGCTCTCCATGTCTTTTCCGCTGCTTCGTGGGCGGGGCACAAGGACCTACCTCATGGGAAGCTATCAGGCAGGCGCCCAAACAACCGTTTGGTTGAAATGGTCATCCACTAACTTTCTGACAATCAATCCCGATGAATCAGATGATCCCGGAAGCTGGCAGGTCAAGATCCAGCTCAACCGTAAGATCAGGTAATCAAGCAGATCAATTCATTATCTTTCGACATGTTGCGCATTCTTTTCTTCATCCTTGCCCCTGGTCTGGCATGGTCACAGGCAGTTTCTTCTGTAGCAGGGCGATGGAAAACTATAGATGATACTTCCGGAGAGGTCAAGTCCATTGTTGAGATCAAAATTGAACAGGGAAAGGCGAGCGGGAGAATCCTGAGGATTTTCGTAAAGCCACAGGAAGACCCGGATCCCATATGTACGCTATGCCCTGAAGACGATACCCGTTTTCGGAAGAAGATCATTGGAATGACAATTATGAGCGATCTTAAAAGAGATGGCGATGCCTATGATGGCGGCCGGATCCTGGACCCGGAAACAGGTAAGATATACCGTTGTCGGATCTGGGTTGAGGAAAATAAGTTGATGGTCAGGGGTTACTGGGGGCCATTCTTCCGTACTCAGACATGGATACCTGAGCCTTGACAATGTCATTGGCCCGGAAATTTGTGATCTTTAGCCGACAATAGGGTTCGTTGAACGAAATACAGGTTACCAGCCGTGGCATTCAGGGTATTCAGGTCAGAAGAAGGGCTAAGTGAAAAGGAGCTTTTTGATCGCATCTGCAAAGGTGACGAGAAGGCGCTCGAGTTCATTTACAAGAAGTACTATCGGATGATGACCAAATTGGTTATCACCAATAGTGGTACGGAAGACGAGGCCAGGGATGTTTTTCAGGAGGCTCTGGTTGTCTTCTGGCAAAAGGCCAGGTCGGGAAATCTGGTTCTGACTTCCAAGATGAGTACGTACATATACAGTGTGTGTCAGAATCTATGGCGGAAGGAACTGGAAAGGAAAAAGCGGTTGTCCAATGAAGAAAGGGATACCGCAGAGACACTGGATGTGGATACCGCGGAAAGGGAACAGATTATTGCCCGGTGTCTGCAGCAACTTGGGGATACGTGCAGAAAGGTATTGATGTACTATTATTTTGATGAATTGTCGATGCAGGAAATCGCTGAAGTCATGGGGTTTGCGAACACGGACACTGCAAAGACGAAGAAGTATAAATGCAAACAGAAATTGGATGAACTTGTTAAAGCTCAGTATTCAGAGCAGGATTTTTTAGACTAACAGATGGCTAACATTGAGAACATTGAGGACTTCCTGAGAGGGAAACTTACCGAGGCTGAGCACAAAGATTTCGTTCGCCAAATGGAAGCTGATCCGTCATTGCGCGCCGAAGTGCGTATGCAGGAACAGATCGTGAAATCTATCAGACAGGCACGTGTGACAGAGTTGAAGCATATGCTCAACCAGGTTCCCGTGAGTGCACCATTCTGGTCTGCCGGAGCGAAAATTGCGGCCGTGATTGTGACCACAGGCGTAATTGGATCAGCGTGGTTTTACCTGCAGTCAGATGAACCTGCTCCTGTGAAGGAGCAAACCACTGTTGTCAGCCCTGCTACCCCATTGGAGCAGCCTGTTGAATCGCCCAGGAAGAATGATGCTGAAAGCGGCATCAAACAAGAACCTGGTGAGCCACTCACTCAGCGCAAGGAGGAGAAATTACCGTCACAGATTACAAAACCTGTTGTCAAACCGAATATCAGCCCCATTGATCCCACAGAGGAGTTGATCACTGAACACGCCGACGGCACAGGTCAGGTGGTGGCATCAGCGCCGTTGGAGGTGGGTCGTGCATCCATCAGTTCAACGGTTCATAGCGACGATCCCAATCACGCGTTTCACTATCAGTTCCAGGAAGGGAAATTGCATTTGTATGGTCCGTTTGACAAGAGCCTTTACGAAATTCTGGAAATTAACGGTGTCAATCAGGCGGTATTCCTTTACTACGAAAACAGCTTCTACGTGCTTGACCAGCGACAGCAATCAGTTACTGCCCTGCAAGCCATTAAGGATGCGTCGCTCCTGGCCAAGTTGAAGAAGTACCACAATCACTAGCAACTGGGGAATTGTTATCTTTGGGGGTGCAAAACAATATCCGTACCTCTAGCAAGCGACTTGGTAGTTTTCCGCGATGGAGTGTTGTGACCAGCATCACCCTGGCACTGGTGCTGATGGGTATTTTTGGGCTGCTTCTCTCCTACGGAAAGGAACTTGAGCGCACCATACACGACAACATCCGTTTGCAGGTTTACCTTAAGAGCCACCTCACGGATTCAGCTAGGCTCCTGTTGAAACAGAAGATCGCCAACCTTCCCTTCGTCACCCCAGGTGAAGGATCAGTGGTGTTTGTCTCCAGAGATGAAGCCGCCAGGCAATTTATCAAAGATACTGGCGAGGACTTTACCCGGCTTCTGGGTGAAAACCCGTTAAGAGATGCATTCCTTGTCAAGGTTTCCAGTCAGTACCACGAACCTGCTGCACTGAGCAAGATCAAAGGATCAATTGAACAACAAGAGGGAGTGGTTCAAGTATACTATCTGGAGAATGTTATCGACTCGCTCAACAAGAACCTGACCAGTATCAGCCTGGTGCTGGTTGGACTGGGAGCGCTTTCATTTGTACTGGTGGCACTCCTCATCAACAACACGATCAGGCTAGCGCTTTTTTCGCAACGCTTTCTCATCCGATCTATGCAGTTGGTTGGTGCTACTAACTGGTTCATTCAAAAGCCATTCCTGTTGCGATCCGCGCTGTACGGGCTTGTATCTGCACTAGTGGCCGCTGGTATTTTGCTGATGTCACTAAAGTATGTCCACGGGCTCATTCCGGAATTGCAATTGATCCGAAACGATGAACGAGTTTGGCTGATTCTTGGAAGTCTCGCCCCCTTGGGTATTTTTGTAGCGGTTTTCAGTACCTGGCGCGCTGTGAACCGGTATCTCAAACTGTCTCTTGACGAACTCTACTAGCATGGCATCAAACTTACCTTTTGGAAAGAAGAATTACAGGCTCATGTTGCTGGGGCTGGCCATTATATTTGTTGGTTTTATCCTTATGAGTCTGGACAGCGATCCGCATGGATATGGCTTTCTGGGCCTGACGCTGGGTCCCGTGGTTGCGCTTGGTGGGTTTCTCTTTGAGATCTATGCGATCATGCACAAACCCGAGGAAAAGTAACGACGTACCGATTTCCCAATGTCATATTTCCAGGCCCTCCTGCTCGCCATTGTAGAGGGAATTACGGAGTTCCTGCCAGTGTCATCTACAGGACACCTCATTGTAGCATCCTCCCTGATGGGAATTGCTTCAGATCCTTTCACCAAGCTTTTTACTGTCGCTATTCAGTTTGGCACCATACTTTCAGTTTTGATTATCTACTGGAGAAAGTTCCTCCAATCGATAGACTTCTATGTCAAGCTGCTCATTGCTTTTCTGCCTGCAGTTGTCTTTGGATTATTGCTCGGAGACTGGATAGACCTGATGCTCGAGCGGGTGGACGTGGTAGGGTTCGCACTTTTGTTGGGTGGCGTGGTGCTCCTCTTTGTGGATCGGTGGTTTTCTGCATCCGGACAATCGACGCCAACCAACCGATCCGCCCTGATGATCGGACTCTTCCAGTGTCTTGCTATACTTTTGCCTGGTCTTTCGCGTAGTGCAGCCACCATCATTGGCGGGCTCACGCAAAAGCTGGATAGAAAGGCTGCCGCAGAGTTTTCTTTCTTTCTTGCAGTTCCAACCATGGCTGCAGCGACGGCTTATAAATTGCTCAAGTTCTTTCTGGACGGTGGTGCTCCTACCCAGCAACAATGGATACTCCTGTTGGTTGGAAATGTCGCCGGTTTGATTGTTGCATGGATTGCGATACGAAGTTTCATCCAGTTTCTGTCCAACCACGGTTTCAGGATCTTTGGTGTGTACAGGATCATTGTTGGCACCGTTATCCTGCTACTGTATTACGGTGGGTATCATTTGGCAGTCATCTAGTGGCTGAACCTAAAACGTCTGACCATGTCCTTCTGGTGGACAAGCCTTACCGCTGGACTTCTTTTGATGTCGTCAACAAATTGCGCCATGTCTTCAAGATCAAGAAGATTGGTCATGCGGGTACGCTTGACCCGCTGGCCACCGGGCTTCTGATCATCTGTACCGGGAAGAACACCAAGAGAATTGAGGAATTTATGGGTCTGGAAAAGGAGTATACAGGAACTCTGGTACTTGGACATGAAACAGCTTCCCACGATCTGGAAACAGAACCCTATTTCACGGCTGATGTCACTGCTTTGTCTGAGTCTGAGATCCGGGAGGCCGCTGCGAAATTTTGTGGCGTGGTCAATCAGACACCACCCTCCCATTCAGCCATCAGAATCGGCGGCAAACGGGCGTATGAGTTCGCCCGCAAAGGAAAGGAAGCTCCTGTCCAGCCAAGAGAGGTGACCGTACACGCTTTCGAAATCACAGCATACCAACCACCTGAAGCCACTTTTCGGGTTGTTTGCAGCAAGGGCACTTATGTACGGAGTCTGGTTCGCGATCTTGGCAAAGAGCTCGGCGTGGGGGCCTACATGTCTTCACTGAGGCGCACAAGGATCGGCCCCCACCGTATCGAGGATGCTCAAACCATTGATCAAATCATGGCTGCTAACCAAGCTCCTGACACCACGACGCCGTAAGATCTGCCAGCACTTGAACTTGCATCTGCTTGCGCAGAAGAAATCCATGGTCCGCGCCCTCTATCCACTCCAGCCGTGCATTCGGGAGGCGGCCTACTACTTCTGAGAGTAGTGTCGGTTCTGCCAGCGCGTCTTTGGTGCCCTGCACGAAAAGCATAGGCACTTGAATTTGTGGAAGGTGCGCCGCTCGCCGGGTGTCTGGCTTGTTGGCCGGATGCAACGGAAATCCATAAAAGACCAGACCTGTAACAGGAATAGCTGCGTTCAGTGCCCAATGACTGGCCATTCGTCCTCCGAAAGACTTGCCAGTCAGAAAGAATGGAAGCTTCGGAAACCGGACTGCAGCGTAATGTGCCACGGCGTCAATAGCCTGGATGGCTACCGCAGGTGAATCGGGTCTGAATCTGCCCGCCTCTGTAAACGGAAAATTGAAGCGAATCACCGCAAAGTTCCTGGCGGTCAATTCCAAAGCAAGTGACTTCATGAAAGCATGGTGCATACCAGCACCAGCACCATGAGCCAATACGACCAATGCACCAGGTTGATCGGGGGCATCAATCTCGACACTCACCATCCCATGGCCGGCAACTTCAACCTTCTCTCTGGCATTCATTGAAACACACTTTAACCTACCCTTGGCAAATTGTATCCATTGTGATAATGTGCCTCCATGAGTTGGTTGGCAGGCTTCTCTGCAAAATTCCCGGATTCTGTATTCCAGTGGATTCTGTCATTGGTTTTGTACGCAATGTTCCCCATCTGACAGACTTCCGCCACATGTGCACCGGCCTGAATCGGGCACGCGAGTTGTTCGAATCTTCTGCTTTTCACTGCCTCAATAAAGTTGATCATGTGCAAGTCAAGGCCTGATCCGCGTTGGGGCTGAAGCGGAACAGCCTCCATTCGCTTTTCATCGGGGATGACTTCCCACCCACCCCGATTCAATACGAGTGTGCCGTTGTTGCCGATGTATGAGATCCCGTGGTCACGTCCGTAGTTACCATTGGAGATACTCTGCGCCTGTTCCCAGATCATGTTGTATCCATCAAACTCGTACACGGCCGCCAGTGTATCCGGAGTTTCATGAGCACCGTCCGGATAGGCGTACTTTCCGCCCAGTGCCATGACCGATTTTGGATACCGGGCGTCCATACCCAGTAGCGCATAGTCAATCAGATGTACACCCCAATCCGTCATCAGCCCACCTGCATAATCCCAGAACCAACGGAAGTTGAAGTGAAAACGATTCTCATTGAATGGTCTGGAAGTGGCAGGGCCCAGCCACAAATCATAGTGAACACCCGCCGGGACAGCACTGTCGGGTTTTTGCAGGATATTGGTCATCCAGCCCTGGTACGCCCATGCCTTGACAGTTCGGATCTTACCTAGTTTGCCTGACCGGATAAAATCCAGTGCGTCGACAAAGTGGGGAACGCTCCGTTGCCACTGGCCGCACTGAACTGCGCGGTTGTATCTTACCTGAGCTGACGACATGAGGCGGCATTCCTGGATTGAATTGCCCACCGGCTTTTCTACATAAACGTCCTTGCCGGCCTGGCAGGCATCGACCATTTGCAGACAGTGCCAGTGGTCTGGTGTACCGATGATCACTACGTCTACATCCGCACTGTCCAGGAGTTTTCTGTAGTCCGTGTAGGTTGTCACTTGTATATTCGCTTTTGCCAGCTCATCCTTTCTTCTGGCGAGCACATTCTCATCCACATCACACAAGGCGGTAACGACGACTTCAGGAATCTTCAGAATAGACCGCAGGTCTGACCAGCCCATGCCGTTTACGCCAATCACCCCTACCTGAATCCTGTCATTGGCTGATACAAGTGATTTGGCCTGAAGTGACTCCCAGGGAAGTGCAAACGAAATCCCCGAGCCAACAAGTGCACGCGAGGAGGTGGCAAGAAATTTTCGGCGGTTGTACATATGTGGTATTGTTTGATAGGCTCATTTTTCGACATCCTGCACACAGCGAAACCCGACAGTTGAATTTCGCTCAAATCCCTGAGAAACCCGAAGCAGATACTGACGATAGTGTATTTCTCTGGGCCCGCCCTGCACATACCACCAGCTGGATGAGGGTTTGAAGTAGCTACCTCCCTTCATCATGATGTATCGGTAGCTTCCACTTTCGTATTCATCATTGGTCAGCTGCCAGATACTTCCAACCAGATCTTCTATGCCATATCCATTGGCACCCTTCGGAAACGATCCGACGGGCCTGGGTTTCCCATCCCCCAGGTTGCACATGCCGCGGTCAATCCCCTCCAGTCTGGTGAAGGTGAGGGTTTCAGTTACTACCTGCTCCACACGCTTCACGGGCCTGGATTGAATCCATGGCCAGTCGCCCTGACGTCCGCCTGCAGCTGCATACTGCCATTCTAGTTCCGTAGGCAATCGCTTGCCAGCCCAGCGCGCATAGGCCCGCGCGTCTTCCAGTGAAACATACACGACAGGGTACTTTTCCTCTCCTTTCGGAATCCTGCCGCTCTTCCAGTGCTTCAGAAAATTTGTTGTATCGACAGGTCTGTAGTGAGACTGCTGCAGAAAATCCAGGAACATTTGATTGGTCACCGGATAACGGTCCATTAAAAAGGGCCCGACGACCCGATTGATGTCCTCCGACAAAGGATAGGGAATGAAGTCATCACCATGAGTCGTATGAAAGTAGTATTGCCCCCCCGGCACGTAAATCATACCCGCTGCTGCAGGGCCCACCGTTCTGGTAACCTGACTATACAACAAGGGTGTACCAGGCCTGATCTCGACAACCTGCTCGTCTACCAATCTGTCACCCTGGTGAATCTGGATCACAAACTTGCCATCTGTTGATCCAAACTCGGCCGCCAGGTCGACCGGCAAACCAGGCTTGACCTGATGTGGTTGCTTGTCGTAAGATGGATCTGATTTCCATACACTGCCTGTATATGCCGGATCAAATTCAAGCAGCATGCGATTTCCCGTCATCACTGCCTGAACCAGTACCGGGAAATGTCCGATGCACCCCACACTACCTTCATCATTGGTTCCCAGCTTCGAATAATCAAATGCGGATGTCTCAATTCTCACACGGCCATTCCTGACTGTCAAGGGTCGATGATTCCACAGGTCTACATAGTGCCAGTCCTTTCTTGCACGAACAGGCAGTGCGAATTGAGACACTCCCTCCGGTCGGAGGTTGTAGATTGTATAGATTTCCTTGTCAATTCCTCTCCATTGATTGACCCATAAACTGTCCAGATCCACAGGGACGAGTGGCTTCATTTCGTTCGTGAACGCATCCGTATGCTCACGCAAAATGCGAAGCGTCCTGCCCCAGAATCGATACTGCTCATCTTCCCAATCCGGGTGACCGGGAGCGAATTGGTTGATCTCAGTACCATAGCCATTAAACAGGCTTAGTGCATATTCCCTGCTGATCGGCTCCTTGAAGACTTCGGCCACTCTGAAAATGGCAAAGTCCGGTCGGATCAGTTTATTAAGATTTAGCATGGGCGGGTAGTAAAGCGCATTGTGCACACGACCGGCCACTATGCCAGGCATGTCACGGGGTACGGCCATGCCTTCGCTGTACATTACTACGCCCGGCTTCACTTTGTCTGCGGCGGCCTGCAACTCTGCGCTGGACTCTCCTTTCGTGTCCAGCACTACACCATCGGCACCGGTGGCTCTTATGAGCCGCTCCAGCCCCTCAAGATGCCCTTCCTTCCGGGTACTCTCATCCCATGGATTATATGCCACAAAGAAGCGTGTCCCCATAGCGCGCAGGGTGTCCGCGAGTGAGCGCAAGGCGGAAAGTCCACCAGGCAGATCGCGGTACATGTCAAACTGATTTCGTTGATCAAGCCCGAGCGTGGGCCAAGTTGGCCAAAGACATACCACATCATCTCCTCCGTACAACAACTTACCTTTTCTGACCATGGTTAGAAGTGCTTCCGCTCCGGATGTACTATTGTAGTACTGCTTGTCCCAGGCCATCAGCAGGTGCATGGAGTAGGCCTTTCTTATCCAGCCGAGGTCTTTCCGGTTGTACAGATTCTCGTCAAAAGAAATCAAATCGTACAACTTCCTGGTTTGAAAGATCCGGCGAAGGCCGTCCTGCCACTCGCCAGCGACCAGTTCCGCATGAAGATCGAAACTAACCTGACCGCCCGGAAAGAGTACGGTTTCAAAACGCTTTCTGGTTCCCTTTACAATGGACTTATCATCCCGCCGCACGAGTCCCGTCAATATCAACGAATCCCTCTGCCTGATGGCTGCATAGCCAAGTTCCCATGCGTTGTCAGGAACAATGATGTTGACCGGCACCTTCCCAGCTCGAAACAGGTGCGTTCTGGAAAGTCGGTGGTTACCTCTCCCGGTGATGTACACCTCAGCTTGATCCTGATCAAAGGGTACAACGTTGTGAATCGTGATGGTGTCGGAGGACTTGTTGGCAATCGTGATGCGCACAAGCATGACCTGGTCCACCCAGGAAGGCGTGGTCCACGTGACCATCAATGGACCGGTGGCTGCTGAATAGCGTGCTTCACCTATCTGGTAAGTGCACAGGGGCAGGTTTGAGTAGGTTCTTCCGGAGGACGATAGCAGTTCCTTGAAGAATCCTCCCTCGACTTTAGCGCTTTGCAGAAATTGCGCGTTGAGGCAGGCATGTGTTAGCAAGACCATGACCAGCCCCTGTGTCATAAGAGCTGTGAGCCGGGTCAGGCCACAGAGGTATTGTAACTTCTTCATCTTCGTCGAATGTAGTACTTTTAGAAGATCAATGAAGCGGAATTACACCACTGCCCTCCTGATTGCGCTGCTCCTGCTGATGGAGTCTTGTGCCTTACTGGGGCACCCCAGAGAAGTGGTACCTAAACCTCGCTATCATCACACGTGGTACAAGAATCACATTTACCACAAGAAACTCCACATTGGGAGACTCCGGATCAAAATCATGGAAAAACAGGGAACCCGAAAGGTGCGGATGAGTGACTAAACTCAGGCCAGCCCCTTCACCGTCATGTCCAGGTTCTTTCTGAAGTACATTTTCAACGGTTGCTGCTGGGTCAGATGGCCTGTAACCATGGTGCCATACAAGACGGTGCTGAGCAGCCGGGTGATCTCCGGAGTAGAAGTTGTCCTTGTAATTTCCTTATTGAAAATTGCCTCGAGAACAAAGTTCTCGATCATCTGCTCAATCGAGAGAATCTCAATGTGGTTGACCTCCCGGACCTCTGGAAAAAGCAGGACCTTCTCTTCCACTTTAACAGGGAATGGCTTTCGCGGGCGCTTCGGATCGGAAAGATAACCCACCAACCCCAGCATGATACCCGGAAAGGCTTCGCAATCATCCGCCAGCCTGTCGAACAGGTATTGGATTCCACTCAGGCCCTGTTTGGGCTTCTCCTTCAATTCCACAGCCCGCCGCAGGCACCACAACCGGAAGAAGTACAGAAGGATGTCCTCTTTCTGCGGGAAGTATTTGAAGAAGGTCACTTTGGAGATCTTGACCTTGGCGCAGATGTCATCAACATACAGATCCTGGAACGGACGTTTTCCGACCAGCTTCAGGGCCTGGTCCAAAATGGCCAATCGTATTCGCGCAGCCTTCTCCTTTCGCAAGCTCATAGTCTTAGAGACTGTAAGTAATGAATTTGGAAGGTGAAAGAAAAGTCCGCCGCGACAGAACGTTTTTCCTACCTTTAGACGCCAAATCCTGACCCGTATGAATATGAGACATTGCTTGATTCTTTCTATCGCCCTTCTGGTTGCGTGCCAACCGGACAAGAAGTTGCCTTCAGGTATTTCAGGTAAGACCGGAGACTCTGCGATGGTGGTTTGTGCCCACCCTCTGGCAGCGGCGGTTGGTAAGGCAGTCCTTCAACGGGGAGGCAATGCAATTGACGCGGCTGTGGCGGTTCAACTTTCGCTGGTTGTAACTTTTCCTGCTGCCGGCAACATTGGTGGCGGAGGCTTCCTGGTGTATCGGCAGAAGGACGGTAAGCTCTTTTCACTTGACTACAGGGAGAAGGCGCCTGCCGCAGCATTTACAGACATGTATCTGGACAAGGACGGAAATGTGGTGCCCAATCTGAGCACCGAAGGGCATCTGGCTTCAGGCGTGCCTGGCACCATCGACGGTCTCGTTGAAATGCACCGGAAATTTGGCTCATTGCCGTGGAAGGACCTGGTTCAGCCGGCCATCGACCTGGCCACGAATGGTGTCGTTCTCACTCGTCGGGAAGCTGAGAATCTGAACAACGTCGTTCCGGAACTGAAGAAATACAATACGGTCCAACCCGAGTTCTTGTACAAAACATGGAAGGAAGGTGACACGGTGCGGTGGGCTGAACTCGCTCAGACCTTGGGGCGTATTCGGGATGGAGGCAGAGCCGGATTTTATGAAGGCAAAACTGCAGACGACCTCGTAAGTGAAATGAAGCGTGGTAAAGGCATCATTACGCATGAAGACCTGAAGAAATACCAGAGCCGCTGGCTTGAGCCTGTTACCGCGTACTACAAGAACTACAGGGTGATTTCGATGCCACCTCCTTCCTCCGGCGGCGTCGCGCTTATTCAATTGCTCAAGTCCGTGGAAAAGTACCCCATTGGAAACTGGGGGTACAACTCATCCAAAGCCATCCATCTGATGACGGAAGCAGAGCGAAGGG
>JAIBBB010000116.1 GCA_019694905.1 Cyclobacteriaceae bacterium
GATGATGCGCAAGCACCTTCAGATCGGTGTCATCAAAGGCGCCATCACACAAGATCAGGCCAATCAGAAGCTGGAAGACTGGAAGAAAGCCAACGAAGCCAAGCTGAACGACAAGAAGAACAAAGTTGCCAACGCCAAGAAAGACGCTGCCAAGGCGCGTAAAGAAGCTGAAGCAAAGGTGAAAGAAGCCCGCGCTGAAGCCATCCGCAAGAAGCAAGAGGCTGCTGCCGCCAGCGCCGAAGCTGCTCCTGCCGCTGAAGCCGAAGCTGCAGCTCCTGAGGCATAATGCATATATCCTGTAAACCAAAGCCAATTCCGGTCATCGGGGTTGGCTTTTTTGTTGTATGACGCTCGACGACTGCTTCAAGATCGGCTATGTTTCAAAGACCCACGGCCTGAAAGGGGAAGTGACGGTCATGCTGGAGCCAGACAGTCCCGACCCCGTTGAAGGCACTGCCGTGTTTCTTCACCAGGGCCACCAGTTGATACCCTATTTCTTAACTGCAGTATCGATCCGGCACGACCGGGCCTTCATGCGCTTTGAAGAGGTTACGACACTTGAAGGTGCCCATGCACTCCGCGGGGCAAGTCTGTACCTGCCAAAGACTGAACGCGAACCGTCCGCGCGCGGTGAGTTCTATGACGATGAAGTGATTGGCTACGAAATGGTCGACGAAACTGCCGGTGCTATTGGTACGGTTGTTTCTGTCGTCAGTGCGGGTCCGACGCGACTGCTCGTTGCGCACTACCAGGGGAAAGAAATACTGGTGCCCGCACAAAAACCCTTCATCAAATCTGTCAACAAGACGAGGAAGGTGCTGACGCTCCAGCTGCCTGACGGATTTCTGGAGATCTGACCTCACTACCCGAATAAGCATTTTGGCGTTACTTTTGTGTTTCGCCCATGGGTAGCGCCTCTTACTTCCAATCAATCGGCACCGCACTCCACACACTGCGGGTGGGCCTGGGGCTTACCTGGAAGCATCTTCTGCAATCGCGTCACCGGGTGCGGCAACACAACATTGCTGCCCCTGACTACTTTGCAGATCAGCATGGCATCACCACCGTTGCATTTCCTCACGAGCGAATCCCTGTGCCGGACAACGGTCGCTACAAGCTCCATAATGAGATTGACGACTGCATTGTGTGCGACAAGTGTGTGAAAGTGTGCCCGGTCAATTGCATCACGATAGAACCCATTCGTTCGGCGGAGGAATTCGGCAAGACCTCTGATGGAACTCCGCGCCGCATTTATGCAGCTCGCTTCGACATTGACATGGGCAAATGCTGTTTCTGTGGGCTGTGCACCACAGTATGCCCTACCGAATGCCTGACCATGACTTCGGAGTATGACTTCAGCACGTATGACATCCGGACACACCTCATCCCGTTCGCCAACATGTCGCCGGCTGAGATCGCCGACAGGAAGGCTGCCTGGGAAAGTCATCAGGCTGCCAAACAAGCCAGCGCGCCTTCCCCGCCTACGACTGCAGGAACCCCGCCGCCAGCTGCAACCGGTGGCAAACCCGTCTTTCGACCCAAATTGAAACCGGCGCCACCACAGTCCCCCAAACCTGACACAGAATGAGCCAGGGGACGCTGATTGCTTTTGAATTACTCGCGGCGGTTGCGGCGATCGGAATCTTGTTTGTCCGAGCGGTCATTCATGCGGCCATGCTTTTGCTGGTATGCCTTCTTTCCGTTGCCGGCATCTTTGCCCTCCTTGGTGCGGAATTCCTTTTTGTCAGTCAGATCATGGTCTACGCCGGCGGCGTGCTCGTATTGCTCATCATGGGCATCATGGTCACGTCTCACCAGGCCCGCAGTGAAATCCACTCAACAGCATTCTTCCCAACAGCAGTCATGGGAACAGCTTTTTTTGTGTTTATCATCAGCGCATTGTCGGCGTTCCGGTCATTGCCTCCGCTTGCTGATGGTCCCAGTGGCACCGCACCCGCTATCGGGAAGCTGCTGATTTCCTCGTACGTGCTTCCATTTGAACTGGCCGCCGTGCTGTTGCTCGTTGCGCTGGTTGGTTCAGCCATCGTTGCCGCCGACAAACCGCCGCGCACATGATCAATGACAACCACTTGTTGTATCTGGGTGCGCTGCTGCTTTGTGTGGGGCTGGTGATCGTCATCACCCGACGCAATGCCATAGTGGTGCTGATGGGCATCGAACTCATGTTGAATGCATCCAATATCAACCTCGTCGCGTTTGACCGCTACTTTCCGGGGCAACTCGATGGGCAAATGCTGTCCCTGTTCGTCATCATTGTGGCCGTCTGTGAAGCTGCCGTAGGTATAGCCATTGTGCTTCGCGTATACCACTACTATGATACCGCAAGACCCGGCGATCTCAATCAACTGAAAGAGCATGCAGACAGAAACAGTTGATTGGAGTACGCTGGCGTTGTTGATAGTGCTGCCACTGGCCATTATGCTGCTGGCCAGTGGCATTATTCCGGCTCGCAGGGCATGGATAGTACCCATCAGCAGTACCCTGGGGATGCTCTGGGTAACAATCGGAATATTTTATCTCGGCAGCAAGACAAACACCGTCGCAGCATTTGCTTCCATCCCCTGGATGAGTGTTCCTGGTGCTTCGTTTTCATTGTCTATCCGGCTCACGCCGCTCACCATCGTCATGATGGAAACCATCGCCGTGGTTTCCCTTGCTGTGCACTTGTATTCTGCCGCCTACCTCGCCGATGATCCGAAATTGAAAAGATATTATGCCACGCTCGCGCTCTTCACTTTTTCCATGCTCGGGCTGGTATCGTCAGGCAATCTCCTGCAACTCTTCTTTTTCTGGGAACTCGTTGGATTCTGTTCGTATCAACTGATTGGTCACTATCGGACCCGGCCTTCTGCCGGTGCTGCAGCAACGAAGGCATTTCTGATGAACCGTGTGGGCGACAGCTTGCTGTTAAGCGGCCTGTTGTTGCTCTATGCTCAAACAGGCACGCTCGATCTGGAGCAACTCACCCACCTGATCTCCGCTGACGGAACAACATGGGTGGCCTTGTTGATTTTCGGTGGCGTGGTGGCGAAGTCTGCGCAATTCCCTCTCTTCAGCTGGCTGCCAGATGCAATGGAAGGCCCTACGCCGGTATCAGCACTGATTCATGCCGCCACCATGGTTGCCGCAGGTATTTTCCTGCTGGCGCAGACGCACTTCATCTTCAGTCATGCCGCCCTCCTCGTTGTAGGCGTTACTGGCGCCATCACCGCCCTCCTCGGCGCGTGGGGCGCACTCATCCAGACTGATATCAAAAAGATTCTTGCCTACTCCACGCTCTCGCAACTCGGACTGATGACCATGACATTGGGCGCAGGCGAGACCATGCCCGCCATGCTGCATCTGTATACACATGCGTTTTTCAAGGCAGGCCTGTTTCTCGGGGCCGGCGTGGTGATTCATGCACTTCATCAGCCGGGACACCCTGACATGCAGGATATCCGGCAGATGAGCGGACTGAGAACCCAACTGCCTTTAACGTCGTGGTTGTTCATGCTCTGCGCCGCCTCGCTTGCGGGCCTGCCGCTGACCTCCGGGCTGCTTTCCAAAGATGCCATGAGTGCAAGCCTTGAAGGGACGCCGTGGCTGTTGATCTCCTTCGCAGTAAGCGCACTGACTGCCTGGTATACGACCCGGCTGGTATGGTTTGTATGGTGGAACGACCCCAACATAACTTCGCCCGGCAAACCGGTCCCTCCCGCAATGTCGTTCCCGTTGCTGGTGATGGCAGCAGCATCCCTCTGGTTCATCGCATTTCCGTTGCCGTGGCGCCTGGAGAGTTTCATCTACCCACAAGAAGAAATCCACGCTATCGGCTGGCTTCTACCGACTGCGGCTGTCCTGAATACTGCTGTGGTTGTGGCAGTCATCCTGTACTACCGGTCACACCGCCAGGTCAAAGAGTCAGCAATTCCGTCAGCCTTTGGCATAGACTTGCTGATTCAAGCCGGCGTACTATTTCCGGTCAGACAACTGGCCGCCTGGTCACAGGCAATTGACCGCAGGATCATCGACGGCGTCATCCATCTGACAACCTACGCAACTGTGACAACCGCGTTCCTGACCGGAGCTGCAGACCGGTATATTATCGACGGCCTTGTCAACGGTGCTGCAAAAGTTGCGCGGTATGCCGGCTGGCTGACGAGGTCACTCAGCGGTGGCAATATCCAGCGATACCTGGGCTGGACGCTGGCTGCGCTGATTATTTTTCTAATTTGGCAAAATACCTGACGGCAGCTCATGCAGGACAAATTGATCACCCTTCTGATACTTCTGCCGCTCCTTGGTGCCGGCATTCTGTTGATTATTCCCGCCAGACACAAAGAAATTTTCCGCCGCGGGGCACTGCTCGTCACGATCCTCCAACTGCTGATTGCTTTATCCATGGTGTCGCGCTTTCAACCAGGCAGCGCCATGCAACTGGTAGAGCACCGGTCGTGGATCAATATGGACCTTGGCACCTGGGGAATCTGGAAAGCAGACTACTGGGTTGGTGTCGACGGGTTAAGTCTGCCGCTGATCCTCCTCTCTGTGGTAGTGCTCTTCTTTGCCGCACTCGCTGCACGCAAAATCAAATTCAAACAGAAGGGATTCTTCGTGCTCTTTCTTGTGCTGGATGCCGCCGTCATAGGCTCCTTCACTGCTCAGGACCTATTGCTATTCTACCTGTTCTTTGAGTTCATGCTATTGCCGATGTACTTCATGATCGGCATCTGGGGCGGGCCCCGGCGGGAGTATGCTTCTATGAAGTTCTTTCTCTACACGCTCTTCGGCTCCATTCTCATTCTCATCGTTTTCATCGGACTCTATCTCTCGGGCAGCGATCCAGGCAGTGCGTCGCTGACCCATACTTTCGGGTTGCCTTACCTGCAGGATATTGCGCGCTATACCCCGGGGGCAGTGCTGAGTCCTGACACACCCGGAACGCTGGGCTGGTTTACCTGGCGCGAGTGGGCATTCCTGCTGCTTCTCACAGGCTTCGCCATCAAACTGCCCGCTGTGCCACTCCACACCTGGTTGCCGGATGCACACGTGGAAGCGCCAACTGCAGTTTCCGTGCTTTTGGCAGCCTTGCTGTTGAAGGTAGGTGGCTATGGCATCATTCGCGTTGCTTATCCTTTGTTCCCGGCGGAAGCCGTTCACTTTTCATGGTTGGTGGCAGGCCTGGGTGTTGTTTCCATTCTCTATGGCGCATTCAACAGTCTTGCCTCAAAAGACCTCAAGCGATTGATTGCATACTCCTCTGTGTCGCACATGGGCTTTGTGCTGGTTGGCATTGCCTCCGTTACCGGAAGCGGTGTCACAGGTGCGGTTTTTCAGATGGTGAGCCACGGTATACTTTCCGCAATGTTATTCCTGCTGGCAGGCATGCTGGAAGAACGTACTGGCAACAGGCTGATTGAGAATCACTCGGGACTTTCTTCCCGGTTGCCCCACTACACCCTGTTCGTGCTTATCGCATTTTTTGCCTCACTCGGATTGCCGGGATTCTCCGGCTTCATCGGCGAACTCTTCGTTTTACTCGGAGCGTTTACGGCTGCAACCTCAACAGGGTATGTTTCCCTGACGCTTGCATTTGCCGCCCTCGGCGGACTCATACTCGCTGCTGGTTATTTTCTGTGGGCCATTCAGCGCATGTTCTTTGGACCCTTTGCCATCAAGGCCGACCAGGTCCGGTTGAAAGACCTGACGTTTTTTGATGTGGGCTTGCTCCTCCCGCTCTCTTTGTTCACGCTGGTGCTGGGTGTGTATCCGCAGCCACTCCTCAACCTCATCAATGGATTTACAGTGTACTGGTTGCAACTGATGACAACTCATCAACCCTGATTGTGTATTCGCTTACAGACAGATTGATGGCAGACCTGTTGCACGTAGTGCCCGAAATGGTACTTGCGGCGGGGATGGTGCTGGTGCTGCTGGCCGGGTTCTGGAAGCTTTCCTGGACCAGGATCTGGTGGCTTGCCTTTCTCGTGTTGGTAGCAGACCTGCTGTTCTCGGCCGACTTCTTCTATCCGGAACCACAAACTATCTTCAGCGGCATGCTGCGCGTGTCATCCTTTGCGGCAGTCATTCGTATGCTGCTCATCGTGTCGGGATTGCTTACGATGTTACTCGCATGGATTGTGCCCACCGAACGTCGCGCCTCTGAATATTATTTCCTGCTGCTCGCCATGGTGTGGGGAGGTCAGTGGTTGACACTCAGTAATCACTTCGTATCGATGCTGGTGTCCTTCGAAATCCTCTCTATCACAGGCTACCTGCTTGTCAACTTTGGATTTGATCAGCGCAGCGCGGAAGGAAGTCTCAAGTATTTCCTGTTTGGAGCAGCAGCCACCGCCCTCATGATCTATGGCGCTTCCATGCTGTACGGGCTGACAGGCACCCTGGATTTTGCATCATCGAGAATGGCAGAGCAACTGGCCGATGCAGACCGAAATCTGACGCTCATTGCAGGGCTGGCACTGATGGCCGGCTTTCTTTTCAAGATTGCCGCAGCACCCTTTCACTTCTGGGCTCCAGACGTATATGAAAGTCTGCCATGGCCAATGCTCGCACTCTTTTCTACAGTTCCCAAGTTTGCGGGACTGGCAGCCCTGCTCAAGGTGTTGCTGAGCCTTCATGCCTTTGGTCTCTCCCCTGTCAACTGGACCATTGCCCTGGGTGCCGTTGCCACGCTCACACTTATCGCGGGTAATTTTGCCGCCTTGTGGCAGCAGGATACGCGTCGCCTGATGGCATGGTCATCGGTCGCACAATCAGGATTCATGCTCATTTCACTGGCCTCGCTGTCTGCCACTACCGGGAGATTTCTGGTCTTCTATATGGCAGCATTCGCGGCTGGCAATTTTCTTACGGTGCACGGACTTGCCCTGCTGGAAAAACGCACCGGTAGTGGCCGCATCGATGCGTACGCCGGGCAGGGCATGGGATCGGTTTGGAGCAGCGTTGCGCTCACCCTGGGGCTCATTTCCCTGACAGGCCTTCCACCCGTGGTGGGTTTCACCGCCAAACTCTTTCTCTTCGCCGGCCTCTGGGAGATCTGGCAGCAGTCGGGGGCAGGTGTGCATCTGATTTTGTTTGTGTTTGGACTCCTGAACACCGTGGTGGCTCTTTTCTTCTACTTGAAGGTTCCCTATCAGTTATTCCTCAAGCCTGTTTCCGGTGCCATTATTTCTGCAAGGGATGATGCCGGGTCAAACCTTTTCCGGATTATATTGGTTGTGTGGGTACTGTGGGCATTCTTCCAGCCGGGCTTGTTGATGGGCTGGTTGAATAACCTTAACTTTGACCTTTGATTTTGCATGACGGATGAAATCCTCCATGAATGTGGCATAGCCCTGGTCCGGCTACGCAAACCTCTGTCCTACTACATTGAAAAGTATGGACCAACCTTTGGGATGAACAAAATGTACATCCTGATGGAAAAGCAGCACAACCGCGGTCAGGACGGGGCCGGAATTGCAAACATCAAAATTGACGTCGCGCCTGGCTACCGGTATATCAGCCGCTATCGCTCCATCAAGAGTCAGCCGGTGGCCCATCTCTTCAAGAAGATTGGCAAGAAATACCAGAAAGCACAGAAAGCGGGTAAAGACAAGTTCCACAATGAGCAATGGTTGAAGGAACACGTCGCTTTTGCAGGGGAAGTCTGGCTGGGCCACCTCCGCTACGGAACCCACGGGTTCAACAGCATTGAAAATGTGCATCCCTTTCTTCGTCAGAACAACTGGCGCAGTCGCAACCTGGTGATGGCCGGTAACTTCAACATGACCAACGTTGACGAGCTGTTTGATCTGCTGGTAAGTCTTGGGCAGCACCCGAAAGAGAAAGTGGATACGGTCACGGTGATGGAAAAGATTGGTCACTTCCTTGACGAAGAGGTCCAGTCTCTGTTCGAAAAGTACAAGGACCAGTTTTCCAATCAGGAAGTTTCGGACATCATTGAAGACGAGCTCGACCTGAAGAATGTGTTGCGCCGGGCATGCAAGGATTTTGACGGTGGTTATACCATGGCCGGACTCATTGGATCGGGCGCAGCCTTTGTGGTGCGCGACCCCAACGGCATCCGGCCAGCCTACTACTATGCAGATGATGAGGTAGTGGTTGTCGCCTCCGAAAAACCAGCCATCAAGACCGCTTTCAACATTGACTATAGCCAGATTGATGAGGTCAAGCCCGGACACGCGTTGATCATTCAGAAGAACGGCGAATTTGGGCAGCACCAGATTCGGCAGCCTGGCGACAAGAAGTCCTGCAGTTTTGAGAGGATTTATTTCTCAAGAGGAAATGACCCGGACATTTACAGAGAGCGCAAAATGCTGGGACGGCTGCTGGTACCCCGGGTACTGAAGGCGACCAATTTTGATCTCAAAAACACGGTTTTCTCCTACATACCCAATACCGCCGAAACTGCCTTCTACGGGATGATGGCAGGAATTGAAGACTACCTGATCAGCAAACAGAAGGATCATATCGTTGATGCCAAGCCATCGGTAGATTCTATTGAGGAAATGCTCTCCTTCCGGCCCCGTGTAGAGAAGATTGTCATTAAGGATGCAAAGTTGCGCACATTCATCACCGACGACGCACACCGGGACGAAATGGTAGCGCATGTGTATGATACCACGTATGAAGTGATCCGAAAGGACAAGGACACGCTCGTCGTGATTGATGACTCCATCGTGCGCGGAACCACATTGGAAAAGAGCATACTGACGATGTTGGATCGCCTGCATCCCAAGAAGATTGTTGTTGTTTCCTCCGCACCACAAATCCGCTTTCCGGATTGCTATGGCATTGACATGAGCCGCATGGGTGATTTCGTCGCTTTCAGAGCGGTCATTCAACTGATTCGTGAGCAGGGAAAAGACTTTCTGCTGGGTGAAGTATATGAACAGTGCCAGCGTTCGATCAGGGACCGCGACGCAGTCAACTATGTGAAGAGGCTCTACGAACAGTTTACCGACGAAGAGATCTCTGAAAAAATCGCTGACATCGTGCGCCCCGCAGGCATGAACGCCGAGTTGGAAGTGGTTTACCAGACAGTTGAAAATCTGCACAAGGCCATTCCAAACAATTCCGGTGACTGGTACTTTACCGGTGATTATCCTACGCCAGGTGGAATGCTGGTTGCGAACCGCAGCTACATCAACTACATGGATGGCAAGCTGGTGCGTGCCTACTAGGGCAGGTAGAAATCAAACTGCATTTCATTCATACACTTGAAATGACCCTTCGGGCAGCGATGGTGTCCGATCTTGCTGCATGGCCGGCATGAAAGCCCCTGCTTCTCAAGTACCGTAAACCGGGTCCGGTAAGGGTACATACCAAACGACGGAATGGTATTGCCCCATATACTGAAAACTTCCTTTTGCAAGGCAGCGGCGATGTGCATGAGGCCTGTGTCGTGACTGAATACTACTGTTGCCTGGCGAAGGATGCTGGCAGACTGGTTGAGGTTGTACTTGCCGCAGCCATTGAAAACAACCGTCTTTTTGTTCAGCTCTGTCAACCCCTCTTCCATGCCAGATGAGCCTGAGCGGTTGAAAAACTTTTCAATAGCCTCACCATTAGCACCATCTTCCTTGCCGCCCAACAAGACGATCGGCTTATTGATCTTGTCGCACAACTCAATCATTCGTTTGAGGGGCAGTTTTTTTGTTTCATGCTGAGCACCGATCGCGTAGGCTACATAACCAGACCGGTGTGTTTCCGGAAGCCAATCCAGCGGTACCTCATCCTTTTCAGGGATGAAGTAGTCAAGGCCCAGCGCGTCTGGCTTTACCCCCAGTGGCGCGGCCGCTGCCAGGTAGCGATCCACGATATGAACATTGGGAAGGCGGTTAATTTTGAGGTTGACGATCAACCACTTTTTCCAATTCAGCTTGTTGAAGCTATGCGCACGCACTCCCAGTCTGAATTTGACAATCCGGGTCCTGAGATTGTTATGGAGATCAATGACTACATCGAAATGCTCAGCCTGCAACCGGGTAATCAGTTCATTGAGACTGCTGTGCAACGCGTGGATTTTGTCAACGTACGGGTTGTCGGCCCACAAGCCCACGTACTGTGCCTTCACAGCCACATGGACCTCCGCCTCATCCACTTGTGTTTTAATGGCCCGCACTGCCGGGGTGGTTAGAACGATGTCGCCAATAGAAGAAAAACGAAGGATCAGAATTTTCATTTGGGTGGAAGCGGAGAGGTCCTTGAGACCAGACCTAAAATTAAGCCCCAAATATTGATAGGCAATTGTGTATTTTTAGATATTCAGGTAATAAATCATCGAAGATGAACTGGTGGCTCGTAAAAACAGAACCTGACACGTATGCGTGGGGTGATCTGGTGAAGGAAAAGACCGGCACCTGGGATGGTGTAAGAAATTTCCAGGCCCGGAAAAATCTGCAAAACATGAAAAAGGGCGACCTGGTGCTTATCTACCACACAGGAGACGAAAAGGCGGTGGTGGGTATCGCGAAAGTTGTGAAGGAGGGATACCCCGAGCCAAAAGATAAGGATTGGACAGCGGTGGATCTGAGTCCGGTCAAACAACTCAAACGGGCAGTTGCCTTGTCAGAAATCAAAGCCAGCAAAAAACTGGCAGCCATGGTACTGGTCAAGGTATCGCGTTTGTCTGTTCAACCGGTCCGCGAGGAGGAGTTTGATTGGATTGTGGCGCTCAGTGAAGAATAGAATCGTATGCGATTGATCGGCTTGGTATTGGTGTGGATGGTATCCGTAGGCATCCCGGTGCATGCGCAACTCTTGCAACAGGAGCGCTTTGAAATCGAGCAAAAGAGTTCCGATGACGCGTTTACAGTAATCTCGCTGAAAAAGGAGGGGTTGGCACTGGTTCGCAAGCTTGACAAAGTCAATGATGGAAAGCGAACCTGGCAGGTACTTGTTGTTGATACAACGATGACGCGCCGCCAGGAACCCTCCCTTGAAATCAATTCGCGACTTCAGCTCATTGGATACGAATATGTGCCCGGTAAACTCTTCCTGTTGTTTCGATCGGAGGAAACCAATGCCTATTCCAACACCTTTGAGATTCTGGAGTTAAAACTGGGTCAGTCGGTCTTTAATGCTTACACCGCAAAACTTGAGTTGAATTTGCGGATCACGCACTTCATCGTTGTAGGTGGCAATTGTGTACTCGGTGGCTATGTCAACAAGGAACCTGTTGTGGTGATCTTTGATACTGCAGCCAACAAACCAAAAGTCCTACCCGGTTTTTTCCTCAGTGAAACTGAACTGATGGATGTGAAAGCCAATTACAACCACACCTTCAACGTACTGCTCGTGGAACGTGGCAACCGGGAGAAGAAGAAACTGGTGGTCAGAACTTTCGATGAAAGCGGAAATCTCCTGGTAGACGACCCGGTCGACATCGAATCCGATAAACACATCCTTTCAGCACTGACCAGTTCGCTTATACGGGATGAGTTACTGGTGGTAGGCACATTTTCCCTGGGGTCCTCACGCATGGCAGCTGGCATCTTCTCGCTGGTCGTAGATCCTTTCCGCGACCAGGCCATTCATTTCCGTTATTTCCCGGAGTTTCAACACATCTTTGACAATCTT
>JAIBBB010000117.1 GCA_019694905.1 Cyclobacteriaceae bacterium
GCATTCATCATCCTGAAGGTTACCGACCTGATTTCTCCGCTCAAGGTTTCAGCAGAAGAGAAGGAAGTGGGTCAGGACTTCAGCCAGCACGGCGAGAATGCGTTCCCCTTCGATTTCAAGGCAAAAGAATTGGTCAATTAATCTGGTTAGAAGTGACAAGGCGTGCCCCGATTTGGGCGGGGCACGCCCGGTCCTTGCGGAGTTGCTTCAGTCATTCACTGAAGCGCCCCGCGGGGTGGCTAGACCCTGCAGGACCACTTCAGCTTAATGTTTAACGAGTAAACACATTCAAAAATATGAAAAAGGCATTTGTTTCATTCACGACGGCGATCATGTTGCTGCTTGGATGTTCATCAGTATATGGCCAGGACCTTGCGTCAGTAGCGACGGTGCCCGCCAAGTCAGATCCAAACGCTCCTGCCACCGTCAAGGAAGAAGAGGAGCCCAAAGAAGAAGCGGGCAAGTTCACCTATTCGGGGTATTTCGACACTTATTACTTCGCCAACCTCAACAATCCTTCCTCCCGCAATAACCTGGGCAACTCGGGCATCAGCCGCGGATTTGACCGGTATGTGGGTCAGTTCCAACTGGGTATGTTCCTCAATCGAATGGCATATTCTTACAAGAATACAGAAGTGGTGGGTGAAATTGGTTTTGGCCCGAACGTAGAATATGGCAGCTACGGCAATGACTTTCGCTACCGCTGGGGAAGTGTCATCGCCAACTCGACATATTCGGCCATCATGATCAAGCAGGCCTACATCAACTATAAAGCCTCCGACAAATTGACCATCACTGCCGGGCAGTTTGGTACACATATTGGATACGAATACATTGATGCGCCGCTCAATTTCCACTATTCGATCAACAACACTTTCAATGCGGGAATCCCTTTCTATCACATCGGTGCGAAGGCTACCTATGCGTTCAGTGACAAGGCGTCCATTATGGGCGGTCTGGTCAATGGTACGGACGGTGTCAACGACAATAACCGGGGCAAGAGTTTCATCGGTCAGCTGTTTGTGTCACCCAAGGAAGGCCTGAACATCTATTTCAATACTATTCAGGGTAACGAAGCCAACGCACGGTTCAATGGTAAAGACACCACCGGTTACTTTGGTGTACTCGACCTGGTTATCAACTACCAGGTATCAGACAAGTTCTACCTGGGTGGCTGGTTCATGTATGGTTCGGCCAAGGGTGAGTTCCAGGGAGTGCAACTTGGATCGAAATCCAGGCATTGGGGCGGTGCCAACCTGTATGCGATGTACAAGTTCACTGATATTTTCTCCTTCGGAACACGCATCGAGTATTTCGACAACACCTCTGGCGCACGGGCACTCCTCACCAATGGCCAGGGCACAGACGTCATGACATATACATTTACAGGTAACGTCACGCTGGCGGACGGCAAGTTGTTGCTGAAGCCGGAATTCCGGATTGATGCCTTCAAGAAACTGAAGGATGCCAATGGGGTTGAATTGCCTACACAGCAGTTCATGGATTCGAACGGGAACTTCTCGAAGAGTTCACAGTCGACGATCGGCATGGCAGCGATCTATAAATTCTAGGTCATGAAACGGACGCGGTTCCTGTTTTTTCTCTCGCTAGCGTTGCTGGTCTTCGCCATGAAAGGCAATGCCCAGTCTGACTACAAAGGTCATCACATCACCGATGAGGGCAAAATCTACTTCAACGGAGCCCACGTCGGCACGCTGAGCAAGAACGGCGTCATTACTGATGCAGAGGGTCATCACATTGCGCTGTTGAACAAGGAGGGTCTTCTGGTTTCGCCTGAAGGGAAGGTGCTTGGACACAAAGGCAAGGATGGTCGCGACTATGAAAGCATCGATGGCGAGATCATACTCACCGTCCACGATGTTGATAAGGACAAAGTGGAGATTCGCGACAAGACAGGGAAAGTAATTGGATACGCTCATCCTACCTACAAGAATTCAGTCAGCATCCTGCATTGTTTTTTGACGGGAACTGGAAAGAAATGAAAGAGCTAACCTGTCGCTCTAGCAGGTTGGGCGTTTAGTTGTGTGCGCAGTTAGTTTAGAGTGGGCGAAGAGGGAGTGCAAACTCCCTCTTTTTCTTTTATTGCCTTCCACATTATTTTCTCCATGAGGGTGGCTGGTTTTTCCTATTTTCGTCAGACACCAATTGATTTAACCATGAAGAGAATCACCCTGTTGCTCATGATGTCCTGTTCTGTTGCTTACGCGCAATCGTCAAAGGATCAGCTAATAAAGTCCATTGACGTCAATGCCGCTGTGTATGCAGCTACCGCCAGCAAGATCTGGGAGTATGCGGAAGTGGGATATCAGGAGAGTCAGAGTTCAGCCTTGTTGCAGCAGACCCTGACAGGGGCTGGCTTTTCTGTTCAGGCCGGGGTAGGAGAGATGCCCACAGCATTTATCGCCTCGTGGGGTTCTGGAAAACCTGTGATAGCTATTCTGGGCGAATATGATGCTTTGCCCGGAGTTTCTCAGGAGGCAGTGCCCGAGTTGAAACCCATACCGGGCAAGAAGGCAGGCCACGCTTGTGGGCACCATTTGTTTGGCGTCGCCTCGGCTGCGGCGGCCATCGCTGTGAAGGAGTGGATGGTGGCCAACAAGATCAAGGGAACCATCCGGTTCTATGGCACACCGGCGGAGGAGGGTGGTTCAGGTAAGGTCTACATGGTGCGCGGCGGGATGTTCAATGATGTGGATGCCGTGCTCCACTGGCATCCGGGAGCGGTTAATTCAGCACAGTATGGCTCATCATTGGCCAACAAGACCGGAAAATTCAGATTTTATGGCATCGCTTCTCATGCCGCTGCATCTCCGGAAAGAGGCCGTTCGGCACTGGATGGTGTTGAAGCGATGGACGACATGGTGAACATGTTGCGCGAGCACGTCACAGAAAAGACCCGGATTCACTATGTCATTACCCGCGGTGGTGAGGCCCCTAACGTGGTGCCGGCATTTGCAGAGGCTTATTACTATGTGCGTCACCCGAACCGGGATGAAGTGAAATCAGTTTGGGAGCGGATTGTCAAGGCGGCGCAGGGCGCGGCTATGGGAACAGAGACCAGAGTGGAGTATGAAATTACCGGCGGCGTGTATGATGTCTTGCCCAATGTGGCTTTGGCCCGTGTCATGGACGCCAATTTGCGCAAGATCGGCGGGTATGTGCTGACGCCTGAGGAACGTGAGTTTGCGACAAAGATTCAGTCGACGTTCACAGGCAAGAAGCCGGCACTTGAGTCCACCAATGAGATTGCCGGGTTTGGGCCTGACGAGGAATCCGCTGGATCGACCGATGTGGGCGATGTAAGTTGGGTGGTACCCACTGTGGGCCTGAGCACTGCAACCTGGGTGCCGGGTACAGCCGCGCACAGCTGGCAGGCAGTAGCTGCCGGCGGGATGTCCATCGGAATCAAGGGAATGAATATGGCCGCAAAGACACTGGCGCTGACAGCCGCTGAATTTTTCACGAATCCGCAGGTGATCCAGGATGCGTGGAAAGAATTCAATACCAAACGAGGAGAGGGCTTCAGGTACGAAGCGCTCATCGGCGACCGCAAGCCTGCTCTTGACTATCGCAAGTGAGGGACTACTGAAGGAATTTCTCTACTTCGAGCAGGAATTTTTCTTCCTGAATCCAACAGGCCCGGCTGAAGAACATCTTGTTTTTCCATCCTCTTGCCTCGAGCAGCGCCGGGTGAAGTGAGTGGGAGAATTTTGCCGACAGGGATTGGAAATAGTGATCATCGTCTGTAAGTAAGACATGCCGATACATCTTGTCACTGATTTGGACAAGGTCGGCCATGGGAAAGCAATCCAGACGGAGTTGGAAGCCTTTGGCTGTGGCCCACTCGTGGACGCGCTTCTTGAGATATCCCTGCGAAATGCCGTCTGCAGTGGTGGCTATGGCTGCTGGCGCCTTCTTGTCAGAGACTTCATGCGCATAACGGAGCCAGGCCTTCAGTAATTTGGGGCCGTCGTTGCGGGTATCATCGACCGGCAGTTGGTCATGGTGAAGGCTGGTGACAATGAGGATGCGATCGCGCGCGCGTGTGATGGCTACGTTGAGCCGGTTCTCACCGCCGGCAACGTTCAATGAGCCAAATTGCAGTGAGAGTTTTCCTTTTTCATCTTTTGCATATCCGGTGGAGAAAATGATTACATCGCGTTCGTCGCCTTGCACATTCTCAATGTTCTTCACAAACAGCTGAGAGCGTTCGAATGAGATTCCGGCAGTATCAAGCATGTCGTGAATGAGTGCCTGCTGGACAGCATTGAAAGTAATCACGCCGATTGTTGGCGACAGTTCGCTTTGCTGGAGTTCGCGCACGAGATTGGTTACTGCCTCTGCTTCGGCTATGTTGGACTGGTTTTTCCAGACACCCTTCGTTTGATACACCTGGATGGGTTGTTGCTGGCCATTCATGATGCTTTGGGTGGGCAGCAGATGGAGTTTGTTCTGGTAAAAGTGCTGATTAGAGAACGCGATGAGCTCCGGCGACTGACTCCGGTAGTGTCCCTGAAGAGAGAGCGTCATCCAATAGCGGGAGGCAAGTTCCAGCAGCGATTCGGCCTCCGTATCCGGGTCATCCTGGTTGGATTCTTCCCACCGCACCTGATAGAAGTCGCCCGGGCGTAACTGTTTGGAGTCGCCGGCGACGACTACTTGTTTGCCGCGGTAGATGGCGGGGATTCCTTTTTCTGCGAAGCACTGACTGGCCTCATCGAAGATGACGAGGTCAAATAGGTTCTCCAGGGGAAACAATGCTGAAACACTTTCGGGAGATGTCAGCCAGCATGGTATTACCCTGAAAATATCGCTTGCGTAGCCGGAGAGCAGTTTGCGCAGGGGCCAGAGTTTTTTCTTTTTGGTAACCTGGTGCAGCAAATCCCGGTATGTGACACGATTGTTCAGCCGGTTATACTCCATGTCCTCTGTCATGTGTTCACGGGTTCTGAGCAGGAAGATGTCGTGTGCGAGTCTGCGTTTGCGTTCGAGCAGGTCTCTCAGTTCGGCGTTTTTTTGTTCCATGCTGCCGGATGATACCATGCGGAGCACGGGGTGTTTTGCCTCGAGGTAGTCGATCCAGGCAATGCGCAGGCTGTTGAGGAAGAGCTTTTCCAGTGCCGGGTGGTCCCAGGAACCGATGGCGTCGTGCAGTTTGTTCAGCACGTTTCGCTCTTCTGACGACAATCCCTCCCGGAGTTGATCATACACGCACAAGGCGTCAAAGTCGTCGTGCAGCGACTGAACAAGGAGGGCGGCCAGCTCGGGGCGTTGTTCTACGGCATAGATCTGTTGTTGCGTAAGCCATTGACTCCACTGCAGGCGTTGCCGGTCAAGGGCCACAGAAGCGTCGATCAGGATATTCACCTTTTCAAGGAACTCTGCGTGTGAGAGATTATCCGGGTTGATGAAGTTTCGCAGGTTGCGTATGGCGTCGAATACCTGCTTGGCGTCCAGCGCGCGGTGGAGTCGGAGGAACCAGCTGCGAAGTTCTGCCCGGTCGAGGTAGGGTGGGTCAGTGCCGAGCCAGGACTTCGTTCGAAGTTTGCTGACGTTGTGCTCAAGATTGAGGCGGCTGTCGAGTCTCTTTTCAAGCTGGTCAAATCCGGGCCTGGTGCTTGCCAGGTTGTTGGCAACCAGTGTCCTTTTGAGCAGGTATTTATCTTTGGAGAACAACCGCCAACGCAACATCCCAAACGGGTTGCGGAAGGTCTTCATACTTCGGTACAGTGCTACCTGGAACGGCCCCAGTTGGTCTGCACTCAGCGTAGTTTCTGGCCCATCGCCTTCAAAGCAGTCCAGCATGATCCGTTCGAGGTTGTTGAGCCAAAGTCCGTTGGCTTCTTCTTCCGGCTCATTCCACAGCAATCTGAAACTGGTGTAGACTGCAGGGTCAGCGAGCCATTCGAGCATGGCGTGCAGATGTTCGGCATGATGTGCCACCACGGTGCAGCTTTCGACGTCCACAGACGCACCCAGTGCCTGGAGTGTGGTGGATTTGGAGACGGCGAGTTGTTCAGGCATGGCCTGCAGGATGGCCTGAATCGCATTGCGGTCCGTGATGCCCAGACCTGAAAAGCTTTTCCTGTCTCTCCATAGGTAGTCGTCGGCTTCCATGCGGCTGGCATAATGACACCATGCTTTCAGCTTGTTGAGAAAAAGATGGGCCTCACCCGGAGGGTAAAGATTGAATTCCTGCGTCAGGGAAATCGAAGGTTCCTGAGGGTTGGAGTTCAGGTAGAGTTCTTTGATGCTCACGCCACACTCGGAGGTATCAAACAGTGTTTGCCTGAACTCCTCTAACTCATCAGTGATCTGGTTGATGGCATGGCTGATCTGCAGGAAGTTGCGGTCGAGTTGGATGGCATCCAGGCTGTTGTTGCGGGTTTTATATTCATCCACACGACTTATCTGTTGCCCGATTTGTGCGAAGATGGCTTTTCTGTCGTTTCTGAAATCGTGAACCAGAGCGAGGAAGTCTGCTTCACCTTCGCGTGTGAGCCGCTCGTGAATGACGTCAAGCGCCGCGCGCTTCTGGCAAACTACCAGGACTCTTTTCTGCTGGGCGATGGCATCGGTAATGAGGTTGCAGATCAGTTGCGATTTGCCGCTGCCGGGAGGGCCTTGCACCACGACTGAATAGCCTGACTTGACAGCTTTGATGATATTCTCCTGCGAGTCATCTGCCGTGAGTGTATGGAACATTTTCTCTTCGCGCACCCGGTCTGCAAAATTGGTGACGGGTTGCTCTGACACGACAGTGCGCGTGAGAAAGAACTCCTCGAGGGAAGGCACCGCATTCTTGTCCATGAGATCCAGATAATCCGGAACCAGTTGCGAGTCAGCCTGCGGGAAGATTCCAAGCAATGCTTCCGGGAAAAGCTTGAGCACGCCATTCCCGTGATACTGAGCCAACTGGTCTTTGCTGACCGGTTCAAAGGGTATCAGCCTGTTTTGATAGTTGTCGGGATTGAAGTGGATGGCGAGTTTCTCTGATTGCAGCAACTGATAGATGTTGGTGCGGAAGATGGTGCTGTCACCTTCAAAGTCTTCAAAATCCTCTTCCAGCAGATTTTCTGAGACATCGGTTTGATTGTAATGCGCGTAGGCCAGGAGGAAAGTTTTGTTGAAGCCAATATTTTCGCCTTCACGCAGGGTCAGCTGCCATTGCTGGTTATGCTGAGTGAGTGTGACGGGAAAGAGGAGCAACGGGCATCGGACGACGGTGCCATCTGCAAACGAGCCATGCACAAAGGGCCAGCCCAGGTGCAGGTCGCGACTGCCCCGTTCTTCGGCAATAAATGTGTCGGTTCGTTGAAGTGAGCGAAGCTTGCGGCTGGAGGTGTTTGCATCTTCCTGCCTAGGATCCAGCACGGGGCAGATCGTGGCGACCTTTCCTTCGATCAGCTCTTCGAGTATGTTGAAGGCAGATTGGCCTGCGAGAAAACTAAGCGATTGCAGGTCAACGTAATTGGTACCCGCCCTGGGCACATAGAGCAGCCTGCTGTTGCCTGCCAGATTGGTCAGCCGCCGCAGGAAAACGGGTAGAGGTGACGTGGGCTGCATCCGGAGGGTATTCTATTCAAGGGTAAGGTAGGGCAACAGTCGCTGGAGGTTTTCGGGTTTCATCAGAGCTACCTGCAACAGATCTTCCGGATGGCGGAAGTTTCCATGTTGCAGCCGGTACGTCACCAGTGCGTTTGCCAACTTGAATTTAATATATGGATGCCTACCAAGCTCTATTACAGAGGCGAGATTTACCGCAATTTTCTTTGGTTGGAAGTTTGGCGCTATGAAGCTTCGTTTGCGAAGTTGAACAATCGCCAGGCTGTCAAGGTGGTATACTTCACGCAATTGTTCAAAAGATACGAATCCGCCCAATTTGTCGCGGAACTGCACAATTCGGCGCGCAAGTACTCCCCCGATGCCATAAACCGATTCCAACGCAGCAGAGTCAGCGATATTCAAGTCGAAGGGCGGAGACTGAGTGGATGGTTTTTTTGATGCCAGACCGCGTTGAGATGGACCAGACACCTGCCTGACGCCGGGAAGATTGACGAATGATTCAATCCGATGATACAGGAGGCTGTCCATGCCATACATCTTCAGGAGATCTTCG
Organism: Cyclobacteriaceae bacterium; assembly: GCA_019694905.1. Classification (GTDB taxonomy): domain Bacteria; phylum Bacteroidota; class Bacteroidia; order Cytophagales; family Cyclobacteriaceae; genus ELB16-189. Next base: position 8,141 of record JAIBBB010000117.1, read on the forward strand.
CGACGCCTGAATGTTCCGCCGTGCTGGCGGTAGCTGGCGATTCTTGCGGCAAGAGAAGGGTCAAAGCCTGCCAGCACAAGGCTGTCGAGTGGCAGGGTGTTGGGATTGAATTTGAAAGGTTTGGCCGGTGCTGGCAGGGGCAAGGCGAGTGCGTTGAGGAGACTGTCGAGTTTACGCTGATCGTGTGCCGGGTCATAGGCAGACATGGAAAAGCGGCGGTAGATAGACCCGGAAAAGAGAAGAAGCCCAATGAGTGGCAGCAGAATGATCATCCCGTTTGCTTCCTGCCTGGAGAAGCCCAGTGCAGCAACAATCAAGGCCCTTATTTTTCGCACAGTCCAAATGTAGCCGGCGGGGCCCTGGAAGGAAAGGTAACCCTACGGTCAGTTGTTGAGGAACACGAAGCCTCCGTCGATGGGGTAGTCGCAGCCGGTCACAAAGGATGCTTCGTCGCTCACCAGATAAAGTGCCAGATGTGCAACCTCGTCGGGCTGTGCCATGCGCCCCACGGGCTGGGTTGCGGAGAGTTTTTCGAACATCTCTTTTTCGCGCCCGGGGTAATTTTTCTGGAGAAAGCCATCGACAAATGGTGTGTGCACCCGTGCCGGGGAAATGCTGTTGCAGCGGATCCCATCTTTCACATAGTCACGCGCTACCGACTGGGTCATACTCAGCACGGCGCCCTTGCTCATGCTGTAGGCAAAGCGATCAGAGATTCCAACAAGAGCCGCCACCGAAGCGATGTTGACAATGGCGCCATGGTGTTGGGCCTTCATCACAGGCACTACCACGTGAAGCAGGTTATAAGTCCCTTTGATGTTCACCTGGTAGATCCTGTCCAGATCTGCCTCTGTGGTGTTTTCGACTTTGCCAATATGGGCTATCCCTGCGCTGTTGACCAGAATGTCAAGCGTTTTTTCCCGGTCCATGATGCTGCCAACAGCCTCCTGAACTGCTTTCTGATCCGACACATTAACCACCAGGGAAGTGCAGCGTCCTCCCGACCGTATGATTTGTTCAGCTGCCTGTTTGCACGCTTCTTCATGCAGGTCAAACAGGTAGACGTGACATCCCTGGGCGCCCAAAACACGTGCGATAGCGAGGCCAATACCACTGGCGCCGCCTGTGACAATAGCCGTCTTTTGATCGAGTCTGAACATGATGCGAAGTTAGTGATTTCAGCTCTTAGCCTGTGTATTCAGAGGCAAGCAGTCCGAACGTCATCGAGTCAACCAATGCCCCGTTTACCAGAAAATTCTGCCTCAGCAAGGCTTCCCGGATAAAGCCGAGGCGGATGGGGACCGACTGGCTTCGCAGGTTGTCCGCGCTGCAGCAAATAATGATCTTGTTGAGAAGGCATTCCCGAAAGAGGTAGTGAATGAAATGCTGACAGGTTTCCCTGATGATTCCTTTTCCTTCATACGTCCGGTCAATAAAGTACCCGAGTTCTGCGCACCGGATGTTCAGGTCAATCTCTCTGATGAGCACAACCGCGATCAGTTCTTCTTCATTCCAGACGCCACAGTACATTCCCAGCCCCATCCTGCATTTCTCCTCATATTGAGTAATGATCTGGCGGGCCGCTTCCACTGTGCGGGTACGGCCTGCAAAGGGCATCCACGATTCAAAGTAGGCGCGATTTCGATCTACCAGATTGAGGAGAGCCTGTGCGTCGGATGGAACGGCGATCCGTACAATCATTCCATTGCTGAGGGTATGCGGAAACATGTTGGAACTAAATAAAAGATACGATCCTATTGGTGACCGACCGGAGTGTCCGGTTTTCTCGCTACAAAACGGATCACACTGCCGAGCCCCTGGTGAAACGCACCTTCTTCCAGAGCGACCTCACATTCTGCCAACTCCTGAAATTCGAAACCGCTGAAGTCCTGCCGGACTTCGTCCAAATCAAAAAGCTGGTCGATGTCTTTCGGACCACCGATTCTGGGAAACCGGGCCTGGTAGGAAAGGTGGTTCTTGCTGTAGGCTTCGAAGATCACATGACCGCCGGGTTTTAGTGAACGGTTCAACTTCTGGTGACAGGCCGACTTGATGGATGCAGGAAAGTGTGCATAGATCAGACCGATACAATCGAAGTGGTTTTCCGGAAGCGATAATTCAAGGCAGTCCCCAACCATATAGTCCAGTGTTACGCCGTATCCATGCGCCAAACGGAACGCCTTATCCCTTCCCTTGTCGCTCAAATCAAATGACAGCACTTTCCATTGGTGGCGTGCGGCGTGAACGCCGTTTCTGCCTTCACCGTCAGCCGGCATGAGGATGGAGCCCGGGGACAAGTCTTTCAACTTTTCTCTAAAATAGGAGTTGGGGGCTTCGCCATAAGCGTACTCGGCGTTGCCGTACCTTTCGTTCCAGAAGTTTTTGTCCATGGTGTTGATCAGGACACAAGTTGCCCGATTGCAAAGTAACATGCAAGAGGGAAGTGATGGGGACTCTGTTAATGCAATGAACCCTTCTTAGTACTTTGGTGCATGAATGAGATTGTTTCGCTCTTTTCGCTCTCGCCTGAATCATTGGCGCTGGTGGGCTCTGTGGCGCTGTTGCTGGGCATGGCCAAAACAGGAGTGCATGGCGCCGGCATGCTGTCGGTACCTTTGCTTGCTATCGTTTTTGGAGGAAAGTTGTCGAGCGGTGTGATGCTTCCGATGCTGCTGGTGGCAGATATTTTCGGTGTGTGGTACTATCACCGGCATGCTTCCTTTCAGCATCTGAAAGTGTTGTTCCCCTGGTCCGCGCTGGGTGTCATTGCGGGTAGTTTGGCCGGGCAGTACATTCCTGAGCCTACTTTCAGGTTGATCATGGCGGTAACCATTTTCGCCAGCATTGCCGTAATGATCTGGATGGAGCTGGGCGGACGGGATCGCATTCCCGACAATCACTACTTCGGGGCTGTTGCGGGCTTCCTGGGTGGATTTACTTCCATGGTGGGCAACCTGGCTGGTACCGTGATGGCTGTGTACTTTCTAAGTATGCGATTGCCCAAGAATGTGTTCATCGGTACAACTGCCTGGTTCTTTCTTGTACTAAACTGGTTCAAGGTTCCGTTTCATGTGTGGATATGGCATACCATCAATCTTTCAGCCGCCCTTACAGCCGTCTATCTGTCACCTTTGATTCTGGCGGGGGCTTTTGTCGGAATCTGGCTGGTCAGGAAGATGAGCGACCTGGCGTATCGCTGGTTCATCGTCGGCATGACGGTAGTGGCCGCTCTGGTGATGGTTTTTAGGTAATAATGCGAGCACTTTTCATAGTTTTGAGTATGATCAGATGGATGGCACTCACTTCTTTTGTTGTATTTGCAGCAGTAATTACGTCAGAGGCGCAAGCCACAAAGACGGATCCAAGTGACCTGCAAACATGGACCTCAGTGGGTGCCGGAATCGATTACAAACGCTGGGACGCGTCTCTGGATTATCAACTCAGGATGGAG
>JAIBBB010000351.1 GCA_019694905.1 Cyclobacteriaceae bacterium
GAAATGGCTTCCATGGTCTGGTTTACCAGGAGTGGTCAGTCAAGGCTCATTCAATTGATGGCGCTCACCGGCAATTACCCTTTCTATGGAGCGGTTGAAAGTGAACCCGCTGTGGCCTACAGCCAGCTGAGCAAGGGTGGTACTGCACTCATCGATGAAACACTGGCCCTTCAATATGAAGTGAGTACCGGCGATTCTGTGAAAGTGGGGAACAAGCGTTTTTATGTTGCAGGCACTGTCAAAAAGTTTCCCGGTCGGAGCGGGATTCTCACGACTTTCACACCCAGTGTTTACATTGCCCTGACGGACCTTGAGAGCACCGGGCTGGTACAGTTCGGCAGCAGAATTTCTTACCATACCTTTTTCAAAGCACCAGATGAGCCGGCAATTAAAACCGCGGCAGAGAAGCTAAAGCCACTGCTCAAGCCTTACGGCTATGGGATCGAAACTGTGGAAAGCAGGAAAGAAGGACTTGGCAGAGGGTTTCAGTCCGTTTACAGGTTCTTTTCGTTGCTGGCCTTTGTTGCCTTGATGCTCGGCTGCATTGGGGTTGCGAGTTCAGTCCATATATACGCACGTGAGAAGCGCGAGGAAGTTGCCATTCTGCGATGCATTGGTTCTTCCGGGTGGCAATCATTTTCAATTTACTTTGTGCAGGTCTTGATGGTGGGCCTGCTGGCAAGTGTGGCCGGTGCCCTTGCAGGAGCGGCCATTCAGCAGTTGATTCCGGTGGTATTTGGTGACTTCATACCGGTGACTCTCTCTTTTGTGGTTTCATGGCCAGCCATCTGGCAGGGCCTTCTGCTTGGAACCGCTGTTTCGCTGCTGTTCTCAGCCTTGCCATTACTTTCCATTCGATCTGTGCCGCCCTTGACTGTGCTGCGGGCTGAGAGCATGGCACGGGCATCATTTTCCAAGGCCCGGTGGTTGCTCTGGGTATTGATCGGATTCTTTCCGATTGCTGCTGCAGCTTTCCAAACCGGAAGTTGGCTTTCCGGTATACTGTTTGCAGCAGGACTCGCAGTGGCACTCGGATGCCTGTCAGGAGTCGCCTGGTTGTTGCTGCGGTTGGTTCGCAGGTATTTTCCTTCCAGAGCACCTTTTGCAATCCGGCATGCCCTTGCCAATTTATACAGGCCACAAAATCAAACCAGAATGCTGATGATTTCGATCGGACTGGGTGTCTTCATTCTGGCTACGTTGAATATCGTTCAGTACAGCCTCCTGGGGCAGGTTGAGTTCACCGGAAATACCAATCAGGTTAATACCATCCTGTTTGATATTCAGGACCATCAACTTGCAGGAATCCGCCAGTTGTTTGATCAGCAAAAGCAACCCATCCACCAGACAACGCCCATCATTACCTGCAGGATAGCCGAAATCAAAGGCAAGCGCATTGAGGCCCTGGTGGGAGACACTTCCAGGAGGATGCCCAATTGGGCGCTGACAAGAGAGTATCGGGTGACGTACCGCGATACGCTCACGCGATCAGAAGAATTGACAAGCGGGGCGCTTCAGTCCATACGGCACGGCCAGCGAGATTCAGTATGGGTGACCATTTCGGAAGGCATGCAGGAGACACTGGGGGTCCAGTTGAATGATTCGATGGTGTTTGACATTCAGGGCGTCCCTGTGGCAGTTCGCATTGGGGGCATCCGGAAAGTTGACTGGCCGGTGGACCCGCCCAATTTCGTTTTTGTTTTTCCGTCTGGTGTATTAGAACCTGCGCCCAAAATCTGGGTAACCACCACGCGCATGGAGTCGGACGAGAAAGCGAGCAGCTTCCAGCAGGCGCTTGTGACTTTGTTTCCCAATGTTTCCTACATTGACCTTCGGCTTGTATTGAGCACAGTGACTCAGCTGTTTGACAAGATTTCGCTGGTTGTTCGCTTTCTTGCACTTTTCAGTATTGTGACCGGCCTGGTTGTATTGGCAGGAGCAGTTGCCAATTCCAGGTACATCAGGATCAAAGAGAATGTGCTGTTGCGAACCATTGGCGCTGGCACTGCATTGATTACAAAGGTCACTTTGCTCGAGTATGCTTTTCTGGGCGTGTTTTCTGCCCTGACTGGTGTGCTGTTATCAACTTCCGCCGGCTACTTCCTGTGCAGGTTCTTCCTTGAAGTTGATTTCGCGGTCGACAGCATGGGCCTTGCATTCATTGGACTTGGTACGGCTGTCCTTTGTCTGTTGATAGGCTGGTTGAATTCACGAGGCATCATCCGAACCCCGCCACTTCAGGTATTGCGGAAAGAAGTGTAAATTCTCGCCATGTCTGTTCGGTTCAGGGTTATGGTGTCTTGCTTTGTACTCTGCACGGTACAGGCAATGACTCAGGTTCCCTTCATCGAAAACAGGGGTCAATGGCCTTCACAACAGCAATACAGAGCGCACTTTCCCGGCGCTGAAGTAATTCTCCTGAAGAATGGGATGGATTATATCCTTCATCAGGGAATGCGCACAAAGGGAACAACTGCTCATCGGGAGATCGCACCACATGGCAATAGCCAGATCCGTGCCACGGGCGTGGGCATGCGCCTTGACAACGCATGCCCTTCAGGTGTCGCAGGCGAGCATGTGCTGCCGACAACCTACAATTATATGATTGGAAGTGATCCCTCGCGCTGGGGAATCGCCTCGAGTGCTTTTACCAGAGTGCACCTGCAAGAGCCCTGGCCTCACATTTCGATGGTGGCTTACGGTAACGGATCAGTGTTGGAGTACGACTGGTCTGTTGGCGAGGGCGGAGACCCCAGTGTAATTCGTTGGCACTATGAAGGTGCCGGCGCATCCATCGATGAAGATGGGAATATCCGTATTTCGACAGGTTTAGGGGAGATCGTGGAAGGTCGCCCGATAGCGTACCAGTTCATCCGTGGCCGAAGGGTGAATGTCAACGTAGGGTTTTATCAGTGGGATCATCAGTTTGGTTTTGTTTTCCCTGACGGTTATGATAGTTGCGAGGAATTGATTGTGGATCCCATGTTGATCTTTTCAGCCTATTCTGGTTCGACCTTTGACAACTGGGGTAATTCGGCCACCTACGACAATCGCGGTAACACCTATTCTGCCGGAATCACCACGCCCGATCTCGGAGGATTCTCTTATCCCGTCACCAACGGTAGTGTTCAGACCTTGTATCAGGGTGGTGATTGGGATATTGGGATCATGAAATTTGATTCTGCTGGCTCTCAATTGCTCTATGCTACTTACCTGGGAGGCAATGGTACCGAAGTGCCCCAGAGTCTCGTAGTCAACACAACAGGCGACCTCGTAGTATTGGGTACCACAGGTTCTGATAATTTCCCGGTGACCAGCGGGCGCAAATTTGAAGGGGGAGAGGATGTGGAGCCAATTCAGGGAATTCGCTATCTGGGCGGTACAGACCTTTTTGTTGCACGGTTGTCGGCCGATGGAACGCGGTTGGTTGCGGGCACCTACCTGGGTGGGTCAAGAAATGACGGAATTAACTTCATTGAGGGTAGCATGTTTACATCTTTTCACACCGAAAGC
>JAIBBB010000118.1 GCA_019694905.1 Cyclobacteriaceae bacterium
GTATTCGATTGGCAATTCAAGGTTACCGTCCCGGCTCATCAGGCCCTGCAAAGAAGCAGCGTATACTATGGCATACCCATTCAGAAAATGACCAATGCTGTCAATTACGAAATCAGTGAGCCCTTTGCCTTCTTCGGTATACAATGCCCTTTTGCCTTCAAAGTTCTCTACTGCAAACCTCAATGTACCGATCGGTTTTATACTCTTGTACATTGTTGGCAACACAGTCTCATTGCCGGTGGTCAACACGCCGTACAACCATCGGCCCTTTTCAATGCGGGTTACGATGGCGCGCAATCCCTGAAGCCAGACGCCTTCATATTCAAATGGAATGACCACCTGACCGCGCAGGTTAATTACACCCACATATTGCTTGGCCTGTGCAAATGACTTCGTGGCGACAACAAAGTTGCCATTGCCGTAAACAAGGCTCTCATAGTCGGCGCCCGTAATCAACTCCTTCTTGAGATTGATGAGGCCCCACCGCTCCTTCAGCCGGTAACCAGTTACTTCACCGATCACCGAAAAACTACCATCCGCCCAGCCAAGGCCATCGAAAGAAGCAGGGATGACCACCTGACCTGCTGAATTTTTGATTCCTACTCTTCCGTTCTCTTCATAGCGGTAAAAGTCCGCCCCAAAGGCATGGACGGATGACAACAACAACAAGGCAAATAGAAAGGGCCTCACCTTGCAAAGTTAACAGTGCAATTCCGAATGCAAGCCAAAAAAAGTGGCATTGTATCCTGCATTACGGCCCCTTGTGGAATTTTAGCGCAAAATGAACTAACCTTGCAGCCAATAGGTTTGACCCCAGTAATCAGTTTTGACATGTACATTGAACAACTCTATACGAATTGCCTGGCAGAAGCAGCCTACTACATTGAATCGGATGGCGAGTCCGCAATCATTGACCCACTCCGGGAGACTGAGCCGTATCTGGCAATGGCCTCACGCAGGAATAGCCGGATCAAGTATGTTTTTGAAACGCACTTTCATGCTGACTTCGTTTCAGGCCACATCGATCTTTCCCGCATGTCTGGTGCGCCTATCGTGTATGGGCCGATGGCCAAACCTGCCTATGATGTCTTGACAGCGAATGATGGTCAGGAGTTTGCCGTTGGCAAGCTGACGATCAGGGTCCTGCATACTCCCGGACATACACCTGAGTCCACCTGCTACCTGTTACTCGACGAAAAGCAACAACCCCATGCCATCTTTACCGGAGACACCTTATTTGTGGGTGACGTCGGGCGTCCGGATTTGCTCGATGGGGTGATGACGAGTGAAGAGCTGGCGAGCATGATGTATGATTCACTCAATCAAAAAATCAAAACTCTGCCTGATCACGTGATTGTATATCCGGGGCATGGGCCCGGCTCAGCATGCGGAAAAAACATCGGCAAGGAGACTTTCTCAACCATTGGTGAACAAAAGAAATTCAACTATGCGTTGAAAGCGCAGTCAAGAGCAGAATTTGTTCGGCAGGTTACAGATGGAATTACCCCTCCTCCCGCTTATTTCTTTGAAGATGCACGTATTAACAAGCAAGGCTATGCGCCCGTTGAAGAGGTGGTGCACCGCAATACAAAACCCCTCAGTGCAGCCGCTGTAGATGCTGCCCTCGAATCGGGTGCCGTGCTGCTTGATACCCGTGACGCAAACGAATTTGAAAAGGGCTTTGTCCCAGGCTCCATCAATATCGGCCTCAATGGACAATATGCTGTGTGGGTTGGAACCTTGCTTGATATCCACAAGCCCATTGTGCTGGTGACAACTGTTGGCAAGGAACAGGAATCCGTCCTGCGACTCGCCCGCGTCGGTTACGAAAATGTGATCGGCTATCTCGAAGGCGGCGCCGCAGGCTGGAAAGGGCCGCTGGACAAGGTCCACTCCATTGAAGCATCGGAAGTACCCGGCTGGTTAAAGAAGGGCACTGCAGTGATCGATGTGCGCAAACCCGGAGAATGGAGCATCTCCCATTTCAAAGGTGCTCAGTTTATCCCGCTGGCAGAGATGCCCCTCAATCTTGCACAGCTTGACAAATCAAAGTCATATGTAGTCCATTGCGCCGGTGGCTATCGGTCCATGATCGCCATCTCGATGATGAAACAACAAGGCTTTACTCACCTGATCAACGTATACGGTGGCTCTGCATCCATGATCAATGCCGGGCTGGATTTTGTGCCTGGTGATGAGACCGCAGTCACCAGGTAGATTTCAGATTATTTTCGGGGGAGATTCCGAAGGTATTCAAGACTGAGTGGAACCTGCTCCACTACCTTACTGGATTCATCTTCAATAAAGTAGTGTTTGACGCCTATCCTTCCTGCAACCTTCATTATCGCGGCAATATCCACATCACCTTGGCCAAGCGTAACATTGGTTTCTTCATCTGCCTGTCCATTCGTCGTGTCGGCAGTGCCCTTGAGCCTGTCTTTCAAATGAAGGAGTGAAAACCGGTCGGGATAGCGCTCCAGCCAGGCGACGGGAGACTGGCCGGCTTGTTTCACCCAATACACATCCATTTCGTAGCTGACGGATTTCTTGTCTGTGCCGGAAATGATGTAGTCCATCAATGTACCCTTTTCCCAGGCACCAAATTCATATCCATGTGGGTGATAGGCAAAGGTGAGTCCCGCCTTCGCCAGCGTGGCACCTGCCTTGTTGAAAACCTCCACAGCATTTCGGGCATGCTCAAATGTAAACGGGCTTTGATGTGGTATCCAGAAACAAACAACATAACGCGCCCCGAATGCACGCGCCTTCTCAATCAACGGGGTCAGATCCTGCGACAGCTCCTGGTAGTCGGCACCGATAGCCACCATGTGCAGTTGATGATTGCTCAATTGTGCCTTGAACTCTTCCATGCTCATTCCGTATGTACTCCCGCCTTCAAGCTCTGTGATCCCCCACCGTTGAATCAAGGCAAGCGCCTGGACAGGATCTTTCTCGAATTGCTTGCGGAGGCTGTACAGTTCAAGCCCAATGGTCTGGGCCTGTGCCACTGCAACCAATGACAATAGCAGGATAGATGTGAAGATGCTTTTCATCGCAGGTGAATTATCTAAAATTGCGCATTCCCGATGGCATTTCAAACCACGGGTTTTCTTCTCATTGGTATCATGCGGTTGGAAGAGAAGTGCCGCCTTTCTCCTAAAAAGTTCCCTGCGATCGAAAGAAATAGTTGATGTTCTGACAAACTTTTTCCACGGCAGCAGATGTTAAGGGAACATCCAACCCATATTAGACATGAAAATTGTTGTTACCGGTTCGCTGGGTCACATCAGCAAACCACTATCTGAAAAATTAATCAAAGCCGGCCACCAGGTGACCATCGTCACCAGTCAGGCAGGCAAGATCGGGGCCATCGAGTCAATTGGTGCCCAGGCCGCCGTTGGGTCACTGGAAGATGCCGACTTCATGCTGCGCACGCTCCAGGGGGCCGATGCCGCCTACCTGATGATTCCTCCCACGCACAATCCGGGAAATTCGTGGATTGCCTATCAGCGTCGTCTGGCCGATCTGCTCACTGAAGCAGTCGCAAAAAGCAAAGTGGCCCGTGTGGTGTTGCTAAGCAGCGTTGGTGCACACCTCGGCAAGGGAGCCGGACCCGTTGACGGAATCTCCTACTTTGAGTGGAAATTGAATCAACTGAAAACGCTTCATCTCCGGATTCTGAGGCCTTCTTATTTCTTCTACAATCTCTTCTCGCAGATTGGAATGGTAAAAGGCATGAACATCTTCGGCGGCAATTTCGGTGGAAGCGATGAGAAACTGGTCCTCACGCACACTGAAGACATTGCAGATGCGGCAGCAGAGGAATTGCTCAAGCCTTTCAAGGGACAGGCCATCCGTTACGTTGCCAGCGACGAACGACACCCGCGTGAAGTGGCCGCAGTGCTCGGCAAAGCTGTTGGCAAACCCGGGCTTCCGTGGGTCGAATTCAAAGATGAAGATTCCCTTGGAGGCATGTTGCAGGCAGGAGTACCTGAGGTGATCGCGAAGGCCTATGTAGAAATGGGCGGATCCCTGCGCAAAGGAAAAATGCAAGAGGACTATTGGAAAAACCGTCCGCGTCTTGGCAAAAGGAAATTGGAGGATTTTGCAAAAGAGTTTGCCGCCGCTTACAATCATTGATCGCCAAAGTTGGAGAGGTTAGGTTGAAGGCTATTGGTGATCATTAAACCCGGTTGCAGAACCCTGAGAGGGAGACTGCGCCGGGTTTTCATTTTTTGGTAGCACTACGCGAAATCATCCCCGTGAGGACAGTCGGAGGGCGCAATGATTTCCTGTCCGTCACGACATTGTTTTGACCCAATTGGCCCAAGTGACTGTTGGCGATCAGAAAGTACTTTCCGTTTGCTACAGCAACCGTAGTTGGTACATCAAATAGAACATCATTCACTAAAATCGCCTTTGGGGTTAACATCTTGTTGCTGTCTGGGGATAATTCAATGCTGTACAAACCGTGTTGAGTTTTGTCCTGGCTCCCATTCATGATGGCCAGCAGCTGCCCATTAAAATACTGCACTCCGTCAACGCCACGCGTGAGGGGCGAATCTTCATTGATTACCTTTCGGGTATTGGTATCAACGATCCGGATTCCTTTCGTGCTGCTGGCGACGTAGAGATAGTGCCCATCATCGGATAGTGTGATCCCATTGGGGTACTCCAACTCAGCGCCGCCCATCCACTTCTCAAATTGCATGTCATGCGGTGCTAGTCTGTAGACGAGATGCTGTTCTGTATCTGTAACATAAACATGGCCGTCCCTGCTAACAGCAAGGTCATTCAAAAAATGTTGATTGACCGTATCTCGCAAAAAGACGGTCCTGACCGGGCTCTTTGTTCTGATATCAAACACATAGAGGGCGGAGTAGTCTCTCTCATGATTGGTTACCGCATACAATAAACTGTCCCTTGCAAACAACCCAACACCAGAAGCAAAATTGAATTGACCAGTTGACACAAAATCGCTGACCTGCTCCGAGAGCATGTCATAGTCAACAATCTTGTTGAGTGTAACGCTGCTTAGATACAGGTGAGAGCCACTGACGGCGATACCTTCAGGAATAAAATCTGCAGGCGCGTTCAATACAATAGCGACCGGCTGCCTCTGGCACGAGACAGCCAGCCAGCCGATCAACAGCAAGGCTGCATTCCTCAAAGGTTCTGGAGGTTACTTTTTCTTTGCCGGAGTGCTGTAGGCTGGAGGAGTGACTACAATGTTTCCTTCCTGTTCCAGCAACTTGAGCGCCTCCCTGACAGCCCTTTCAAGCTGAGGGTCAATTCCCTTTGTCAGCGATTGGGCATCCTGCCGCACTTCGATATCGGGTGCAACACCTTCATTTTCAGCAACCCATTTCTTAGTGATGGGATCAAATACTGCGTTGTCAGGGGCTGTGAGAGCTCCACCGTCAACGAGGGCGTAGTGCACTGATGATTTGACCAATCCGCCCCAGGTGCGGGCACCAATCAGCGGACCTGTTTTCTGATGGCGGAAAACCCACGGGAAGAAATCCCCGCCAGAACCTGCCAGTTCATTCACCAACAAGACCTTGGGTCCCAAAATACCAGCAGGCAGTTTGAATGGTGTGCCGTTGGGAACTTCGTTCGTGATGGCCGCGCGGAGCCGGCGATTCATCAGATCGGTCATATAATCGTCCAAAAGTCCCCCACCATTAAAGCGCTCGTCAATCACCGCGCCCTGCTTGTCCTGCTGAGCAAAATAGTAGCGATTGAAAGAAACATAACCCTGGCCGCCTGTATTCGGAACCCACACATAAGCCAGTTTGCCAGCAGAAAGTTTGTCAACTATCCGTCGGTTATCTTCAACCCAGGCGCGTTGGCGCAAGCTGTTCTCACTCCCGATGGGCTTCACAATCTCCTGCCAATGGCCGGCAAAATCCGGCGTCTTGTTCAGATGCAATACGGTCTGCCTGTTCTGAGTGCCATCGAGAAACTGGTATGGATCTTCCGTGTCGCGCAGTTCCTTGCCATTAATGCCCACCAGGTAATAGCCTTCCTGCACTTTGATGCCCGGCCGATCCAGCGGACTTGACAGCTCAGGATTCCAACTTTCAGTCGTGTAGATTCTGGCAATCTTCCACCGGCCCTTATCCGGAACCAGGTCAGCACCCAGCAGCCCGGTGGAAATCTTTTGCACTTCAGGAAAGTCACCTCCGAATACAAAACTGTGTCCGACAGACAATTCACCATTTACCTGATCAAGAATATAAGTTAGGTCTGCCCTGTGACGGATGTAGGGAACCAATGGGGCGTAACGATCATGTACTTCGTTCCAGTTGCGTCCGTGCATATTAGGGTCATAGAAGTAGTCGCGCTCATAGCGCCACGCTTCCTCAAACATCTGCTTCCATTCTTCTGTACGGCTAAGCTTCATCTGAAGACTGACATTGACAGGAGCGCCGTCTGCTGATGCGCCGGCGGTGCTCACTACCTTCCAGGTCTTGCCAGCCCGAACCAGCATTTTGTTGCCATCCGCAGAAACACTAAAGGACATAATCCCGCTCGTAAATTCCTTCGCCTCATTCTTTTCAAGAGTGAATTTGTGAACGGTCATCGCGTCGGCACCGTTGGCCCACTCGCCGATGAACACTGTGCCTGATGGTCCGGCAACAACCGCCCGATATTCCTTCTCAGGGATAGACAGCGCAACGGTGCGTCGTTCAATCCCGTCGAAGTCAATGAGAACCGGTTCCGGCTCCTTTGATTTGTCCTTCTCCTCGGCAGGTTTCTTTTCAGCAGCCTTCTTGTCAGTCTTCGGCTCTTCTTTCTTCTTCTCCTCTACTGTCTCTTCGTCACTCTTGGGTTTGAACGGTGATTGATCATCCTTTCGCAAATTGATGACATACGCACTATAGGTGGGGTGTGCGCCCATAGAGCTGGTGTTGGCCCAGCCGGAACCCAGGGCAAGACTGGTGCTTGCCAGAAAATAGAGATGATGTCCGTCACGATCCCATGCCGGCGCATAAGAATCCGCGAATGGATTAGTAATCTCACGCGTGCGACCTTCAGCCGTCGACCAAATTACAATCCGGTGAAAATTGTTGCTTCCCATCTTGGCGTAGGCAAGCCATTTCGAATCCGGAGACCAGGTCAGTGACATATCGCCCCGCTCAATGTTGGTCCCACCCACGTCCACGGTCTTCACTGTTCCGGACTGTACGTCCACAATTCTCACCCTCACGTCGTCGTCAACAAAGGCAATGAGCTTCCCATCAGGCGACCATACGGGTTCCCATCCCAGTTTTGATTCACCGAGCGCAATGGCCCGCGGCTTTGACAATCCATCTTGTGCCGCGATCATCAAAGCGTAGCCCTTTCCGTCCTGATCGGAAAACCAGGCAAGTTCCCCGCCTTTGGGTGACCATATAGGACGGCGATCTGCTACGCCTGAAGATTGGGTGATGTTGCGGGCGTCACCATGTTCAACGGGTACAGTGAATATTTCCCCTCTCGCCTCCATCACAATGCGCTTGCCGGTGGGGGACAGCGATTCATTAGATGCTCTGCCGGTGACATCCTCCCACTTCTCCTCAGCCCATGGAAAATCGGCGTTGATTGTCACCTGTATCGGCCGCATATTGCCTGTCGTAAGGTCATACAATTGAAGCAATCCTTCCCGCTCAAAAACCAATTGGTTGCCGTAGCCTCCCAACGTCTTTACATCGGCGCCTGAAAACTGCGTCAGTTGCTTCAGCTCGCCTGTTGCTGGTGCGTAAGACCAAATGTTGGAGGTCCAGTCCCGGTCTGACAGGAAATAGATCTTGTCTCCAAGCCAGACAGGCTGGATATCCACCGTCGATGCGTATGGCAACAGTTTCTCAGACTGGTCCGCAAGATTGAGGATAATCAAGGGCGTGTTTTGACCACCACGATAGTTCCGCCACTCTTCATCCCAGCGATCCACCCGTTCAAGCGCAAGCAGTGAACCATCGCTGTTGAATGAACCATTACTTCCCCATTGCTGGGAAAGGAGTGTGGAAGGTCCTCCTTGTGAGGATACCGTCCACAGGCGCGTAAAGCTTGTAGGCGCCGTTTCGCGTGAGGATGCATAGAGAATTCTCTTGCCATCTGGAGTCCAGCCGCGTACCACCGCAGGCGCCGGATGCCAGGTAAGTCGAACAGGCGAGCCGCCGGTTGCTGGAACTATATAGACCGCATCCGAGCCACTTCTGTTGGAAGTAAAGGCCACCCATTTTCCGTCGGGTGAAAGCCGCGGGTTGCTCTCAACTGCCGCCGTGCTGGTGAGCCGGAGCAGATTGCCACCGTTTAAATCTGAAATCCAGACATCAGCACCATAGGTAAATACAACCTGATGATCACTGATGGAGGGTTGCCGGAGCAGTCTGGTACCCTGAGAGAGTACAGCACTGGTGGTAAAAAAAACCACACAGGCCAGTAAATAGTGTTTCCTCATGCAAAATTGAATAGTAAGTCAAGATACGGATTTGGTGAGACAAAGTTGGTCTGGTAACCCGGACCTAACAGACAAGCGATTGGCAAGGACCCAGGTTCTGCCCTGGCTGAAGTTGGCTAATTGCCAAGTGCCCGGTCTCCCTCACCGCTGGCTTCAAATTACTTGAGAAGTTCTTTCAAGCCATTCCTTCAAGGCATGCAAAACCCTTTCCGACTCCTCTTCCTGCGGAAAATGTCCACACTCTTCAAATTGCACACTTTCTGTTACAGGGAAGCCTGACTTGAATTTCTCAAGATAGGATGGACCTGCAAATCGATCAGCCATTCCCCAAATAAGCAACAGCGGTTTTGCGCAAAGCGTCTCTCTTGATTCCCACAATGATTGGAACCAGGCTTGATCTGCCATTAGCGATCTGGCAAAGGCAATGGTCCCATTTCGCTCAGCGGGCTTTCCAAAAGGTGCAGTGTACTGAGTTCTCAATCGTCTGTCGAGTTTATGCTTGCCAAAGGACGAAGGCAGCAGGAACCGGGGCGAGAAGTTGAGTTGACGGTACAGCCATGGGAGTAATGGGCTTTTAAGAATGGGCTTCATGCGCCTGAACGCCGGGTCATCTTCTGTGTTCCATAACCAGGAATTCAGTATCACCAGTCGTGCAATCCGCTCCGGATGCCGCAAAGCCACCTGCATACCGATGGGACCACCAAAGTCGTGCATGACAAGCGTCAGATTTGTGAGGTTCTTTTCGACGATGAAATGTTCGAGCCGTGCTGCATGCGCCTGGGGCGAGTAATCTGCTGCCGCCGGTTTGTCTGACAACCCAAACCCAAGATGGTCGGTAGCCAGGCAACGGTACGAGTCAGTCAATCCTGAGATTATTTTTCTGAAGTCAAAACTCCACGAAGGAGTTCCATGGACAAATAGAACAGGTTCTCCTGCACCTTCATCCACAAAGTGGAGTCGCTCGCCGTGGATAACAGTGTCTCGGTGGGTAAATGGGTATTCAATTCGATCAAGCCAGGGATTGGTCATAGCAGTGTCTTTTCGACAAAACTGCCCCGAAAATCAAAGTCCCTTCTTGGTAAATACCAACATTCAGAACTTAACTCTGTTGTATAGCTTGCTGAAATTGGTGGCATCCATACCAAGGTAGGACGCGATGTATTTATGGGGAACCAATTGCAATAAGTGCGGGCTCCGTCGGCAAAATTGTTTGTAACGCTCTTCCATGCTCAACGCGTGCAATTCCCAATGGCGATGGATTACGCCGGCAAGAATCGCCTCTGTCATTCTCCGGAACAACCGCTCGACTGATTGACTGCGGTCGAATATGCGCTGCAGTTCTTCGTAGGAGATCGCGTCCAACGCGCTGTCTGTCAACGCCCGCAGGCAACTGGGTGCTGGTTTTTGGAGCGAAAACGAATCCGGTATCGCGCACAAATTGGGTGCATAGGTGAAAGCGATGACTTGTGGATGATCCCCCTCCTCGTAAGCCGCCATCTGCACACCCTCACGAACAAAGAACAATTCCCGCTGCACCTGTCCACTGGCGACAATGGTGTCACCCCTGGAATAAGTTCTCGGAACCATTGCTGCAACGAGTAGGTCGTAGTCCTGCCCGGATATCGGATGAAACTGGTTCAGGAATTCAATGCGATTCATTTCGCAATCCTTCAGCGCAAAGGTATCTTCTTGCCTTCTTTGGCAGAACGCCTCGCGGCGTCTAATATGCGCACTACAATCAGATTATTCTCGAGTGACGAAAGGTCATTGGCAGGACGAAGCTGTCCCCGGAGGATCGCCTCCAGATACTTGAGGTTGCTGTCATACACAAGTGAAGCCACTGCGACTGGCTCCGGCTTCATCTGTTCCTTCTTGAATTGCAGACCACGCCCATCCAGTGCATGGGCATAGCCCTTGGTACCGAATACCTCAAGATCTTTGATCCCGTAGGGCCAATTCCAGGAAGCCTCAATGATTCCGGTCGCATCGTCGTATTCAAGCAGGATCGTTGCCTCGTCATCGACTTTTGGATAAGCCATTGGCTTTATCTGCTTGGTCACTGCCATCACGGCCTTCGGCGCCTTTCCCGCCATCAGCCAGGTCATCAGGTTGGCTCCGTAGCATCCAAAATCCACAAGCGCTCCGCCTCCATTCAACACCGGATCCGTAAGCCATGCAAGAAATTCGTCCGAGCAACCAATCTCACGGGGGCCCTGATGCCCATCGTGTACAACCATCTTGCGGATCGGACCCAACATGCCCTGCTCATTCGACATGGCATAAAGCTGATGCACGCTTGGATACCAGGTCGTCTCATAGTTGGTCAGCACCATGATGTTGTGCTTCGCTGCGAGTTGCGCGATCCGTTCAGCATCGCTCACCGTTGTGGCCAGCGGCTTTTCAACCATAACAGAAATTCCCATCGGCGCGCATACTTCAACCACGGCACGGTGCTCGGCGATGGAGTTGTAGGCCAGCACAATTTCCGGCTTATGCTTCCGGAGTGCCTCCCCCAGAGATGGATAGAAAAGTGAGTCGGGCAACTGATACTGACGCTGGTACCTGTTCCTGAGCGCACTGTTGCTTTCGGCGACGGCGAGCATGACCACTTCTCCCCGCTTCCACTGTTGCATAATGCTATGCGCATGATCGTGGCTGAGTCCGGCCACCACAACCTTGAGCGGCTGTGCCTCCAGCGAGGCTGACAGCAGCAAAAACAGAACGAGTATTATTCGAAAATTTCCCATTGGCCGTTGATGTTGCGTGTGTAACTCAAACCGTTGCTCATCACGTGGACCTTCCGCCCCTGGGCGTCTTCGTGCTGACTTTTTTCATAGACGCGGACCCCGCCATTTTCACGGCTGAGAAAATGGATCAGTGCAGGCACTGTGGGAGCCACATCCGACAACCATTGGTCATCGCCCTCCCGTACAAATGCCTGGCTCATGTCAGGGCTATTTGGCCAGGACGACCATGTTGGTTGCGAGCACGCGAAGATCGTCATCGACTACTTCCTTCTTCTCATCTGCCACCAGCACGAACTTCTCATAAAGCGTATTGAGATCCTGACCTTCATAATGATAGCCAAGTTTCTCCACCC
>JAIBBB010000119.1 GCA_019694905.1 Cyclobacteriaceae bacterium
TTCTATCAGGATTACGATCCGGCATTTGCGTGGTGGACGAAGCAACCGGCACGGGTACTGGACAGTTTACTCAAGTCGTTTTCAAAAGCCACCGGATCAAAAGTAGATCCCAATGGGCTCAACAAAGACGATGGGTCGGGCATTCGCGGCACGCCCATCGGTCGGGCCGAGATCCTGCGCCAGTTGCAACTGGAAATGATTCCTTATACTCCCGAGGAACTCATTGACATTGCCAACAGGGAATTTGCCTGGTGTGATGCTGAATTACTAAAGGCGTCCAGGGAAATGGGTTTTGGCGACAACTGGAAAGCAGCGCAGGAGAAAGTGAAACAGTCATACGTGCCCGCAGGTCAACAACCTCAGGCGATCATGGACTTGTACAATCAGTCAATCGATTTTCTGAAAAAGAATGATCTCATTACAATTCCGCCACTTGCAGAGGAAACCTGGCGGATGGTGATGATGCCTGCACAACAGCAGCGGGTAAGCCCCTTTTTTCTCGGCGGTGAAGTCCTGATGATCTCCTACCCTACCAATGACATGAGTCATCCGGACAAGCTGATGAGCATGCGCGGCAACAACCCGCATTTCTCACGGGCAACTGTTCACCATGAACTGATCGCCGGTCACCACCTGGAGGGTTTTATGAACGATCGCTTCTATTCCTACAGGCATTTCTACAATCCCTTCTGGATCGAGGGGTGGTCTCTTTATTGGGAATTCATTCTGTGGGACAAGAACTTTCCCCGCTCTCCTGAAGACAGGATGGGCATGCTCTTCTGGCGTATGCACCGGTGTGCGCGGATTATCTTCTCGCTCAATTATCATTTAGGTCAATGGACACCCCAGCAATGCATCAATTTCCTGGTTGACCGGGTGGGGCACGAACGCGCCAATGCCGAAGGAGAAGTCAGGCGTTCATTTACCGGCGGATATGGACCACTCTACCAACTTGCGTACATGACTGGTGCGTTTCAATTCTATGCACTCAAGAAAGAGCTTGTGGACTCGGGCAAGATGACATTGAAGGCCTACCACGATGCCGTAATGCGTGAAAATTGTATGCCCATTGAAATGCTGCGCGCCATTCTTACAGGAAACGCGCCTGCAAAAGACTTCAGGACTTCGTGGAGATTCTATCACCCTTGAAAAATCCTTTTCAGATGACTGTCAATCAAGTAACCTGGAATTCAATCAGGTACCTGGCCTTAGGCTGCTTCCTGTTCATCGGCATTGCCGGCTTTTCGCAGTTACTGACCCCTCAGGAAGATTGGCTGCTGGCGCCGGGCAGATACGTAACAAGTATCAATTCTTCTGAGGGAAAGATGGTCATTGGCAATGGACTTGTCCGGAGATCTTTTGTCACGACACCCAACCTTGCCTGTATAGATTTCACCAACCTGACCTCCGGACAGCAACTCCTTCGGGCAGTGCAGCCGGAGGCAAGACTGACCATCGATGGCACCACCTACAGGGTGGGTGGGCTCCTGGGACAGCAGGAGCAAGCGTATTTGAAAAGTGAGTGGGTCGCCGGCATGCGCAGTGACCCGACAGACTTCCAATATGAAGGCTATGAGGTGACGGAATTGAAATCTCCAGTACAATGGAAGTCAAATACCTGGAAGGGCCAGGGAAGAGTTGTCGAAGGAAAAGAAATTCAGTTCCACTTTCGAAATGGCACAGCAAACCTGCAGTCCCTGAAGGTGACGGTACATTATGGGATCTACGACGGCATACCCCTGCTTGTCAAATGGCTCACACTTGAGAATACCGGTTCAAAATCATTTCAAATTGAGCGAGTTGTAAATGAAGTGCTGGCGATTGTAGAAGAGGAGAGCGCTGTGGTGGGCAGCCCTGATGAAATGAAGAAGCAACACGGGTTGTATGTGGAAACCAACTATGCATTCAATAATGCCATGCGTTATGACATCAGCGATCAGACGACACATTGGAAGACAGACTCCTCCTATACCTCTCAGGTGAACTATAACTTCCAGACGCCATGCCTGCTGGAAGTGTATCCCGAAAAGGCGACTGGAACGATGCTCGGCCCGGGTGAGCAATACACATCGGTGCGGACACATGAATTACTGATGGACAGTTATGACCGGGAGCGCCGCGGCCTTGCGATACGGAAGATGTACCGGACCGTGGCGCCATGGACCCAGCAGAATCCCATATTCATGCACCTGGTCAGCAGAACAGACGCGGAAGTCACCACAGCAATTGATCAATGTGTGGCAACCGGCTATGAGGCTGTCATCCTGAGTTTTGGCAGTCACTGCCAGATGGAAGATACTACCTCGGCCAACCTGAAGCGATGGAAAAGGCTTGCAGATTATGCGCATCAGCGGGGGATTCTCATTGGCGGATATGCGCTTTTCAGCAGCAGGCGCATCAGTGATGAAGATGATGTGATCAGTCCCGTGACAGGCAAACCTGGCGGGGCCTTCTTCGGCAACGCACCCTGCTTCGGAAGCCGGTGGGGACTTGGGTTCAGGGACAAGATCAAGAAGTTCATAGCGGCGACGGGATTTGATATCTGGGAAAACGACGGCCCCTATCCCGGGGATGTTTGTGCATCCACCACTCATCCTGGACATAGGGGACTCTCCGACTCACAATGGCAACAGATGGAAATCCAAAAGGGACTGTATCGATGGCTTAATGAGCGCGGTGTTTATATCAACGCACCGGACTGGTACTTTCTTGACGGCACCCACAAGATTGCGATCGGTTATCGCGAGGTCAATTTTTCGCTATCAAGAGAACAGCAGAAGATTCTCAACCGACAAAACATTTTTGATGGGACGTGGGAAAAGACGCCTTCCATGGGCTGGGGATTTGTTCCTCTCACCCGGTATCAGGGTGGAGGGCCGGAAGCCATACTGGAACCACTGAAAGACCACTTGCCTGACTACAGGCAGTTGATGATGCAGTATTACGGTGCGGGTGTGCAGGCCTGTTACCGCGGGCCACGGCTCTATGACAGTGAAGAAACCAGAAAGACAGTTTCGTCAGTCATCGAATGGTACAAACAACACCGGGAGATACTGAATGCAGACATTATCCATTTGCGAAGGCCGGATGGAAGAGATTGGGATGGCATTCTGCACGTTGATCCCGCGGGAAAGGAAAAGGCGCTAATGATGCTCTTCAACCCCACCCGTCAGACTCTGACGCGCACGATCCAGGTGCCGTTATATTATGCCGGCCTGCAAGGACGAGCGCGGGTTGTCAGTCAAAATGGAAAGGAAGAGGGGGTGGATTTGAATCCTGCAGGCACAGCTACCTATACCTTCACGCTAGGACCTGATTCCTATGGGTGGTATCTGATTCAACAACCTGAATAGATTCTTCCACGAGCAAGGAGTGTCGAACAACCTCTGCCAGGCGGTTTGATTCAGCGGGGCGCAGATCCTGTATGTTGCCTCCTGTGGTTACAAATAGTTGTGAGGTTACAGAGGAAACGATGATCACGGGCAGTTGCCTGAACCAACCTTCATGGCTGAGCAATCCCAGTGCAGCATTATTAAGGCACTGTTCAGATCCAAGCACCATGGCGTCAACTTTGTGAGCTGAAAGAATCGAGGCGGCTTCAGTACAACCTGTGCATTGCAGCACCTCATATCCTTCAATTTGAAGAACGTCTTTGATAATATGGGAGAGGTCGGAGTAAGCGGCTGCTACCAGTATTGATCGGGTCATGTTGCAGTAATGGGGGTTAATGAGCCCAAGGTGTACCTTTCAACAAAATCCTGTTATGACATTTATCAGTCCTGGCGGCTGAGGTGGGTCAGTGAACTTGTCTACTTGCGGCGTTTCGCCTTGCGACTGTTGCGGCCCATCTTGCGTTTGCTGTTGTCCATTTCCAGGTGATAGGACGCTCGGATGGAAAGAAATCTCATGTTGGTTTGGAGGTTATCCTGAAATCCCAGCAAGTTGATGGCAGCACTGTTCTTGCCTCCGAAGTAGGTCTGGCCATGGGTATAGCGGAGTTCGACGGTCACTTTCTGGTTAGGGAATGTCCAGCCTTCAAAACCAACCCCGGCGTCTATTCCAAAAAGCCAACGGTTGACGTCATTCATGTACATCCGGTCGTATTCGGGGCCAGGTGGATGATTGAATACAATCTTATAGGACTGGGATGGGCCCATGGCTTCGATGGTGCCATTGCCTCCGAGCCAGTATTTGATGTTGGGACCGATACTGAAGAAAATGTTTGTCACCACATTCTTCTTGATGTTCACTTGAATCGACTTGCGGAGCAGCATTCCCATATCTGCAAATCTGTAGGTAGCCTTGTTTTTCCAGGTTGTCTCGTTGGACAGCACCGTTCTGCCGGCCTGCGCGTAGCCTAATTCTGTTTGAAAGCTCAAACCATTTTTGGTAGGGAAGTTGATAGAACCGCCGATTGAAAAACCGGCTGTACCCCGGGTATCATATAACTTTCTGAAGTCAGCGTCCCGGTAATGGGTAAACGCAGACAAAGGGCCGCCGTGGATACCAAAGACGTACTTCTGGGCACCCTGAATCTTCTCCTTCTCTTTGGGCTGCGCGCCCGTGAGAAGTGGAAAAGAAACGAATAGCAAGCTTGCTACGAACCGCTGCGTCATCAATGAGATACAGTTTGGGCTAAAGTTACAATAATCAGGCAAAGCACATGAAAGCAAATGCAGAAAGTCCGCCTAATGCGGGTACTTTTTGGACGGTCACGTTCCAGGATGTCAGCGAATCTACCTTCGCGGCATGCATTGGAAGCTCGTGTGCAATTCCCCGGCGTGGAAAATCGCCATTTCAAAGAATGCGAGCAGGCTGTTAATGCAAAAATGGGTTAGTTTTGTTAGACTAGAAGAAGCATGAAATTTCGAATTCTCATTGCCTTACTGACAGGGGTCGGATCATTGGCGGCGCAGGACATCTCCAACCAGTCGCAGTTCTTTTTTAACCCCTATGTCATCAACCCATCCTACGCCGGGACAGATGGACGACCTGCGCTGTTTGCAAGCTACAGGAAGCAATGGATGAATATCCAGGGTGCACCGGCGATCAGCAATTTCACCTTTCACAATGGTACCCGCATTGGCCTCGGTTACGGCCTGAACTTTAACAATAGTTCCAGAGGGATTCTGAATACCTCATCGGCAATGTTCACGCTCTCCTACGCAATCCGGTTTGCAGAAGCCACTTCGCTGCGCTTTGGCATTTCCGCGGGAGCTGCCTTCAACGGCGTGGATATTGACAAGATCGGCAACTTCACTGACAAGATCCTTCCGTCAATACTCGCCCGCAATGCATTTCTCACCGGAAATGCAGGATTGTCCTTTCATCACAAGGGGCTGCAGGCGGGCCTTGCCTTGCCTACACTTTTCCAGCCTGTGCTGGTGAGTGCCGATCCGTTCACAGTTTCCGCTGTAAGACCCTTTCAGTCAATGATTCTGCACGGAAGCTACCGGTACTATTTCAGCAAGGATCAGCACATGCTCGAACCCTATTTAATGTACAGGCTGAACGCAGGTGGTCTGCCCTCTCAATATGAAATGGCCCTCCTCCTTCATCTGCAGCACACGGTATGGGTAGGCGGATCAATCCGTCAGAACTACGGCATCTCAGGACTGGCGGGTATCAAGATCAAGAATCAGCTTGCTGTTGGTTTCTCTTACAGTCTCAAGAATACGGGTACCAATGAACTTAACAGTCCTTCTTACGAAATCCAGATCGGGTATCTGGGCGGCGCACATAAGAAAGGTCTTTTGGCGTACTCTTTTGTGGATACAGAGAAGGAGAAAGTGCAGAAGAAAACAGCCAAGCAACTTGCGCAGGAGAAGAAACTGAGGGAACAGGCGCTTGCCAAACGTGAAGAGCAAAAGAAGAATCAGCCGCCGGCGAAGAAGGAGGAGAAGAAGGTGGTAGAAACAAAGAAACCAGTCACTCCGGTCAACAAGCCAGTGGATCAGACCATCGCGCAGAATGTGGAGAAGCAGCCGGAAATCAAGAAAGAACCTGAGCGTCAGGCACCTCCCCAGGTGCTGGACAACCCGCCGCAGCGATTGCCCAGAGACACGGTGCGTGGCGGTCCCCGGTTCAAGCGACCTAAAATGGATGTGGTGGAGATCCCGATTCAGGTCGATTCGGCGCACAATGAAGACATGAAGGTAATCAGTAAGATCAACGACCATGCAGATAATCCCACAGAGGAGCACGGCCTGACCTCAGATGCTCACGACAACCACGAAAGGCATGAGTTCGTCACCAAAGGTGATCACCATGAAGAACTGGAAGTCGCGGACTATGTAATTGTCGGTGTTTTTGGTGTGCGTGGCAACGCGGAGCACTTCAGCAACGAGCTCAGAAGACTCGGATTCTCTTCCGAATTCGGGTTCCTTACAGCTCACAACAAATGGTATGTATACAGTTTTGCAACCCATGATCTGAACGAGGCCAGGGTAGAACGCGACAAGAAGAGGAAACTCAAAATATTCAAGGACGCATGGCTGCTCACCGTCAATCCCAAACAGTAATGCGCAAGATTCTTCTATTCATATTGACCGGACTGACGTTAACCACAGGGTTGTCGCAGGTTCCCTATATCCAGCAGATCAGCCCGATGGATGGCAGCACACAATCCAGGGTAATTATCACCGGGTCGGGCTTCAGCGCTACCTCCTCCAACCTGGCAGTAACCTTCGACAACGTGCGGGCAGTTATCAACGCTTCCACCGAATTCACCATTGATGTCACACTCCCCGTTCAGGCCCGGGCGGGGAATGTCGAGGTGACCAACCTGGTAAGCGGGTTGTCCGCAAAGTCACCTCAAAAATTCGTTCCCTACTACTCGGGCAGTACGTTTGACCCTTCCAAAGTCTCCGCGCCTCTTGCAGTAGCCTCAACGAAGGAGTTGTTCGACATCTGCAGTTGCGATTTTGACATGGACGGAAAAACAGATTTTGGGATCACCAAATTCAGCACGGTGGATGACCCTGCGGCCACCGATCTCGTCATCATGCAAAACCAGAGCACGCCAGGGACCATGAACTTCACCACATTTAACAAGGCAACCCTGTCTAACCTGAACGTCAACGCACCGACTTTCAATCTTAATTGTGGAGACCTGGACGGAGACGGCAAGCCGGACCTTGTTGCCACACGGGCTGGCGCTTCACGGAATGCACTGTTTGTGTTGCGCAACACTAACTCTGTGGCAGGCACTTTGTCTTTTGGTGCTCCTGTTTCACTTTTTCTGAACCCCGGCGAATTCGCCTTTCGGGTGTCTATCCGGGATCTGAATTATGACGGCAAACCCGAACTCATCGTTTCTAACTCTTTTGATGATCCTTCATCGGATAACGTGATCTCCATATTTGTCAATCAGAGTACCTCGGGTGTCGTCAAGTTTGCAGCAACGCCCATTCGCCTGACCATTACCGGAGCAGGCACCACCTACGGACTGGATGTGCAGGATCTTGACGGGGACCAGAAACCCGAGATCATCCTCAATCAATTTCAAACAAACGATCTCTTCGTTCTTCGCAATCAAAGTACGGGTCAGATCAGTTTTGCCACACCTCAGAAAATCTCTTTTACAGGCTTCTTCAACAACGTCATTTCAGGTGATGTGAATGGCGACGGTCTGCTCGACCTGCTTCTTACGAGCACCTTCGACAATTTCCTGCATGTGCTGCCCAATCAAAGCATGCAAGGAGCGATCGCGTTTGGGGCGGCCCAGTCTTTCAGTACCGGCAATCAACCCTGGGGATTGGATGTCAGTGACGTTGATGGCGATCAGGATCTTGACGTGGTAGTAGCATGCAAGAATGCCGCCATGCTCAACGTCTTCACCAACAGCGGAACAGGATCATTCACAAGGGCAGATATCCCAACATCCAAGTTCACCCGCAATATCAAAGTGGGAGACTTTGATGGAGACGCAAAGCCGGACTTTGCCTTCACGGCATTGAACTCGAGCAATCAATACGAAGTGGCTTTCATCCGAAATGCAAACTGCGTGCAGCCCGCCATCATTACCCCACCCGGGATGATTCTGTGCGCAGGTCAGACCAAAACGCTGGAGACCACAATCTCGCTCAATACAACCATTGACTGGAAGTTGGGGGCCGCTGTGATACAAAGCAGCACCTCACCCACAGTTTCTGTCAACACCATTGGAAACTATACTGTGACTGTGACAGGAGAGTCGGGTGCCTGTGTCGCCACGTCGCCGGTATATGTTGTGTCTAATTCAGCGGGCGTGGTTCCCCCCTCTCCTTCTATCAGTTCCAACGGACCTGTCTGCCTCGGCGGTACGATGCAGCTGGGAGCACCTACAGTAGCGAATGCTGTTTACACCTGGACCGGCCCTTCCATGCCAGTCAGCCAGACCAGTGTCCAGAATCCGGTTATTCCCAACGTGACGGCGCAGCAGGCAGGATTGTATACACTGGTAATCAAGGTGGGCAATTGCAGCAGCAATGTCGTGAGTCAAACGGTGGATGTAGCCACCTTCCCTGCCTTTGCCATTACGCCCAGCGTGAATCTTCCTGTGTGTCAGGGCACAGCGGTGACTTTGTCAATCACAGCGGCCAATAATTATACATACCAATGGTTGCTCAATGGAAGCCCGCTAGCTGGTCAAACCAATACCAGTGTGTCGGTTACACAGGAAGGCGACTACAGTCTGCAGGCCACAAACAGCCTGTTGAGCTGCTCCACTACCACGGCCGCCACTACCGTTGCAATCCTGACAACACCCGTTCCTGATTTCAGCACACCGGCGAGCACTTGTATAGGTTCCCCGGTGAGCTTCACTGACCTGTCTGCTGCTGACGCACGGGCAACAGTGGTCTATGCATGGAGTTTTGGTGACACGGGCACTTCTGCGCTTACTCAACCGTCGCACACATATGGAACTGCGGGCTCATTCAACACGACCCTGACACTCAGTTATGCCGGTTCCGCGGCGTGCACGGCGTCCGTCACCCATCCGGTGAGTGTGGTTGCTGCCGTAAAGCCTTCGATTAATCCGTCTGCAACGCAATCCTGTCCAGGCGAGGCTGTGACCTTGAATCTGACCGGCACTTTCAATTCGGCATCGTGGAGCAATGGTGTCACAGGAACCAGCACCGTTGTATCACAGCCAGGCACCTACAAAGTAACAACGATCGATGCGGTAGGTTGTACAGACAGTGCGCAGGTCAATATTCTCTCACGCCCGGTGCCAACACTGCAGGTCAGTGCAGATCAAAACAACGTTGCGCCAGGGGTAGTTGTAAAACTCACCGTGTCTGGTGCCGACACCTATGTATGGTCGCCAGCGGCTTCACTGGATAATTCCACTTCCGCGACACCCTCGGCAACACCTTCGGTCACGACACTGTATCGGGTTGTGGGCACGCTCACGGGTGGTTGCTCAGCCAAAGACAGCATTGAGGTAGTGGTTATTCCCAATGGTTCGTTGCCTGCGCCACTGATATTTACGCCCAACGGTGACGGTGATAATGATCTGTGGAAGATTCCGGGGATTGAAACCTATACCGATTGCACCATCACCGTGTTTGATGAACGCGGAAGCAAAGTATTTCAGAAAAAGGGCTATGCCAATGACTGGGATGGAACCAATAGCGGTGCACAAGTGCCGGAAGGCGTGTATTACTACGTCTTCTCGTGTCCCAATCAACCGCCGGTTACTGGCACAGTTCTGATTAAGAGAGAGTAAGATAACGTAGTCGATACAATTATGACAGGTGATATGAAACAGGCTCACAAGCAGGTGAGTCGTGGCGCAATTGTGCTAACGATGCTGCTGTTGATGTGCATGGGAAATGTGACGAGGGCACAGGCGCAAGCCTGCAAAGGCGATTGCGTATCTGCGGCCTGTAACTTTCCAGCGAACGAAGAACGGGGTTGCCGGTGCTTTGATGGCATCGACAACGATGGCAATGGAAAGATTGACATTGCCGATGTGAAATGCGCCACCTACTACGGGCTGACTTTTGTGGGCGCCGGCTCCACTTGCAGCATCAACCCGCCCGCAGGAACTACCTTCAGTTCCATGAGTTCCAAGTCCACTTCCTCTCAAAACACCTCAGATACTCCGGCGCATACTGTAGTCGGTGACATGAACAATGATGGCGTGCCCGATGTGGTTGTGACGTCTAAGTGGAACAGCACCATCCAGGTGATTGCCACGGCCACTGCGAGTGGATTCAGCCCTGGTGATATCATGTCAGATTACACCACTCCGGGATCGAACATATTTCCGAAGGCAGGCAGCAAGTATGTCTTTGAACACGAGATTGCTATCGCAGACATTGACAAGGACGGTATTGGCGAAGCCTTTGCAATTGCCAGCGAACGCGGAGGGAGTCCGAACAACCCGCCTGTGCGCTTTCTTCTGACAGGATTCAGGTATTCAGCCGGGCATGGCAACATGATACCGTTGTTCAATGCAGTCGACCTGGGTCCCGACCGCCCGGGAAGCATGGGTATAGCCGATTTTGACGGCGACGGAAAGGCTGAGGTTTACCTGCGCAATCAGATCTATGCTGCTGAATCAGGGACACTACTGGCTAACCCTGGTGGCAACTGGGACCGTGCGATCAATGCCGGACCTGTGGCCGTAAATATTACAGGTGATTCCAAACTTGAACTGGTGTGCGGCAACTTCATTTACACGGTGCCTTCACTGGCCGGACGCACACTCCAAACACTGACGGTTTTCAAGGACATGAACACGCTGGGCGGTGCTGTGTTCTTTCCGAAAGGATACAACGACGTATCTGAGTACGGAGTGGACCAGGCGAGCACCACCAGCACCGCCGATTTTGATGGTGATGGCAATATCGATGTGTTGATCACAGGCGCTGTCAATTGTTCCGGTAATGAAGGCTCGCCTTGCGGGACCAATGCCACCACCATATTCTACTGGAACGTGGCGAAAGGAACGGTCAGCACCTTTACGCCACCGGACCCGGGCAACCCACTGGGCTGGGCCTGGGGCACCGGCCGAATCAATCTTGGTGATGCCAATGGCGACGGCAAACTGGAAGCGCTTTTTGTTGCAGGCAATCAGTTGTTTTGCCTGGGACTGGATGCCGGTGGAAACCTCACGCAGCTATGGGTGCGCACCATCAATGATTCGTTGTCAGGCATTCTCAGTGTGACTGTCTATGATTTTGATAACGATGGGAAGCCTGAAGTTGTTTACAGAGACTCCCAGGAGCTGGCCGTGATCGATGGTGTGGCCGGCGCAACCAAAAAGTGGTCAACGGTCTGCCAGTCGCACACCTTTACAGAAGGCCCGGTGATTGCCGATGTCAATGGTGACGGGGCCACCGACATCTGTATACCGTGCTATACAAGCAATGCATTTGACATCAATCACAGCAGTGTCCAGCAGCAATCGCTGGGTCAAACCAGGCTGTACTATTCTTCCACGAATGCCTGGCTTACCAAGCGCGAGGTTTGGACCCAGCATCCTTATTTCGTTAGCAACATAAATGATGACCTGACATTGCCGACCACACAAATGGACACGGCCCTGGTATTTA
>JAIBBB010000352.1 GCA_019694905.1 Cyclobacteriaceae bacterium
ACGGATGCAGTGGTAAAGCAGATGCAGGAGGTTTGCTACGTAGTTCCAGGCGTAGCCACCCGCGTTCGTGGTGAGTTGGGCAAGAAGTTGGCATCGATTTGTCCGCCTGGTGTGAACAAGGCCTACTTCACGCTCGATGGGGCGAGTTCAATCGAGAATGCGATGAAGCTGGCGCGCATGATAACCGGCAGACACAAGATACTCGCGCGCTACCGCGCCTTTCATGGAACGAGTTATGGCGCGATGGCCGCCGGAGGTGATCCCAGAAAATTCCCGGTAGACTCCCAGCAGGCGCCCAATGTGGTGCACCTCGAAGACCCCTACTGTTACCGCTGCCCCTGGAGTCAGGAACCCACCAGTTGTGCACTACAATGTGCCTCGCACGTGCAGCGGATTGTGGAATTCGAAGGGCCGCAACAGATCGCTGCCATCATCATGGAAGGTGAAAGCGGATCCTCCGGTTGTATCAAGTACCCGGCCGGCTATTGGAAGAAAATCCGTGAGATCTGCGACAAGCATGGCATCCTGCTGATTGCAGATGAAGTGATGAGTGGATTTGGCAGAACAGGAGCCTGGTTTGGTGTGGACAACCATGGCGTGATTCCGGACATGATCTGCATGGCCAAAGGAATTACGGCAGGCTACGTGCCGTTCGGCTGTCTGATGGTGAAAGAGTCGCTTGCCAGAAAATTTGATGACACACCGCTGATGTTGGGCATGACTTACAGCGCCCATCCGGTCTCGTGTGCTGCTGCCCTGGCAACCATAGGGATCTATGAATCAGACAACCTCATTGAGCGCTGCAAACAGATGGGTACTTACCTGGAGCGCCAGATGAAGCCCCTGATTGAACGACATCGTTGTATTGGTGATTTCAGAAATACCGGACTCCTCGGTGTGATTGAACTGGTGAAGAGCCGGCAGACGCGGGAGCCGATGGCCCCCTTTAATGCCGGACCCGCCGAGATGGTGGTCATGAACGAAGTAGGAGCCAGGATAAAGGCGCTGGGCATGACCACATTCCTTCGCTGGAACTACATCTTCGTCGCGCCACCGCTCACCGTGAGTGAGGCGGAAATTGACGAAGGCCTGGGCATCATCTCTCAGGCGCTGGAGATTGCAGACAAGCATTGTTCATAGCTAGTCAGCGTTCGCCGTTCGCACTACAGATTCATAGTATTTCAATGCATCCATGAGTTGCTGGTGAACTGCATTTTTCTCCGCGTCGTTGCGCCAGGATGGATGCATGGCTGACAGTCGATCCATGCGTTTGATCCATTCGATGAAGAAGTTTCCTGCTGCCTTCGAGCGGATGCGGGCGTTGCCTGCGAAGAGGTAAACAGGGTTGGTGGTGGCAAACGGATACAAGTCAAACACATCCGGGTGGCCCTGGTCATTGTAGGCATGAAGGGTAATCCACCCGGGGCCTTTCACAGCAACCTTTTCCGAAAAATCCGCCGTACGCCGGTCGCCGGTGAGTTGGATCACTTTGGCGACTTTTCCATTCATCATGACCTCGAGGTGATCAACGGGCACATTACTGCGCAAACTTCCGCTAACACGCACCTGCCTGATCGAAGTCACATTCAGGCTGTCGCCAGGCGAAGTTCCCTCAACTTGCAGCTGCAGGAGAGGGCCGTTGCTGACGAAGCTCTGTCCCGCCTTCACGGCTTTCATGAATTGGTTCACAGCGGCATTTTCTTTCCAGGGAACATAGACTCTGTTCAAGCCGATAGGGCCGCGCACATTGGCGAAGTTGGCCATAAAGTCGGTACCTGCGCCCGCCGGTAATTTCAGCCCTGCGTTCAGCAACTGGTGCCAGACGTATTCGGACGTGCGGTGATCAGAGAAGCCAATCACTTCAAAGTAGTCGACCTTCCGCAGCGCTGCATCAACAGGTGCCGCATTCGTGAGCAAGCTGTCCTGATGAGGGAAGATCTCCTCCTGCAGGAACGGATGCACATAGCCCACCAGTGCCTGCTGTGCGTGCGCCTCGTCGGCGATGAAACTGTTGGAGGGCCACAGGCTCGCAGCCGCTGTTTGCGGATAGCCCGCGTAGCCGGGGAGAATGAAATGATCTTTCAACCCCAGAAGTCCCAGATGTCCCCAGTAGCTGGTGTGAAACTCCTGGCTGTGTATGATCGTCGTTTGGGGAGTGGACACGGGGTCCGGCGCAGCGGAAAAATAACGGATGTCCGGAATGCGCTGTTCTTTGTTTACGATGAGGTCAAAAACATATTGCAGGTCTTCCGACGCAGCCTGCTGACGGAGATGCGCGGGGCTGTTGAGGTAGTGCCCGGTGTAGTTCATGTGCACGTGCAGATCCCCACTAAAAGACTGTTGCAAGGAGGGAGGAAGATTCAGTTTCTTAAGTACAATGGTGATGACGCCGCTTTCCTCTGCGGCAACCTGCCGTTGCACCTGCTGCCAGAGGTGCCCGCGCCGGATGGCAATGGTAGCCGCGGCGACAGGCAACACAACTTCAGAAGAGCCCTGTGTGTTGAAATAAAACTGTTCGTAGGGTGATATTGCCGGGTAGCGTGCATCGTCGCTGTGTACCCAGGCGTCAGTCGGGAAGTACGACCGATGTGCGGCGTCTGTGATGCTGACGCGCGCAGGCACAGGCTGGCCGGCTTCATCAACAACACGAATCTCAATGGTCTTATGTGACTTGAGATAGATTCTGGAAGAGATCAAAACGGCCTCATCCTTTCCCGTTAACGGACTGATCGTCCAGAGGGAAGTGTTGCCATGGCGGTTGGAGATATAGGCGATCCGTTGCCCATCAGGGGACCAACGTGGATTTTTGTTGTCATACTCACCGTAGGTGATAGGAAATGGATTGCCGCCTTGTACCGGCAACAGCCACAGTTGGTGCCAGTTCCTTCCGAGGTAACTGGCGTACACAACCCGGCTGCCGTCGGGTGATACATCAGGCCGCATCGCCCAGGTGGTTTCTTCTTTGATAACAGTATGGATAGAGGTGGGATCACTCAATGGAAGGGCAGTCAAATTGCCGGTACCATGGGGTTCTTCGCGATTCGTAACGAAGTAAAGTGTACTGCCGTCCGCTGACCATTCGGGATTGATGGAATGATCCCAGGGGCTGTAGTAGTAACGTGGGGTCATGCTCTTGCGATCTGGCGTTACACACACGACACCCGAGAGTTGCAGATTCTGAATTTTGCCAACATGAATCAGAAAGTGCCCGTTCACCAGGGTAGATACAAAGGCGAGGCGTGTGCCATCCGGCGACCACCGGGGTTCGACGTTGACCTGACGATTACTGGTAAGGGCAGATGTGGTGCCCGCTTTCAAATCCAGCAGCATGAGTTCCATGGATTCGCCATTGTACCGGACAAAAACCACCTCATCGCTGACGGGGGAGCAGTCAGGCTGAAAGTCATAGCCGTCTCCTGCGGTAAGTTGTCTGGCTGTGGTAGTTCCGACCTCCTGAATCCATAGACTCCCGGCCATTGCGTACACCAGA
>JAIBBB010000353.1 GCA_019694905.1 Cyclobacteriaceae bacterium
CATGCCAGTCCCGTAGTCCTGGTAATTTCTCCAGCGGAAGAACCGTACCGGGTCATATGGCATTTTGGGAGCGTCCCCCAAAAACCGGTCCCAATCGACAGTATTGTTTTTAGCGTCGGTTGGAATGGAGTATTGCCAGGCGCCGTTGGCGCTGTGCCTGTCGTTGAAGGTCTCCACCAGAATCAGATCGCCGATAATGCCAGATTCAAAGAGTTCTTTGGCCTTCCAGGTAGCGAGTGCACTCACGCGCTGGCTCCCCACCTGATACACCTTGCCGGTGCGTGCCTGGGCAGCTACTACATCTGCGCCTTCCTCCAGTTTGTGGACCATCGGTTTTTCACAATAGATGTGTTTGCCTTTGTTCAAAGCATCGATACTGATTCGATCGTGCCAGTGATCGGATGTCGCAATGATTACAGCATCAATGTCCTTTCGATCAAGAAGCTCCTGATAATTTTTTGTGGTGAAGATATCCTTGCCGTACTTCTCTTTGGTACGGTCGAGACGGCCGCTGTACAAGTCACATGCACCGACAAGTTTCACACCGGGGATGCTCATGGAGGTTTCCAGGTTGCTGAACCCCATGATACCCATGCCAATGACTCCGATGTTCACCTGGTCGTTAGCTGCAAAATTCCGCTTTTGCACTTGCTGTGGTTGCAGCAGCACGGTCTGGTCTTTGTCCTTTCCTGTAAGAATTGCAGGCACTGCCGCAGCTGCCAGGGCTGTTCCCACGGTTTTCTGTATGAAGCTTCGTCGTGTTGATTTCATTTCTTCAAGAGTTTTAGTGTCATCGAATTTATGCATAATTCACCGGGTAACCATGGAAATGTGGTACGCGGCAGGTCCTTCGCCCGAGCGGGTCTTTTTCTACCTTTGAACCATGCTCTGGGTATTTGTTGTAATGTGTTGTACTTCCATTTACTGCTATGCAGTTGCCTGGTTGTGGTTCAGAATGGTTGTCCCTGACAGTCGCGAAGCACTGGGACCGTGGCCTTCTGCTGTAGTTATTGTTCCGGTTCGCAATGAGGAGAACCACATTGCCCGCTTGTTCACACAATTTTCCTCGATCACGTATCCGGGTGATTGGGAAGTCTGGCTTGTAGATGACCACTCCACCGACCAGTCATGGCCACAGATGCAGCGATTGGCTACCGGACACCCGCGAATCAGGGCCTACCAATCATCAGGTGTGGGTAAGAAAGCAGCCATAGCAGAGGTTATTGCCGCCACGCAGTCGCAGGTTATTGTAACCACTGATGCAGACTGCGTAATTGATGACGGATGGATGCGTTCGCTGATGGCAACCATGAGGGACGAGTCTGTGCGATTGACTGCCGGCCTTGTAAGAATCGCCGGAGGTTCGTTGTGGAACCGTGTTCAGGCACTGGAGTTTTCCAGCGTCATGGCGATGGCATGGATCACGGCCAAAGGAGGTCGACCCTTGTATTGCAGCGGGGCCAATCTTGCCATCCGCCGTTCGGCATGGGAGGAGGTTGGTGGATACGGCATGTATGGCACCGGGACGGGTGACGATCTGGACTTGCTCAACCGGATTGCGTCCCTGCATCCGGGTAGTACCCGCATGGTCAGGGCGACAGTGGACACCCATGGACAAGCAGATGCTGTAACTTTTTTGCAGCAGCGAATTCGTTGGGCCTCCAAGTGGCAACGGGTACAGGGTGGCACTGCCCTGGCAGTAGTTCACTGGATTTTTCAGGTGGTTTTCCTTGGGGTTTTGTTCACAGCGCCTTTGGGTTATGGGTCGGCGGCCGCCTGTTGCTGGTTCTTGAAAGTGCTTGTGGACGGGTTATTTCTGACAAGGGCAATGTCCTTATTGGGCCAGCGATTCGGTTTGGCAGAGTTTCTAGTGGTTGAGGCGCTGTATGCGCCGTACGTGATATATGTTGGTTTACAGGCTCTTACGGGCAGGTACGTCTGGAAGGGACGGACGTACAATTGATGATTGTTCTAACATCAGACGAGGTTGCTGCGGGTTCACAGGGTTGATTCCGGCTACTTGCGATTTAGTTGCTATTTTTACCGGGTATGATGCGTGACGAGGATATCAGAAGGCGACTGGAGCGGAAGGAGTTGGAACTTAATTCCCTGCTGGAGATAACCCAGGCCATCAACGCGAATGAGCCAGACGACAAGTTGTACAAGATGTTCAACTTTACACTGCGTCCCTTTGGCATTCGCAAACTGGCGTTATTTGTCTTTGACGACGTTTGGACCTGCAAAGCCAACTTCGGCACCCGCACTTCTTTTCTCACCCAGCAACTTGACGAGCGATTCCTGATGGTGCGCAACGTGCACTACCTGCGCGAATTTGATGGGGAGTGTGCATTTCATGAGTTTGATCTGGTCATACCAGTGACCCACAAGAATTCCAGCCTGGCCATGGTTTTTATCGCAGGTCTGGAGATCGTGGGCACTCCTGCCCAGGATGAGAACATCCGGTATGTGCAGGCGCTGAGCAACATCATCATGGTTGCTATTGAGAACAAGAAACTCGCCCGCCGACAACTGGAGCAGGAGGCCTTCCGCAAGGAACTTGAGATCGCGAGTGATGTGCAGCAGTTTCTCTTTCCGGAAAAGCTACCAAACACAGAAAGGCTGAAGATTGAGGCCAGTTACCTTCCACATGACAGAGTGGGTGGTGACTATTATGACTACATCCCGATTAACCGCAATCAGTTCCTGATTTGTGTGGCGGACGTCAGCGGAAAGGGTATTCCCGCTGCGCTGATGATGTCCAACTTTCAGGCATCCCTGCGAACCTTGCTCCGGCAGACACCCAACATTACCGAGATTGTGCAGGCGTTGAACATCCAGGTATTGGAGAATACCAAAGGGGAGAACTTCATCACTTTCTTCGGGGCGATTTATGACATTGAACTGAAGACCTTGATCTATGTCAACGCCGGACACAATCCGCCGATCTTGTGGGACCGGAAGCATGGCATCCGGTTATTGGAAGAAGGTTCAACGGTCTTGGGTGCTTTGGATCCTTTGCCCTTTATTCATGAGGGCTTCATTACGGGTCTTGACGATTTTCTCATGTTCTGCTATACAGACGGCTTAACAGAGACCGTGAATGAAGCGGGTGCCGATTTTGGACAACAGGCCATTCTGGACTATCTGGCGTCCAATCATCACAAGGATTTGAGCACTATCCATCAGGATATCATCGTGCAACTGGATGGCTTCAAGGGCCGCAACAGCTATCATGATGACATCACGATACTGAGCTGCAGGGTAGGCCCTAATCTTTAATTACAATCAGTTCGCTGGCTGACGACGGTCTTGTACGGGTATACCGGCCACTTCTAAATTAATGACCATTATGAAACCGAGCGACAACAAGGGTTTTGATCCGCAAACAATTCAGGCATTCAGGCGTGAGCTTGCCAATGCGGGTGCGAATTTTCAGTTGCAAAACGATGACGAGCGCAATCCTGAGTATGCGCAT
>JAIBBB010000120.1 GCA_019694905.1 Cyclobacteriaceae bacterium
AAGGGCAAAGATATTGCGTGTCTTGCTGATGATCTTGGAAGACACATCCATCTCCTTCAACTCGGCCTTGATTTCTTTGCCGATGTCAACGGCGTGAACTTCGTACTCCTTGAGAGAGCCATCTTCCAGCGGGTTGCTCTTGTAGTTTGCCAGTTGCAGGTTGCGGGTATCAAAGCCCTCCGTATTGGCCACCACTATGCCGCCCTTTCTCAAATTGGCAATATTCACCTTCAGGGAGGAAGCATTCATCGCCACGAGTACATCGATGAAGTCACCGGAGGTATGAATGTGTTGTGTGCCGAAATGGATCTGGAAGGCACTGACACCATATAGTGTTCCTTCAGGGGCCCGGATTTCAGAAGGGTAGTCAGGGAAGGTATTGACCTCGTTGCCGGCAATTCCGGAGGTTTCCGAGAACTGACCGCCCACGAGCTGCATGCCATCGCCGGAGTCGCCTGCAAACCGGATGGTTGCTTCTTCCAGGTGTTCGAGAATCTTGCTCATATCTTCAGTTTATAGCATTTTCCAACAAAAAATACACACGTTCTCCTAACCTGAACATGACGTTCATCAAATCACCAGCTATTCACCGTCACCCCACGACAGTCTGAATGTAGCCGTAGATGGAACTCATGAATCCAATCACGACGATACCGAGTACGCAAAGAACCAATGCGAGGCGTTCAGCTCCTGTCAGTGTTACAGCAGGCAGGGGTTGGTCGTTGGGATTGATAAACATCGCCTTGACGACCAGCAAGTAGTAGTACAGTGAAATCGTGGCATTCAATACTGCGATCAGCACCAGGAAATAGAGTCCACGGGAGGCTGCCGCAGTAAAGAGGAAGAACTTGCCAAAGAAGCCTGCCACAGGCGGGATGCCGGCGAGGGAAAACAGCGCCAATAGCAGGATGAGGCTCAGGCCCGGGTTAGTTTTATAAAAACCATTGAGGTCTTCGATCTGCTCTTTTCCGTACCTATTGTGGATGATGGACAACACCCCGAATACGGCAAGATTAGAAAATGAATAGATGAGCATGAAGTAGATGATTGTGTTCATGCCCAGCGCTTCAGGGTTTACGAAACCGAGCATCATGAAGCCTGCCTGGGTAATTGACGAGAACGCCATGAACCGCTTGAGATTCTTCTGTCTGAGTGCAAACAGGTTACCGATGAGCATGGTGAGAACGGCGAGTGCATAGGAAAGCAACGACCACACACCCGTGAATTGGCCGAAGACCCGGTAAAGCACCAGCATCAGGGTAAAGAGTGCAGCTCCTTTGGAAACCACAGAGAAATACATGGTCACCGGCAGCGGTGAACCTTCATAGACGTCCGCAGTCCACAGATGGAAAGGAACCAGTGACAACTTAAAACCCAATCCTGCAATAAAGAAAGTCAGTGCCAGCACACCCAGGGAACCGCCCATGGCACCTTGCTGTGACATTTCGGAGAAATGCAGACTTCCGTAGATGCCATACATCAGAGATAATCCAAAGAGCATGACAGCCGACGAAACTGCTGAGGACATCAGCAACTTAATGCCGGCCTCGGCCGACCTTCTGAGATTGTGATCATAGGCCGCCAGCAGCGTGAGGGGGATGGTGGCGAGTTCAAGGCCCAGGTAAAGCATGATAAAATCACCTGCGCAAATCATCAGGTACATACCCAACAGGGTGGAGAACAGCAGCAGATAGAACGACCCGGTTTTGTAAGAATTTTGAGACTGATTGAGCCAACCTGCGGATTGCAAAAGAAAAACCAACGTAGAGACATTCAGGATATTCTTCAGCAGAATACGGAGATCATCGCTGGCGTACATGCCGCCGAAAAGAGACGCCTCATTGGCCAAAGGGATAAAGCCGGCAACCGTCAGACCGGCGAAGAGAACAATCGTAGTGTTCACCAGGCTCTGTCTTGCGGATGAATCAGACAAATCAGCGACCAGCTCAAACACAATCAGCAGGGAGAGCAGAATTTCGTGGCGCAGAAAAAAGAGTTGATCCCAGTTCATGGCAATGCGATTAGTTGATCAGGTGGTGTAACATCTGGCCGAGAGGTTCCCGGATGAGGTTGGATAACCAGAGGGGAGCAAGGCCGATGGCTGCGATGGACACCACCAGTGTCACTCCACTGAGTTTTTCAAACCACAGGGCGTCCTTCAGTTCATGGAAATGTTCGTTCTTCACAGGTCCCAGGAGCAGAACACCTACCACGCGGAGGATATAAACTGCTGTAATGACGATGGATGAAGCAGCTACCAGTGTGGCCACTCTATGGAAAGTATCCGTGTGTTGGAAGCTACCAACAAAGATGGTCATCTCGGCAACGAAGCCACTCAGGCCGGGCAAACCCAGCGAAGCCAGACCTGCAATCACATAGACCACAGACAAAAAGGGGATTACCTTCATCAGGCCGCCCATTTCGTGAATCATTCGTGTGTGAGTGCGGCCATAGATCATTCCGATCAATGCAAAGAAGAGGGCTGTCATCAGGCCGTGAGAGATCATCTGAAGTATTGCACCGGTCGTGGCCGTTTCATTCATCATCAGCAAGGCAAAGAGAACCAGCCCGCAGTGGCTCACCGAAGAATAGGCATTGATATACTTGAGATCCTTCTGCCAGATGGCGCCGAACGCACCATACACAACACTGATCGTGGTCAGGATCAGGAATATCCAGGCAAGTTCGTGCGCTGCTTCGGGCATGAGATACATTGCAACTCTGAAACAGCCATATCCGCCGAGTTTCATCAGGACGCCTGCGTGGAGCATGGATACGGCAGTGGGTGCCGAGGCGTGTCCATCGGGCGACCAGGTATGGAAAGGAAAAAGGGCGCCCAGTATTCCGAAGCCAACAAAGGTGAAGGGGAAGAAGAACAACTGAGCATCTCTTGGTATATGAATGCGGGCGATTTCCGTGAGATCAAAAGTGAGCGGGCCGCCGTCGGGAGCAGAATTAAAGTAAATGCCCAGCAGTCCAACCATCAGGAGCGCGGATCCGCCCATGAGCATCAGCGTCAGCTTCATGGCTGAATACTCTTTGGGTCCGCTTCCCCAGATGCCGATCAGCAAATACATGGGAATCACGGCAACCTCATAGAAGAGAAACATCGTAAAAAGATCGAGCGAGATAAAGAATCCGAATACGCCACCAGCCAGAATGATCAGGGAGATAAAGAACTCTCTGGTAAGAACGGCCACTTGCCACGAAGCAAAAATGCCGGCAAAAGTGACAATGGAAGTCAGCAAAATCATGGCCATGGACACGCCATCCACGCCAAACTTGTATTGAATATTGAACGCTTCGTACCATGTGGTTGAAGACACAAACAGCATTTCTTCTGTGTGCCCCGCTGCCCGAAGTTGATAGAACCAGTAAAGGAGCACGAAGGACCAAAGCAACTGCAGACTCATGCCGACGGCGGCCACCAGCCGAACCTGTTTCATGTCTTTCACCAGCGTGATTCCGGCGACCGTGAGGCCCGGGATGATCAGTAGATACAACAGTGGATTCATAAGTGCCTAGTTGAGATAGAGGAGAATCAGTGTCAGTACAAGAACACCCGAAGTGAAATACCAGATATACCATTGCAGTTCGCCGGACTGCATTTTCTTGATGGCTACCGACACTGACACGGTGGTGTTTCCGATGAGGTTCATGGTGCCATCCACGATGTGACGGTCGAACCATGCTACCGGTCTGGAGATGAACCTGAAAATGAGCTGATGTGTGATGAACAGGTAGAGTTCGTCAATGTAGAATTTTCTGAAGGCCGCGCTGTAAAGTCCATGCAGGGTTTGTGCCACACTTTCGGGGCGGCTGTTTTTGCGCGCAT
Organism: Cyclobacteriaceae bacterium; assembly: GCA_019694905.1. GTDB lineage: Bacteria > Bacteroidota > Bacteroidia > Cytophagales > Cyclobacteriaceae > ELB16-189. The sequence continues at coordinate 3,836 of JAIBBB010000120.1, forward strand.
ACATCCACCACGCCAGGGCGATGCCGGCCAATCCAATCAGCACGGAAGGGACCGCGACGAGGGTGTGGAATTCTGTTTCCAGTGGCTTGCCATCGGTGGTTACGAAGTCATGAAAAGGCACGAACCCAGCCAGTACCGAAGCGGCCGCGAGGAACAGGAGGGGGCCAGTCATTGTAGGAGGTGATTCGTGCGGTGTGTGATGGTAGTGGGGATCCGAGTTCCAGAAGATGTTGAAGTACAGGCGGAACATGTAGAAGGCTGTGAGGCCCGCCACAAACCATTGAACCGCAAAGATCACTTTGTTGTGCTCGAATGCTGCCACCAGAATTTCGTCCTTGCTGAAGAAACCGGAGAGTGGCGGCACACCTGCAATCGTAAGGCAAGCAATGAGAAATGTTAAATGAGTGAGGGGCATGTATTTCCGAAGTCCCCCCATATCCGTCATCAGGTTGCTGTGCACCGCGTGAATGACAGATCCGGCACCCAGGAATAGCAAAGCCTTGAAGAAAGCGTGGGTGAATAGATGAAACAGGGATGCCATGTATCCGACTCCCTCATCGCCATATCCTGAGACACCCAGCGCCACCATCATGTAGCCAATCTGAGAGAGTGTTGAGAAGGCAAGCACCCGCTTGATATCCAGTTGTGTGCAGGCGATCACCGCGGCAAACAGGGAGGTAAAACTACCGACCCAGGCGATCACTTCCAGTGAATCGGGGGCAGCAAAATGATAGACAGGAAAGAGTCTTGCCACCAGATACACACCCGCCACCACCATGGTTGCTGCGTGGATCAATGCCGACACAGGAGTGGGGCCTTCCATTGCATCGGGCAGCCAGATGTGCAGGGGGAACATGGCCGATTTGCCAGCACCACCCATGAAAATCAGGAGCATGGCCCAGGTAGACACTGAAAGACCCATGAAGACCGTGGTCACTGGTTGGGCAATGGCTGATCCGCTCATGTCGTTGAGTGCTGCGAAATCAAATGTTCCTGTATTGAAGGAGAGAAGCAAAATGCCAATCAGGAAACCCAGATCGGCGAAACGGGTAACGATGAAGGCCTTCTTGGCGGCGGCCACCGCCGATGGTTTCTCATAATAGAAACCAATGAGCAGATAAGAGGAGACTCCCACCAATTCCCAGAAGATGTACATCTGAAAGATATTGGTTGCCACCACGAGACCCAGCATGGAGAACGTAAACAAGGAGAGGAAGGCGTAGTACCGGTTGTATCCTCTTTCGCCGTGCATATAGCCAAGGCTGTAGATATGAACCATCAAAGACACTGTGGTAATCACCACCAGCATCATGACTGAAAGTGGATCCAGAAGGATACCCAGATGGATCACCAGTGTTTCGGTAAACGCGAGCCAGGTTGTTTGAGCGGCGATGACTGGTTGAAACCCGGATTCAGGAAGGCCGCTGCCGAAGTAGCTGAAAGCAGTAAACCAGGAAAGAGCGGCGATTACCGCCAATCCTGCTGTTCCAAGGATTCCGGCTGCATTAGACTTGAGACGATCACCTGACAAGCCAATGGTAAGGAACATTGCCACCGGCAGTGTCAGGATCCATAAGGTGTATGCGTAGTCCATAGTCAGTATTTCAATTCATCAACGTCATCGACGCTTACGGTGGAGAACTTGCGATAAATATTGATGATCAGGGCAATGGCGACAGCAGCTTCTGCAGCGGCGATAGCCATTACAATCAGTGCAAAAAAGTGTCCCTCTAATCGGTGGGGGAACAAATAGTGGTTAAAGGCCACGAAGTTGATATTGACGGCATTGAGCATCAACTCAATGCCCATCAGCATGGTAATGAGATTCCGGCGGATGACGACACCGACGAGGCCGATAAAGAATACTGCTGTGCTGAGCACAATCATGTATTCGAGTGGTATTTCAGACTGCAGGTTCATACTTTGGGTTTGCGGGCAATCAGGATGGAACCGACCAGTGCAGCCAGCAGCAACACGGTGATTACTTCAAATGGGAGTGCATAGCCTTCTGCACCCGTCCCGAGCAGGTGCCGGCCGATGGTGCGCATGTCGGTACCAATGGGAGCGGAGGCGGATGCCTGGAAACTGTATTTCAAAATGGTTGTAGCTCCGAGTATCAGGCCAAGTACTGAGGTGACGGCTCCCAACAGCAGGTGGGATTTCCTCGGGGGGTCCAGTGTGCTGTTAATCTGACTGGTCAGCAAAATAGAGAAGATGATTAGCACCACGATACCTCCTGCGTAGAGTATCAATTGCACCGCCGCCAGAAACTGGAAGTTCATCATGTAGTACAGGCCAGCCATGGACACCAGCACAAACAGGAGGTAGATGGCAGCGCGAAGGATTCTTCGGCTGAAGATCGACATCACGGAAAATACCAGAATGGCCGCTGCCAGAATAAAGAAGATGATTTTTGGACCGCTCATTCGTTGTTGGCTTCTTTTTGTGAAATAGAACCGGGCAGGTTGAGTTGCTTCACGAGTTTCGAACGGTCAAAGACCGCGTGCTCGAACTCCTGGTCGAACTTGAGGGCATGTTCATCGCAAACGCTCACACAGATGCCGCAGAAGGTGCACATGTCAAGATGGTAGATGTACTTGTCAAGCACCTTCTTGCTTCGACCGTCAGCACCCTCAATTTTCTTTGAGATAACTTCTATAGAACCATTGGGGCATTTGCGCATGCAGGTATTGCACACGTTGCATTTGTGGTGGTTTTGTTCGTCGTGGACGAGGATCAGTTCACCCTTGAAGTTATCGAACATCTTGAGCTCCTTCCGATTCTCAGGATAACGTTGAGTAACTGTCTGGGGGCGCACAAAATAGCCGCCGGTTACGCGCATGCCGCGCACGAGTGAAGCCACTCCGGAATAAATCTCGCGGAAGTAGGTGCCCACTTCCCGGAAGGTTGTCAGAAGTGCCATTGCATCAGGGTTAAGAAGGATATCAGAAGCAGATTCAGCAGGCTGATGGGCAGCAGGTATTTCCATTCCAGCGCCAGCAGCTGGTCAATGCGAAGCCGCGGGAACGTCCATTTGAACCACATCATCACGTAGATAACAAAGGCCGTTTTGCCAAAGAACCAGAACACTGGCGGGATATAGTCCATCACTGTGTTGAAGGCTGTGAAATTGTAGAGGTGGAAGGGCAGCCATCCGCCCAGGAAGAGGGTGGTTGCCAGCGCGGCAATCACGAACATATTCATGTATTCGGCGAGGAAGAAGAAGGCGAATTTGATACCGGAGTATTCAGTGTGAAAACCTGCCGTGAGTTCAGATTCTGCCTCGGCGAGGTCAAAAGGACCCCGGTTGGTCTCAGCAGTGCCTGCGATGAGATAGATGACAAAGGCGACAAAGGCAGGTATATGCCCTTTGAAGATCCACCATCCATCCTGTTGGGAGGCGATGATTTCGGACAACTGCATCGAACCTGCAAAAGTGATGGCACACAACAGGGCGAGGCCCACGGACAGTTCGTAGCTAATAACCTGGGCGCCTGATCGCATGGCGCCTATGACTGAATACTTGCTATTGCTTGCCCAGCCAGCAATCAGTACTCCGATAACGCCCATAGAAGAAATGGCGAGGATGTAGAGCACGCCGATGTTGAGGTCGACTGCCTGCAGGCCACGCGCGAAGGGAATAGAGCCTATGGCCATAATAGAAGCCACAATCACGATGAAGGGAGCGATATTGAAAAGAAACGAGTCCGCATTGCGGATGTAGATCAATTCCTTCAGCAGGAGTTTGATCAGGTCGGCGATGGTTTGGAAGAGTCCCATGGGACCCACGCGGTTAGGTCCCATGCGGTTTTGCATCTGAGCACATACTTTTCGTTCAGCGTACACGAGATACAATCCCAGTACTGCATAGAAGAGAAGCAGGGCGACGCCAAGAGAAACCATGGAAATGAGACCGGCCCAGAATGGCGAGAAGTGCGCATTCAGGTAGCTGGTGTAGGAATCGATGAAAGGCGCAAAGTCGTACATGGCTTATCGGTCGATATCGGGAATGACGAGGTCCAATGAACCACTGATGGCAACCAGATCAGCGATCTTGTGGCCCGCAGCAATTTTGTTAATGACAAAGAGGTTGGAGAAATTCGGTGTGCGGTACTTGATGCGGGCCGGGTTGGGTCCGCCGTCACTGACGATGAACACGCCGAGCTCTCCGCGGGCAGTCTCCACGCTGTGGTAGAATTCGCCCTTGGGGGCCTTGATCGCCTTCAAGGCGAGCATGTAGTCGCCCTGTGGTATGTTGTCTACCAGTTGGTCAATAATGTCCAGCGATTCGCTCATCTCCTGCATGCGCACCCAATAGCGGGCAAAGGTGTCGCCTTCAGTGGCGGTGATTTCGTTGAACTTGACAAAAGGATAGGCACTATAGGGAGCTAGTTTTCTGATGTCGCAATGAAATCCGGATCCCCGGCCGCTGGGGCCTGTCACACCATAGCTGATGGCCACTTCTTTGGACATGTAGCCAATGCCTTTGGTGCGTTCCTGAAAGATGACATTGCCAGTCAGCAGCTGATTGTATTCAGGCAGCTTCTTGCGGAAGTAGGTCACAAATTCCCGTACGCGTTTCTGGAAATTGGGATGTACATCATTCATCAACCCACCGGGCGTGATGAATGTCTGAATCAGCCGGGTGCCGGTAGTTTCTTCGAAAATATCGAGGATACGCTCACGGTCGCGAAGGCCGTAGAAGAAAGTGGTGAGCGCACCAAGGTCCATGCCGAACGCTGACCACCACAACTGGTGAGAGGCAATTCTTGACAATTCCGCCAGGATGGTTCTGATGTATTTGACGCGGTCGGTGACTTCCACTTCCATGGCCTTTTCTACACAAAGCGCCACCGCTTCGTTGTTCATGTGCGCGGAGAGGTAGTCCATCCGGTCAGTGAGATGCACCAACTGGGGATAACTAAGGCTCTCGCTCATTTTCTCAATGCCGCGATGGATGTATCCACAATGGGGGATGATGTACTTCACCATTTCGCCCTGGAGGCAGGTTTCAAATCTCAACACACCGTGGGTAGAGGGGTGCTGCGGCCCCATGTTGATGATGTACTCCTCGCGGTCCTTCAGATCGATATCCAGCAGTGTTTCTTCCATAACCATCAGCGCTCAAGGGTGAAGGAATCTTTGTAATCTTTCCGAAGGGGATAACCGACCCAATCCTCTTCGAGGAACAGGCGACGCAGGTCCGGATGATTTGTGAACCGGATGCCGAAGAGATCAAAAATCTCACGTTCAAAGAACTCAGCGCCGTGCCATAAGTCGGAAACAGAGACGACTTCGGGATTGATCTTGTCGGTCAGAATCACCCTGATCACCAGCGTATGTTGCAGGATGGTGGACTTCATGTGATAGACCATGTGAAACCCATCTTTGCGATCCACGGCTGTCTCGCAGAACAGGTAATCCATCTGGGTGTTCCTGTTATCGCGAAGGTCTTTGCAGAGTTGATGCAGTTGTCCGGCAGGCACGATGCACTCAGCGAATTGCTTGCTCACACCGGGCTTCTGGTCGGGCACCAGTGCAGTCACCCATGCAGTCAGTTGCTCGATATTCATGATTCAACTGGTTTACAGGTTTCTTCATGATCGTCAGCTACCTGGGTACTTGCAGGCGCAGGTGGTGGGGTAGCGACTATTGTCTTCTCTTCAATTTTGTGTCCCATTGACTGAGCCTGGATTTTCCGTTGGAGTTGCATGATGCCGTAAAGCAAGGCCTCTGGCCGCGGCGGGCAGCCCGGGATATACACATCGACCGGGATCACCTGATCCACCCCGCGGATGACAGAGTATGAGTTATAGTAGAAGGGTCCGCCGGAAACTGCACATGCGCCCATCGCAATCACATACTTGGGGTCGGCCATCTGATCATACAAGCGTTTGAGCACGGGGGCCATCTTTCGAACAATGGTCCCGGCAACCACAATCACATCGGCCTGACGGGGAGAGGCTCTGTATACCTCGATGCCAAAGCGTGCAAAGTCATGTCTTGGAGCTCCTGCGGCCATCATTTCGATGCCGCAGCAGCTCGTTGCAAAAGTGAGCGGCCACACCGAATTGGAGCGCCCCCAGTTGATCACTGAATCAATTGAAGTGAGAAAGACATTGCTGCCCGACTTCTTCAATTCTTCGAGGGTTTCGTTGTCGTTAAAGTCCTCGTAGGGGACCGACTTGATGCTTATTCCCATATGAGTGCTTTTTTCTTCCAGGCGTACAGCAGGCCCAGGCCCAGAATGGTGAAGAAAATGAGAATTTCCACAAAGGCGGGCAGGCCTATTTCACGCATGACTACTGCCCATGGATAAAGAAATACAGTTTCGACGTCGAAGATGAGGTATATGATAGCGAAGAGGTAGTAACCGACATGAAACTGAATCCATGTGGGGCCCTCTGTAGGAATCCCGCATTCGTAGGGTTCTGACTTTACAAGCCCGGGAACGTGTGGTGCCACATACCGGGAGAATACGATTGCTCCGCCCACCAGCACGGCTGCGGTGAGGAAGAAAGTGAGGAGTGCATAGCTTTCCATAGTTCGCTCACAACAGCATGTGTCGTTGCCCTTTGTGATGCGTTAAAGGTGCTATGTTGCTGCAGCATCATGTATGATGGTGCTTATGGCTAAAAGTGACACTGGTCAGCCCCAATGCCGCCAGCGAGGTTGAATACTGCCTATGGCGCCGGCACAGGCGGAATGAGTTCGGCCTCAAAATAAGCCAGCGTGCGCGAGGAATTTTCGCCAGGAATGGTGCAATAGTAAATTCGCTGGTAATATTTGGTGATGACGAGGGGTTGCTCAGGGGCCTCGTACGCAAAAATCCTGGTGCCTACTTGATACACGTTGTCCTTCTCTATCTGGTAACCCATGAGTGTGTGCCTGCGGAAGATCGTTCCGGGCGGCTTTAGTAAGAAGCAGACTGATGCCGTTCGGCGATCAGTAATATTTCATGCGCATTGTCACTTCGCGGTCCCCGGTAAGAATAAACCGGAAATCTTCATAGACAGGACGTCGGAGGGCAGTGTGGTAGTAGTCTGAGAATGCATGACCTTCTTTGGGGAGAAACCATCCAAAGTCAAGTTCGCAATTGTTATTCTCGTCATCGAGTAAAGCAATCGCCATAGGTTGGGAAATGAATCCTTCACATGTAATCCTGAGGGTATCATTGACAACCTGCGTTTTCGGTACAACCACCTTCCTAATGCCAAGATCATGTGGAAACGGTGTCTTGTCGTCGAAGAATTTGAAACGTATCACGCCATTCCTGTTGCGGATATGGGTTACTGTGATGCTGATTTTGTAGGTAGGCGGGGAAGTGCTCACGGGTCCTGCCGGGAGAGGCGACTGTCTTTCAAAATCTTCTGTCTGGAAATTGAAGCCAGCGAACAATAAGAGGAAGGCTGGTAAGAAGGATAGTAAGCGCATCAGGAGTGATTGCTTCAAGATAAGCAATTCATCGCACATTTTGCAGGCAACGGATGAGTTTAACAGCACCTGGCGCTGCCGAAACCAGTTGATTCATGCGCATTCAAAACTAAATGAACAAAAGACAAGGATCCGGCCTGAATA
>JAIBBB010000354.1 GCA_019694905.1 Cyclobacteriaceae bacterium
TCATCTTCAAGCTGGGCTAATAAGACAAAGACTTCCCAGATAGCAGAAGGGCTACCTCACCGGGTAGCCCTTCTTATTTTTTGGTGTGCAGACCGAAGTGCTCAGAGCTTCGATGAGGCCTCGTCCCAGTTGACTACATTCCACCACGCGGCGATATAATCCACGCGCTTGTTCTGATACTTGAGATAGTAAGCGTGTTCCCACACATCGAGTGCGAGGACCGGCGTTCCCTTCAGCTCACTCACATCCATCAGCGGATTGTCCTGATTGGGTGTGCTTCCGATTTTCAACTTGCCGTTGTCGGCAACGAGCCATGCCCAGCCTGAACCGAAGCGACCAAGCGCAGCCTTGCTGAACTCTTCCTTGAATTTGTCCAGCGAACCAAAACTGCCGTTGATGGCATCAGCGATTTTTCCGGAAGGACCACTGCTGCCAGGCTTCATTCCCTTCCAGAAGAAGTTGTGGTTCCATACGCCGCCGCCGTTGTTGCGGGCTTTCGCCGACAATTTGGAAACGCCTGCCATGAACTCAAGCTCGGTTGTGGCGGTGATATTTTCCGCTGCAATGGCGTCATTCACATTCTTGATGTACGCGGTGTGGTGCTTGTTGTAGTGGATGTCCATCGTCATCTTATCGATGTGAGGCTCGAGGGCATCATATGCGTAGGGCAGGGGCACCTGCGTGAATTGAACGGGAGCAGGCGCGGCGGCCAGTGCTTCATCCGCGATCCATGAAGCGCCGGCGATGGTGAGGGCGCCCGCTTTCAAAGACGTACCCAGAAAGGTTCTTCTGTTTACTGATTCCATGATGTTGTTGGTTTAATGTTGAATTGCAACTCCTCGTCCCGAACGCTCACCAGGCGGTGAGCATGAAGGTAAAATTAGGCAAATTTCACTAGCTTGCATGGATAGCCTAACCCATGACAGCATGACTGATCGGCTGCACGACTCGATCCCTTCCGTGGACCTGGCTGAGTTTCTCAGCGGCGACCCAAACAGAAAAGCAAATTTTGTGCGCGAACTGGGCGACGCTTATCATACCATTGGTTTTGTTGCCGTGCGCAATCATTTCCTGAGTGAGGCACTGAGCAACCGGCTCTACGAGGTGACGCGTGCTTTCTTCGCCCTTCCCGATGCGGTGAAGCAGCAATATGAAATCCCCGGACTCGCAGGCCAGCGCGGCTATGTAGGCAAAGGCAAGGAGCATGCCAAAGGTCGCAACACCGGCGACCTGAAGGAGTTTTATCATGTAGGCCAGGAAGTCACTGACGGCGATCCGATCCAGCAGGAATATCCGGCGAATGTGTGGCCGAAGGAGTTGCCCGCTTTCCACACCACGGCGCTGGAAGTGTACCGTCAACTCGAGCGAACAGGCCAGTACATGCTGCGCGCCATCGCCCTCTACCTCGACCTTCCCGAAAATTACTTCGACGACAAGGTGCACAACGGCAACAGCATCCTTCGCCCCATCCACTACTTTCCAATAGAGAATCCGGACGCCATCCCTGCCGATGCCGTGCGCGCAGCTGAACACGGCGACATCAACCTGATCACGCTGCTGATGGGCGCCAGCGCCGACGGCTTGCAGGTGCTGCGCAAAGACGGACATTGGATACCGATCACGGCGCTGCCCGAACAACTCGTCGTCAACGTCGGCGACATGCTCGAGCGACTCACCAACAAGCGATTGTGTTCTACCATACACCGCGTGGTTAACCCACCCAGAGAGCGCATGCGCGAGCCGCGCTACTCCATACCGTTTTTTATGCATCCCCGCAGCGACATGAGCCTCGCGGCACTGCCGTCGTGCGTGAGCACACAGCACCCGAAACAATGGGAAGACATCACTGCAGGTGAGTTCCTGAATCAAAGGCTGCGCGAAATCGGATTGAGGAAATGAGTGCCTCGGTGATCACTTTTCGCCAAATGATATGGCCGTGAACACCACACTGACTTACCCGCGTTTTCTCAGAGATGTATTCATCCTCAGCATCAGTACGTTCGGCGGCCCCCAATCGCACATTGCGTATTTCCAGCGACTGCTGGTCGAGCGCCGGAAATACATCACAGAAGCAGAGCTCATCGAAGTGAATTCGCTAGGGCAGGTACTGCCTGGCCCTACGTCTACGCAGACACTCACCGCCGTCGCCTTCAAACTTCGCGGACCCAGCCTGGCGTATCTCACGTTGCTGGTATGGATGCTGCCGGCTGTGGGAATCATGACCGCTGCGGCGCTGCTGGTCAGCCACCTTGAGGCGAGCAACACGTCGATGTCCTTCACTCGCTTTATTCAGCCGATGGCGGTAGGGCTTGTCGCCCATGCTGCATACACTATCATCAGGCGCACCGTGCACACGCGCACCGGCGTGGTGCTGCTCGTGCTCGCCGCGCTGGCATCGTATTTCATCCGGTCGCCTTACATATTCCCGGCGATCCTGCTGCTCGCAGGTGCCGTTACCTCATTCAAATACAAGGCGCAGCCGAGAGAACAAAAGCGGCCGGTGGGAATGCGGTGGGAGAACCTGTTGCTGTGGATCGGTGTTCTGATCTTTGCCGCCGTACTGGGCGGGCTCACGAAGTCCATTCCGTGGGCATTGCCCATTCGTCTGTTTGAGAACTTCTATCGCAACGGATCACTCGTCTTCGGCGGCGGGCAGGTGCTCACGCCCATGTTGTACACCGAGTTTGTGCAGTATGCACCCAAGCAATACCTGAGCCCTACCGAGTTCCTGTCAGGCTACGCGCTGGCACAGTCGGTGCCCGGACCTGTATTTTCCTTCAGCGCTTACATTGGCACATTGGCCATGCGCGACATCGGACTGTGGGGTCAACTCTGGGGTGCGCTCATGTCCGCCGCCGGCATCTTCCTGCCGGGCACGTTTCTCATGTTCTTCATGATGCGCGTGTGGGAAAGCCTGAAGGCGTATCGGCCTATCCGAGCGTCGCTGGAGGGAATCAATGCCGCCAACGCCGGGCTCGTGGCTTCCGCAGCGGTGGTGCTGTTCCTGCCGCTGGAGCACTCCGCCTCCAATGCACTGCTGGTGCTGGGCACATTTGGCCTGATGACGTTTACGAAGATTCCTTCGTGGGGAATCATCGTGGCGGGTCTCGTGCTTGGACTGGTGTTGTAGCGACTTACGCGTCGATGGAGTCGTAGACGACTACACGCTCCCACAGATGGGAATAATTCTCGATGAACTTTTTGTGCAGCGGATGGTCCTGATAGACATTCTGTCCGGCGATATCATCAAAGAACATTAATTCAGACACGGCGTAGCTGTTGTCCACAACGGGGCGTTTCTCGGTGTCGGCGGGAATGCCGACGTGGATTTCGCGCACGGTTTCAATGGCGCGGAGGGATTTCACACCTTCAACGAGTTTGTCGCGGTCTGCAATGGATCCTGGGTTCTTGAGCCAGAAGAATACGTGGTGGATGACAGGTTTATTCATGTTGCTTTTTG
>JAIBBB010000355.1 GCA_019694905.1 Cyclobacteriaceae bacterium
TTCAGCTTCGTCGTGCACGCCACCCAAGGACATCCGCACGTAAGAGCGCTGCAATGACTTGGCGATGGATTTTCCCAGGGAAGTCTTGCCCACACCGGGCGGGCCATACAAACACAGGATGGGCCCTTTCATGTCTTTCTTCAACTTGAGCACAGCGAGGTACTCAATGATGCGGCTCTTCACCTTCTCGAGTCCGAAGTGATCCTTGTCGAGAATTTTCTGCGCCCGACGCAGATCAAAGTTGTCTTCTGTGTATTCCTCCCACGGGAGGTCGAGCATGAACTCCACATAATTCATCGCCACCGGATATTCGGCGGCCTGCGGATTCATGCGCAGGATCTTGTCCAGTTCCTTGTTGAAATGCGCCGCCACCGGCGCACTCCACTTCTTCTTCTTGCCACGCTCACGCAGGTCCTCCACTTCTTTGTCAGGTCCCGCATGCCCAAGTTCGTCCTGCAGCACCTTCATCTGCTGCCGCAGGAAGTAGTCGCGCTGCTGCTGGTCGATGTCCGTATGCACCTTCCGCTGGATTTCGTTCTTGATCTCGAGCATCTGGATCTCCCGCGACATGTACTGCAAGAGCAACGTGCCGCGGTCCATCAACTCACCGGTCTCCAGAATGCGCTGCTTGTCGGCGACTTCAACGTTGAGATTCGACGACAGGAAATGAACCAGAAAGTACGGGCTCTGGATGTTCTCCAGCGCCACCTGCGCCTCCTGCGGGATTTCGGGATTGAGTTTGATGATCTTCAGCGCGGCATCTTTCAGGGACTGCATGAGCGCCTTGACTTCCTTGGCGTCCAGGTCGATCTCCCTCTCCTGCAACAGGTCAATACGGGCCGTGAGATAGGGCTCCTCCTGGACAAACTCCAGCACGTTGAAGCGATTCTTGCCCTGAATAATGATGGTGGTATTGCCGTCGGGCAGCACAAACATCTTGATGATGCGGGCCACCGTGCCGAAGCGATACAGGTCGTCCATCGCCGGCTCTTCCGCCTGCTTGTTCTTCTGCGCCACCACGCCAATGATGCGCGTGCCCTGGTAGGCTTTTTTGATGAGTTTGATTGATTTCTGCCGGGTGACCGTGATCGGAATCACAACACCGGGAAACAATACGGTATTCTTGATAGGGAGTACGGAAAGCTCGCGTTCAACCTCGCTGGGTTTGAACTCCGGCTCCGCCTCGGGATTGATCATCTGGATGAATTCATCCGATTCATCCTGTACCATCCCTACTCCAAATGATCTCATGTCCATGCGTATGTTGTCATAATGGCATTCGTGCCGTCTGCCATGGTATATTCATCTAGTCGGCACTGCGTAACACAATACCAGTGCCAGTATGGTCGCAAAAAGGCTATTTTTGTTGTTTAACCACTCCAACAACCAGGGTGATGCAGCGGAAAATCTGCTTGAATGTACGCCATATTCTCCTGATTTCCGGGCTTTTGGGACTGGCGGCGGCGCCGGCTTTGGCGCAAAAGAAACCTGAAAAGTTGAAGCAGGCCGGTCGGGTGGAACTGCGGGATAGCCTGACACAATTCAGCCAATCTGACATCTTTGACTTCCCCAACCTCTACACCCTGCGGCGCTTTCACGATGCCACCCAACTGAAAAAACTCGAGCAACTCGAAAAATCGGGCGACGAGCCGGCGCTGTACGCAGGATTGCGCGATTATGTGCGTCAGTTCGGCATCGAGAACTTTACCCACAACCTGGCCATGCTGTGGAAACTCGCGGCGCTGTCGCGCACCCACGGACCCAAAGGTGAGGCGGTGCTGCTCTATAAGTTACTGCTCAAACACCATGTACAGGGACTGAACATCGAGAAGATTTTCGCTGAATACGCAGAAATTGAACCCGACCGAAAACAGTACTATGTGCCCCTGGAGGAATACTACAGGCTGGTCGATCTGCGCAAAGAAATTGATACCCTTCGGCCACCGCACAACGTGCTCACCAACATGGGCGACGCCATCAATTCCAGAAAAGAGGATTATGGTCCCACAATAGGAAACATCGACGATGTCCTGCTGTTCACCTCCAAGCGCAATATCCATGAAGTGGACTTCAAGCGCACCTACGATGAAGACCTCTTTATCAGCGTACGCTCCGACGGCTACTGGTCGCCGGCAGAGCCGCTCCGGAAAATCAATTCATCATACAATGAAGGATCGGCCTGCCTGAGTCGCAACGGCAAAGAACTTTATTTCTCGAGATGTGGCGCGCCCGACTCGTTCGGCAACTGTGACCTGTACTTTTCCATCTTGCAGGCCGACAGCACTTGGGGCACACCGAAGAACCTCGGGGCAGCGGTCAACAGCAAAGGCTGGGACTCACACCCTTCACTTACCCACAGTGGCGACACTTTGTTCTTCACATCCAACCGGTTGGGAGGCTTTGGTCTCGCCGACATTTACTATTCCGTCAAAGCTGACGACGGCAGCTGGCAGGAGGCGCGCAATGCAGGGCCGGTGATCAACACCGCACACAACGACGTGAGTCCCTTCTTCCACCACCTTTTCAATGTGCTGTACTTCAGTTCCGATGGCAACCCGATGTCGTTCGGTGAGTTCGACATCTACAAATCATACCGGCTGCCCAGGGCGGCGTGGTCAGAGCCTAAGAACATCGGGCCGCTGGTCAACGGACCTGGCAGTGAGTATTATTTTACCATCGACTCGAAGTCCAAAGAGCTTTACTACGCACGCACCGAAGAAAACGGATCAAAGAATTTTGACCTGTACTCGTTCCCGGTGCCCATGGAGGCCCAGCCGGAATCTATCGCGCGCCTGAACGGTTCACTGAAAGCGACCAACGGCACATCGATCAAGGGCATTGTGTCCATCATCGACCTGGACCACGGCGTGGAGGTTGCCCCAAGGTTTTTGCGCGAAGACGGGACCTTCGATTTCGATTTGATCAACCACCGAAACTACCTGCTCATCATCCAGGGCGATGAGTTCTTTCGCATTGAAGAATTGTTTTACATGAACGACCACTACGAAGTGGACCGGACGGTGGCACCGATAGAGCCGCGCATTGCTTTCAACACACTGGAATTCGAAAATGGCAAGTCAGACATTCTTGAATCCATGCACAGCGATCTCGACAAAGTTGCCAACTTCATGATTGACCATCCCGACGTGCATTTGCGCATTGGTGGTCACACCGATTCAGCGGGCAATGAGCAGGCCAATCTTCGGCTTTCGCAGAACCGCGCCGACGCCATCCGCACCTATCTGTTGACGTTTGGCATCGACCCGGGCCGGATCGAAGCCATCGGTTACGGAAGTTCCAAACCCTTCGTAGAAGAGAAGACCGAAGAAGACAAGCAGGTGAACCGGCGCGTGGAGTTTGAGATCTTCCGGCAGTCACCACCAGAAAAATAATCAAGGTGGAGCTCACACCAGTTCTGGCCGCTCACGACAACATAGTGCCGTTAAGAGAA
>JAIBBB010000011.1 GCA_019694905.1 Cyclobacteriaceae bacterium
AATATGGGGGGCGGCGGGTCGATTTGGCTACGTGCCTGTTCAGGAGGGTGTGGTGTATTGGTTTGCCTGCAAGAATGCGCCACAAAAAGATCAAACAATGAGTCAGTGGAGCATCAGGGAGCTGCGTGCAAATTTCGAAACCTATGGTAACACCGTGAAGACCTTGCTTGATCATACGGCTCCCGACACGTTGATCTGGAGTGACATCATTGACCTCAAACCCATTCATCAATTCGCCTTTGGGCGCATTGCGCTTCTTGGAGACGCCGCACACGCCACAACACCCAACCTTGGACAGGGTGCCTGTCAGGGAATTGAAGATGCCCTCGCCCTGCAAAAGGCGTTGCTTGCATTTCCTGAAAACGACGTCAAGGCTTTGCAGCATTTTCAACAAACACGTTTGAAGCGTACACATCAGATTGTCAACACCAGTTGGCGGTTAGGCAAGCTGGCCCAAATCGAGAATGCGATCATCACCGTCATTCGCAATGGCCTGTTCAGAGCCATACCTGAAAAAATCAATATTCGTCAGACAGCAAGGATCCTTGGAATGTCATGAAGAAATACGCCCTTGTTGGTTCCTTGCTTCTCGCACTTTGGTCCTGCCATTCAGATGAGGCCCCGCCGAATAGAACCTATCGCATGGGCTTTCAAAACTCAGCACCTGCCTATGATGATATCAACGTCGTGCTCCAGTCATTGTCGATGTGGACATCCAGAGCGGATGCGGCCATGATCACCACAGAGGTTCCCTGGGATTCACTGATTGCCGGTATACACGCAGGAGATTATGTGAAGCGCAATTACCTTGAACTCGTAAACTACTACCGAAGCAAGAATCTCCCACTATGGGTTTACATCGATCCTGAGAATGGATTGAACCGTGCCACGGACGCAGTTCCGTTGAAGAACTCAGGCAGGAGCATCGCCGAACCTGCCATGCAGTTACTGTACCGTCAATTTGTAATCGCCATGGACAGCGTACTGCATCCTGAACACATCGGCCTGGCACTGGAAACAAATCTGATCAGAACTGCAGCTCCACCCTCCATCTACGCAGGCGTTCGCCAGGCGGCCAACGATGCTGCCAAAGACCTGGCACAACGCGGATCTGCAGCCATCAGAAGTGTCAGCGTGCAAATAGACCTTCTTTGGGGGCTTCACCTCAACCCACCTGTCTTTCAAGATCTCCAAAAAGAGCTGGATGATTTTCCCTTTGCGTCTGAGTTGGGCATGTCATCTTACCCATACTTCTATTTTGAATCTCCCGCTTCTATGCCTGCCGATTACTACAGCCGGCTGAAAACGCTGACCAGCCTTCCGCTGTTTGTATCGGAAGGCGGGTGGTCTTCAGTCAATCCCGGCAGTTCGGCCTCCTGCACCTGCAGCGAAACGCAACAAACGGAGTACTTTTTGAAACAGGCAACGATGCTGGATGCTGCCGCCGCCACTGCCTGGTTTCAGCTGCCGTTCACAGATATCGATGGAACGCACATCGCGCCACAAACAGAGCCATCTATTCAACTATTTCTGCACCTTGGGCTGGTGGACATCCATTTGCAACCCAAACCAGTACTAGCTACATGGGACCAGATTTTCGCCAGGAAAAGATCAATTCCCTGAAAAGACGCATCTCCTGCTTTCAATTTTCAAGCAACGGTAGATCAACTGTCCTTCAAACCTTGCATATTGAATCTTCATTTTGAAAAACTGATTAACGCATGAACCTTCAATCCTCAAAGAAAGGTACTGCCGCTGTTTGGGGCGGTGAACTTGAATCATTTTTTAAGGGAGCCACGACCCCTCCCATTGTGAACAGCGTCACCTATGCCTACCACGATCTTGACGAATGGCATGAAGTTTCGCTTGGGAAAAAGGAGGGCTATATCTACAGCCGGAATACGAATCCAACCGTGCAGGTGCTCGAAGAGAAGATTCGGGTACTGGAAGGCGGAGAAGCGGCAACATCATTTGCCACTGGCATGGGCGCGATCAGCAACACGCTCTTTGCGCTGCTCCGACCTGGCAAAAGGGTAGTGTCGCTCAAAGACACTTATGGTGGAACCAGCCGCATCTTCCTCGATTTCCTTCCCGGGTTTCAGGTTCAGGTCACGCTTTGCGATACAACAGACCACGAACAGCTGGAAGCAGAAATCGCCAAGGGCTGTGATTTGCTGTACCTGGAAACGCCCACCAATCCAACACTCAAGGTCGTTGACATCAAAAGGCTCGCCGCTGCTGCTCACAAGGTTGGCGCCGTGGTAGTTGTAGACAATACGTTCGCCACACCCATCAACCAGAATCCACTAAAGCTGGGAGCCGATCTCGTGTTGCACAGCGCTACAAAATTTCTTTGCGGTCACTCTGACGCCATGGGTGGTGTGCTCACCGGACGCAAGGACCTCGTTGAAGCGGTCTTCCGATTCAGGGAAATCAATGGGGCTTCCCTGGCCCCCGACCCGGCCTACCTCATCGCGCGCGGCATGAAAACACTGGAATTGCGCATCGAAAGACAAAATACTTCAGCATTGAAAATTGCTCAATTCCTGAAGGCCCATCCCAAAGTGATGGATGTGTACTACCCCGGCCTGCCCACCCACAAAGGCCATGAAATTGCGCGACAGCAAATGAGCGGCTTTGGCGGCATGATGAGTTTTGCACTGAATGGCAACTACGATCAAGTCAAAAAATTCCTGACAAGTCTCAAGTTGGTTCATCTTGCTGCCAGCCTTGGATCCGTCAGCACGCTCGCCGGACCTCCGAGAACGACCAGCCATGTGGAACTCACAGAAGAGCAGCGTCGCCAACTCGGGATACCCGAAAGCCTGATCCGTTATTCTGTTGGAATTGAAAATGTGGAAGATCTCATTGGAGACCTCACCCAGGCACTGAACTCATTGTAGTCAGTATCCACATCATTCCAATTGGATCTTTAAGCCTCTATTGGTACCTTTTACTATCAAACCAACCCTATGAATCGCATTTCCCGAAAAGACTTCGTCCGGATCGCTTCGATGGCCGCCATCAGTGTACCTGTTCTGGGACTAAGCAACTGTGCCCCTGGCAAAAAGGAGGAATCAAATACACAGACTGATGCTGGTCTTTTTAGTACACATCCGGGCCTGCAACTCTATACCGTACGGGATGCATTCGCTAAAGATCCATCCGGGACTTTCAAACGCCTCGCATCAATCGGATTCAAGGAAATTGAATTACACGACCCATCCGCACTTGTCCACACCAAAGAGATTCGCGACCTGGGCATGAACGTCATCAGCACCCATTTTCTCCCGGGTTATGTGACTGGTCTATGGAATGATGCCGGAAAATATGGCATACCAGTTCCCAAAGATAATCTGGAACAAATCGCCGAATCATGCGCAAAGAATGATGTGCACTACATGGGTATCTCTATCCTCTGGCCGGAGGAACGACCCGATCTTGATGGCTACAAACGATTCGCCGATCTGGCCAACAAAGCTGGTGAAAAGGCAAAGGCAGCCGGTGTCCAGCTCTACTACCATAACCACAGCTTCGAGTTCGAGCCTACGCAAGGCACCACTCCCTATGAAGAGATGTTGAAGATCTTTGAACCGGAACTGGTCAAACTTGAACTCGATGTTTTCTGGACAACCGTATCGGGCAACGATGCCGCCACCTGGATTGAGAAACTCAAGGGGCGTGTAAAGATGCTGCACCTCAAAGACCTCAAGGCTGAGACGCCAAAAGACTACACCACTTTTCAGGTGGATCATGGCGCCTTTCAGGCAATGGGTGATGGCGTCGTTGATTTCAGGAAAGTACTTGCTGCGGCTAAAGCTGCAGATGTGCCCTATGGCTTTGTAGAGCAGGATCATTCAGCCATCGATCCATTTGAGAGTATCACCCGCAGCATCCAATACCTCAAGAGTCTCGGTCTCTGAAATATTTGTTGTTGCACTCGACCAACAGTCCATCTCTGCATGGCTTGCTGTCTTCACTTTCTTTTATCTATTACCCACTAATCCCTTACCCGCGTGAGAAAGCTTGTGCGCATACTGGCGTACGTGACCATCGTATTGATGGTTGTAATTGTTGCCTTGTTGTCCTATGTCAAATTTGCACTGCCCAGCGCAGAACCGGCACCCGATCTGGTCATTGAACCCACCCCCGCTCGCCTTGAGCGCGGGAAGTATCTTGCCACCTCTGTGACCGTGTGCATTGATTGCCATTCCAAAAGAGATTGGAAACAGTTTTCAGGACCGCTGGTGATGGGTACTATCGGCCAGGGGGGTGAACGGTTTGATCAGTCGATGGGATTGCCGGGGGTATTCATTTCAAGAAACATCACACCTCATGGCATAGGCCGCTATTCCGATGGTGAGTTGTTTCGCGCGATTACTACGGGCGTGACCAAAGAAGGAAGGGCCATGTTCCCACTGATGCCTTTCGCCTACTACGGCCGGATGGATCCTGAAGATATCTACAGCATCATTGCCTACCTCCGCACACTTGAACCGATCGCCAACGAGGTACCACCCTCTGTTCCCGATTTTCCTATGAACTTTATCATCAATACGTTGCCACAGAAGGCCGCTCCCACGAAGAAACCTGAGCCATCAGAGCTGCTTGCCTATGGCGCATACATGACCAACGCAGCCGGATGCGCTGAGTGTCACACGCAGGCAAACAAGGGATTCATCATCCCTGAACTCATTTACGGCGGTGGCCGCGAGTTTCCGTTCGCATCAGGCGGGATTGTCAGGAGCTCCAACATCACACCCGACCGGGAGACCGGTATTGGCAATTGGACTGAGGAACAATTCGTAAGCCGTTTCAAGGCCTACGCAGACACCTCTTATCGGTCACCTGAAATCCATGCGGATGAATTCAACAGCTTCATGCCCTGGACGATGTATGCGCAAATGTCGACGGAGGATCTGGCAGCGATCTATCAGTACCTGATGACCATGAAGCCAATTCAGAACAAGGTCGAAAAGTACAAAGCGCCTGCCGCCGGTGGTGGTCACTAAACTGTTTTGAGCACGCTGATCAGCTTTTCAATATCGTCCATGGTGTTATAAACCGATGGTGAGATTCTGATTCTGCTTGGATAGACACTGATACTTATTTGCGCCTGTTCGAGTTTCCGTTGTAGTCTTTCAGCTGCGTGTTCGAGTGCAAAGACCACTATCGGTGATACCGACTCAACCGGCGTCATGGGCAGGTAGCCATAGCGAGGCAGTTCTTCCTGCAGCTTCCTGAGAAAGGGTTTGCGCCACGCCTCAATGGCCTGAACTCCTGTCGAATCAATGTATGCTAACGACTCCTTAAGCGCAGCAATTGTTGCATTGCTCAAGGTACCAACCTGAAACTTGCCCGTCGCATCCTCCCTTGCCGTGAAGTCAAACAACTTGTCGCCCGGTGTATCAAAGGGGAATACATGCGAGTTGGATCCCTCAATCTGTCGGAATCCGTATTGACTTCGCTTCATTCTTTCAAGCCGGTCCTTGCGCACATACAGAAATCCGGCACCAAAATCAGCCATCAGCCACTTGTAAGATGAGCATGCGCAAAAATCCACACCACTTTCCACCACATCAATCGGTACTGCGCCTGCAGCCTGAATGATATCAGCAAAGACCATGGCGCCGCGTGAATGAGCCAATTCGCAAATCTTCCTGAGATCATGCTGAAACCCTGTGGTGGCTGAAACGAGCGAGACGGCAACGAGCCCGGTGCCAGGTCTGATCGCTTTGTCGAGATCCTCCAGCTCAATGCGGTTATTGACTGGTTTCACCGTGGTGACAGGCACTCCCTGCGAAGCCAATTGGTGGTACAGATACAAGGAACCATGGAAGTGAAAAGCATCCGTCACAATAGGTGCTTTTGAAGCGGGATAACCCAGGCCTGCAGTCACAAAATTTTCCCCGGCCATGGTGCTGGGCACCCAGGTCAGATCTTCCGGCTGTGCATGGATGATTTTTGCAAAGAGCCTGGCAGCCTCCGTACGATGTGTCCCCATCAGATCATCAGTCTCCTGATTGCTTCGCACTCTTCGGCTCATGTAGGCACGCGCAGCTTCGGCCGTGCGCAGACTCATCGGATGCATAAAGGCGCCATTCAGGTAGGTGCCTTCAAATTCAAAAGCACGGGCGTCAGGTAGTTTGTCTTCTGCAATACTTTTCAATGGCAAAGCAGCGGCAAGCGGTGCCAGTGCAACCCTGCGAAGCCACTGCCTACGTGAAGACTGAAAGCTGGATTCCTGGCTCATGTGTGCTACTTTCTGACGAACTCTACCTCCGGATCGGTGGAGATGCCGGTGCGAATCCGGTCGATCTTGCCAGAACCGTTGGTCAGGAATTGGAGGCGCATCAGTCGACCGTTGAAGAGTATCGGATATTCCGGATCCTGCGCTGCCCAGAACTGATCGAAATGAAAGTGCTCCAGATCCTGGCTTCTGTCCCGGAAGGTGAGATGAAGCTTTTCGCCGGTCAGTGTAATTTCCATGGTACCGTAAGCCGGGTGCTCAAATTTGCCAGTGTACGAAGCGAGATCATGACCCGGTCGTGTTCCCTTTATTTGCAAACCGCGAAGAGAATCTGCTTCATGCGCTGCTTCACGCAAACCCTTCTTGTATTCCATCTGATACTTCTGGGACCAGGGTGTCTCCCCCAGCTTCAGCAGCCGGTCGTAGATTCCATATACGGCTGCGTTAGCCATGCTGCTGCCCTGAGCCGTATTCGTCAACACAATGATTCCGATGCTGTCCTTGGGTGCAATAGAGATTTGTGAGCGGTAGCTGCTGATGACACCGCCGTGCGAAACAATCACATGCCCCTTGTAGGAGGTACTTGAGCGGCCCAGTCCATACAGGCCGTAGAATACTTCATCGAAGACCATTTGCTTGCTGGCAATATTGTTGGGGCGAATCGTCTCTGCCAGTGCTTTGGGTGAAAATGCGCGTCGGCCATTATAAGTACCTCCATTGAGATGGGCGATGATCCAGTGACTGAGATCTTCCGAGCTGGAGACAATATTGGCAGCAGGTGCCCAGCAATCACAATGCGCATCCTTTGTATGAGTTTTGATTGTGCTGTCTGCCAGGCTCACAAAATAATCGGAAGCAAATTCTCCGGTTGCCGCAGCGTCTTCAAATGAGAAGTAGCTGTGTTTCATTTCCAGTGGTTCAAAGATCCGCTGTCGAATCAACTCACTCCAGGTTGTACCGTTAACTCGTGCTGTAACCGCGCCGGCAGCGGCATACATGTTGTTATTATAGAGGTATCCTTCGCGGAATCCCAGCGTGGGCTTTAAATACTGCAAACGATCTACAATTTCCTGCAGGCTATAACCCGAGCCCGACCATACGCCATCCCAGCGTGGCACACCGCTGCGGTGGGAAAGCATGTCGCGCAAAGTGAGTTTTTCATCCAGCTCAGTTGTGGCGAATCTGATTTCAGGAAAGTAGTTGCGAACAGGCTTGTCAAGATCCAGCTTCTTCTCATCATGCAGGATGGCAGCTCCCATGGCTGTAAACAATTTGGTGTTGCTTGCTATGCCGAACAAGGTGCGGGAAGTGACTGGCAACTTCTTGTCCAGGTCTCTGTAGCCATAGCCCTTCGAAAAGATGACCTTGTCCTTGTGGATGATGGTGACTGAACTTCCTACCACGCGCCAGTCCTTCATCAACTGTTGTACGTAAGCATCTACTGAGGCGAGTTCTTTGGACGAGATCTGGTGCTTCTGAGCCCACACAGGCGTGACAAGACACAAGCAGATCAAGAGAGTGAATAATCTCATGTTGTGGATCATAGATGGAAAATACGAATGTTTCTCAGAAAACCGCACGGGTATTATTTACCTGGCGTTACCGACCGGTCAGTCAATCGAACAGACCAAGCTGCACGGTGCGCGCCACAGCGAGTTTGGAGACTTGAACTTTGGCGGGTTTGCCATCAATAACAAAAACACCCAGTTCTTTGCGGCGGGGAGCCACATGAATTTCCACCTCTTTCGAAAAGTCTTCGAATGCCCTCAGTGCCATCTCCGGAGTGTTGTTGTGTTGCGACAGGTGGGAAAGAAAAAGATGCGTGAGATGCGGTGCACGGTGCGCCCTGAAGAATTCTGCTGCCTGCCGGTTAGACAAGTGACCGTTACCGCCGCGGATCCGTTCCTTTAACGGCCAGGGGTAACCACCATGCTGCAGCATAAGCTCATCATAGTTGCATTCGAGAAAGGCGGCATGGCATTGGCCAAAGTGATGTGCAAACCGCGCCGATGGACGGCCAATGTCCGTGAATACGCCAACGGAGACCAGGCCATCTGTCACCACAAAACTATAGGGGTCGGCCGCATCATGATGCTTCCTGAACGGATGAACCCAAAGGCTGTCAAACTCCACAGGCGATTCGTCCTCAAAGTCCCTTACCAAATGTGACTCCACTTCAAGTGCTGATTGTTCAAGCGTTCGGGGTGTGATGTAAACAGGGAGTTGATGCCTTCTGGAGAGCGCTGGCAATCCAAAAATATGATCTCCATGCTCGTGGGTGATAAACACTGCCTTGATCAGGCCAATGTCAAGTCCAAGGCGCTTCAATCTTTTTTCAGTCTCTCGGCAGGAGATACCTGCATCCACAAGGATGGCGTCGCGTTCATTTCCAATGTAGTAGCAGTTGCCATTACTGCCGGAGTTGAGCGAAGCGACTGTCAATGCCATCGGGCGCGAAGGTAGCGTAAATCAAAAGGCTCTCCACAAACAGCATGGATAATTGTTGGTATTGGCTTGTGGATGTTCCTATCTTGAAGTTTGATTGATTGTTGAATATGTCCTCAGAACTGATTGGCCCTCTGCGACAAGCCCGTGAGCACGCCATGTCCATTGCCATCAGACAAGGCGGGAATTACTGGCGCTATCAGGATCTTTCTGAAGCCGCACTGCATACCGCGGCAACTCTGCTCAACGACAAGGAAGATCTGTATGAACAACGCGTGGCCTTCATGACTGAGCCGGGCTTTACCTACGTGAGTACGCTGTGGGGAATCTGGCAAGCCGGCGGCGTCGCCGTTCCACTTTCGCTCTCCAGTCCACTTCCATCCCTGCGATACACTCTTCAGGATGCTGCCTGCAGCATCCTTGTGGTCTCCCCTGCCTTTCAATCCCTACTCTCGGACCTGGCCAGTGAACTCCGGATCCGGTTGATCTCAACTGACGAAATATTGGTCACTCTTGAAGGAACCACTTTTCCGAAGATCGGACCAGAACGCAGGGCGCTCATGTTATACACCAGCGGCACAACCAATCTCCCCAAGGGCGTTGTGTCAACCCATGGCAACCTGACTGCGCAAATCACCACGTTGCTGGAAGCGTGGCGCTGGAGTCCTAATGATCAGACATTGTGTGTACTTCCTCTTCACCACGTGCACGGCATTGTCAACGTGGTGTGTTGTTCACTCTGGGCCGGCGCCGTGTGCGAGTTTGTCACTGGATTTGATGCGGAACAACTGTTTGATATATTTCTTCGCGGTGAAATCACTGTATTCATGGCTGTGCCCACGATCTACTTCAAACTCATAGCCTGCTGGGAGCAACTTCCCCGTACGAAACAGATGGAAATCACGCGGGCACTGACGCATTTCAGACTGATGGTATGCGGTTCCGCAGCATTGCCCGTCACCGTGATGGAGAAATGGAAACTGATCAGCCATCATACATTATTGGAGCGATATGGAATGACTGAACTCGGGATGGCGATAAGCAATCCTTACGAGGGCGAACGCCGGGCGGGTTTTGTAGGAATACCCTTGCCCGGAGTATCCATCCGGCTTGCCGATGACAAAAACCAGTTGATTCACGATGAGCCGGGAGAGATCCAGGTGAAAGGAGATAATGTATTTCTAGAATACTGGAACCGACCCGAAGCAACTTTGCATGCATTCACCGCAGATGGTTGGTTCAAGACCGGCGACGTTGCGATGCTGGAAGATGGCTACTATCGCATCCTGGGGAGAAATTCTGTCGACATCATCAAGTCAGGCGGCTACAAGATTTCTGCGCTAGAAATAGAAGAAGTTCTGCGCACGCATCCGCTTATTAAGGACTGCGCCGTAGTTGGACTTGACAATGATGAGTGGGGTGAGATCGTAGCAGCCGCTGTTGTACCTGTACACGAGCCGCCTCAGCATGAAGAGATTACCCACTGGCTCAAAACTCAGCTTCCGGCTTATCGCGTTCCGAGAAAATTCATTGTTGTCAGTGAGCTTCCACGCAACGCAATGGGTAAAGTGACCAAGAACGAAGTTAAAAAACTCTTCCAATGATGATCGTCTATGGTGTGGCACTCCTGGCCGTGTGCTACCTGCTCGGCCAGTCCGTTGGCGAATTGCTGGGCCAATGGCTTGGGATACATGCCAATGTGGGTGGGGTAGGCTTTGCCATGACGCTGCTGATCCTCGCCAATCAGTGGTTGCACAAAAGGAGATGGCTCACTAGTGAAATGGAACAAGGCATCCTCTTCTGGAGCAATCTCTATATCCCCGTCATCGTAGCCATGTCGGCGACACAGAATGTATCGGCCGCCCTGACAGGTGGAGTGCTGGCTGTCCTCGCAGGTGTCATCCCTACCGCGCTGGCGATTTCTGCTTTGCCCTTGCTTGCCAAAATGGCGCGGTCAACAGTGAACAAAACTCCTGAAGCGTGAAATCAATCCTGGAATTGCTTTCCAAGAATGGATTGGTGGTGGCACTGCTCACCACAGGAATCATGGTGATGTTTGCCCAGTTTATCTCAAAGCGGGTTACCGGGAAACGCATACCGGGTGCCGCCATCGCAATCCTGATGGGATTGGTACTGGCGTGGATCGGAGGGCAGATAACAGGTGGGAAAAGTGGAATAGCCGATGTGAGTCTCTTCTCTGGCTTTGCCTTGCTGGGTGGCTCCATGCTCCGGGATTTCACCATCGTCTCAACTGCCATGGGCGCCAGATTTTCTGAAATGCGGAGAGCCGGCATTCCTGGTGCAATTGCATTGGCACTGGGTATTGTTTTGACCTTCTTCGCCGGCGCAGTCCTTGCGTGGATGGCAGGTTACCGGGATGCAGAAAGTATCACCACCATCGGCGCAGGTGCCTGCACTTTTATTGTTGGGCCGGTTACAGGAGCCGCCGTGGGTGCTTCCTCTGACGTAATTGCAATCAGCATTGCTGCAGGTGTGGCGAAGTCAATTCTGGTGACAGTGGGAACCGCACCCGTCGCACGATGGATTGGATTGAATAGTCCACAAACCGCGATGATCTACGGTGGACTTGCCGGAACAACTTCCGGAGTGGCGGCTGGCCTGGCATCCACCGACCCAAAGCTGGTTCCTTATGGTGCGATCACTGCAACTTTCTACACCGGATTAGGCTGCCTGCTTTGCCCGTCCATACTCTATATTATTGTGAAGTGGCTGGTTCAATGAGCCGGCACTGCTTGTATCAGCAGTTCCATTGCCTTCTTCAGCGTGTCGTCTGCCTTTTCAGAACCCTTGAAATGCCCCAAGCGTGCGATGACGAGATCATGTGAAGGAATGATCCATGTGTACTGACCCCCTGCACCTGCCATGTAATAGGCTTCTTTGGGCACCGGCCATCCGCCGTCACCATTCAGCCAAAAGAAACCACCGTAAATGGGGCGCCTGTCGGCCTCCCAGGCAGGTGCCAACGTGCTGACAAACCTGACAAAACCCTCAGGTAGAATGCGCTCGCCATTCCAGATACCATCCTGCAGATACAGATTTCCAAGACGCGCCCAGTCTCTGGCGGAAGCAAATTCGTAGCCCTGTGTCAGGAAATTCCCATAAGGGTCAGTTTCCATGACCATTGTTCTGATCCCGATCTTGTCAAACAACTGTCGCTGTGGAAATGCGTGGTAATTCTCATTTCTGCCTTCCACCCCAAGCCTGATGAGATAGTTAGTAAGTACCGGATCTGTGTTCCGGTATCTTCCAACCGTATTCGGCGGCCATTGCTGTGGCCGGGTGGCCGCAAAATGAAACGAGTTCACTGTACCGGTATATAAATAGTAGTGATCCGGATATCCCAGTGAAGGATCAAAATCAGGGTCCAACGGCGCACGAAGTCTGATTCCACTGGACATCCGGAGAATATCCGAAATACGAATCTGCTTTCTTCCGTCTCCCTCGCCCTGCCATTCAGGAATAGGCGCTGGCTGATCCAGCTTGTAAACTCCTTGTTGAATTAGCACTCCCATCAAAGTGGCCGTCAGGCTCTTTCCCATCGACCAGCTTTCGAGCGGCGTATTGGCTGCAATGCCCTCACCATAACGCTCAGCGATGATCTTGCCCTTGTACGTAACAACCAATGCGGCCGTCATGGCGGATGGATCCTCAAATGCTGCATCCACAGCAGCCTTCAATTTGGCAGCATCCACTGCTGATGTCGGTTCAGCAGAGAGTTTGTCGCCCATGGGCCAGGCCGTTGCAGCGCCATCAGGGAGGTTGGTGGTGATCTTTTCAGGCTTGAAATAAAGCGAGTCCACTCCCACAGGGAGCGTTACACATCCCTGTCCCTCCGTGTAAACTGCTGTTCTTACCACTCCATCCGGAAGTTTGATACTCACTGTTTTCTTGTTCCAGTCTATCTCGGGTTTACCAACTTTTGCCCGCTCTGCGTAGGGGCCCGTGAAGTACCCTACATTCTCGGCAGCGAATTCCGGCTTCAGGCCTGTGATGAACACCGCCGAGCACATGATCTTGGCGTATCCAGCTGTTTGGTGTGTCAGCGCATCCCCCGGCGTCGGTTCCCATTGAGTAGGCAATTCAAGGGAGTCAGCCCTTCGATTGATCCGCTCTTTAGCAGTATTGGGCGATTCGGACGGTTTGGAGCCACATCCTGAGAAAAGTATCAGCATGGGAATCAAGGCATAAAAGAGTGTTCTCATAAAAACAAGCAGGTTAATCCGATGACAAGAGTGCCTTTCTAAATGTAGCGAAACCACACTTCATTGAAGCCAAATCCGTGTAAAAGGACCGTCTGTCGTCTAAATCGACGTTTAAACGCTAAATATTCCCATTCCTGGTTACCCCGGCTGCCAGTTGGCCATTCATGACCACAATTCAAACTATATGAAGAAGAACACGATTTTATTACTGTCGTTGGCTGGTTTGTCTGGATTATGGACCAGTTGCTCAACCAACTCCGACCCCTCTGCAACCAGTGCTGTGGGGATCAAGTTGTCTGCCGCAACTGCCGATGGTAAGACCGTTATTGGCGGGAGAACCGAAGCCGCTTTAACCCTTACCGATGTGAAAGTGAATCTGCGCGAGATTGAATTCGAGTATGATCACGAAGATGAACACTTCAAGAAAGATTCCACCTTCAAGGATGACAAAGAAACACATCTCAAAGGACCCTTTGTGGTTGATCTGCTGGATGCAGGCGCATTTATTGACCAGGTCATCACTACCGTGGATGTGCCCAACGCTTCGTATGAAAAGATCAGTTTCAAGCTTGCACCTGGCACCACAGGCGATATGGCTGGAAAATCCATTCTTATCACAGGCAAGATTGATACTACTCAATTCATCTTCTGGTCCGATGCCCGCGATCGCTTCGGCGTCAAGTTCGCGGACAGCACTTCCCTTTCAACTTCAGGCGCAGCTCTCGAACTTGCCATTCATATGGAGATGGATAAGATCTTCAGCAAACTCAACGGCGGTGTCGACTTCACCAAACTGAAAGATGGGAACAACGACGGCATCATCACTATTGATCCGCTCAATACGGACGGGAACGGTGACTATGTCAGATACATTATCCGCCTTCTGTTGAAGCGCAGCTACTGCAAGAGAGAAGGACATTAGAATAATCACAAACAAAGGAAAGGGGGCAGTCGCCCCCTTTTTTGTTTACGGCATGAGCAAATCCCGGGCATGTTCTTGAATGACCGTCGTCATCCGGGCGGATGGGTCATTCCAGTAGCTTTATTCTACCACATCTGCGGAATAACGCATCGATCCAAACCCAGGCAAATTGCCATGCAGCCCGTCCGCGTATTCAATCAGGCAACGATTCCAGTCCGGCAAATACCCGTACTCAACTATTCGCTATTTGCGAAACAGGCACTTGCCTTGCTGAAGGAAGAGAACAACCATTGCGTCAGTTATTTCGGCTATCAGCAGGATGGCCAGATTTTGCTTGTTATGGCCATTGCCGAGGATACCACACACACCATTGCATTACTGGCCCATCAACTTAAGGTTGAAGATGAATTGACGTTGCCGTCACTTACTCCGGATCACTATCCACTGCACGTATTCGAGCGCGAAATTCATGAGAATCTGGGGATTCACTTTTCAGGACATCCCTGGCTTAAGCCCGTAAGGTACCCTGTCAACCGGGCCAATCCGGATTCCATCATCGGCAACTACCCCTTCTACCAGATCCAGGGCGGCGAAGTTCACCAGGTGGGTGTGGGCCCCATTCATGCAGGCGTGATAGAACCCGGGCATTTCCGATTCATCTGCAATGGAGAAAAAGTTCTGCACCTCGAAATTCAGCTGGGTTGGCAGCATCGGGGGATTGAGCTTCTTTTCCTGACAAGAAAGAGTCTGCTGCAGCAGACCATTCTCAGTGAGAGTATTGCGGGCGACACAGCCATTGGTCATGCCACTGCCTACGTCCAGCTCATGGAATCACTTTCGTCGATCCCGATTCCAGAAGCATTGGAAGTTGAACGAACCATTGCGCTTGAATTAGAACGAATCGCGATGCATGTCGGCGATCTGTCGAATATGAACATCGGTCTTGCTTATCAGCTGGGTGCCTCCGTTTTCGGGACCCTGCGAACGCCCGTAATCAATTTCATGCAGACCTGGTGCGGCAACCGATTTGGGAAGGGTCTGCTGAGGGCAGGCGGAACCCATTACCCGCTCACGGACGAAAAGAAAGCCAAACTTACCGATTTGCTGAACCGCTTTGAGCGATCCTATCTGCCCATGGCCGAGCGCATGTTTTCATTGCCAACGGTGCTGATGCGTATGGAACAAATAGGAAAAGTGACCGATCGGCAAATGAAACTCATTGGCGCAGTGGGTATGACAGCACGCATGGCCGGCGTTGAACGCGACATAAGAATGTCACACCCAACAGCCGCCTACCGGCGCTTTCAGCCAGAGTCTAAAGTACTTGTCACCGGAGATGTGCTGGCGCGCGCAAGGCTGCGTGACCTTGAAATCAGAGAATCCATCCTCCTCATTCGGGAACTGCTCGGGCATCACCAATCTCACGAAACTAAGCCGGCACCATCAGCCAATTCTGTACCTGACCAGTTTTGTATTTCATTGGTTGAAGGTTGGCGTGGAGAAATATGCCACACTGCAGTAACCGGACCCGATGGAACGCTTCTTCATTATAAAGTAAAAGATCCTTCGCTGCACAATTGGTTTGCACTCGCTCTTTCATTGCGCGATCTGGAAATATCCGATTTCCCCATCAACAACAAGAGTTACAACCTGAGTTACTGCGGCCATGACCTCTGACTGATGCAATGAACATGAATCAAACCATCTTGCTGGCAGAAATCATCAGCGCCCTGAGCCTGCTCATCTTCATTGTGCCCAAGCAATGGAAACAACCCACTGCGCTGGCACTTTCGCTGAGCCTTTCAACCATCACCACTGGCTGGGCATGGTCTGTGTTTCACACAGGTGATGTGCTGAGTGGAAACCTATCAGCCACATTCTGGTTCTACCATTCTGCCATGCGTGTGGACTCCCTTTCGGCCCTTTTTCTGCTCATTGTCAACTTCGGCTCGCTCACGAGTATTCTTTTCAGCCGCGGCTATCTGAAACCCTATCTGAGCGTAAAGAGCAATCATGAATTCTCCCTGCACTACTTCTGGCTGTTCTGGCTCCAGACCGCCATGACCCTGGTAGTGACTTTGCACGAGGGCCTTCCCTTTCTTGTTGCCTGGGAAATAATGTCGATTGCCTCTTTCATGTTGGTCATTTTTGAAAGCGAGAAGAAGGAGATCCTGCAAACCGGCATCTACTACATTATCCAGATGCACGTTGCCTTGTTTTTTGTGCTTGCGGGCTTTACGCTGGTTGAGGCGAAGACCGGCATTTCCGGGTTTGATGGCCTGGTGGTTTACTTCCGTGACAATCCGTCCATCATCATGTTCCTGCTGTTCTTTGCGGGTTTTGGAATCAAGGCAGGATTCATACCCTTACACAGTTGGCTGCCGCATGCTCACCCGGCGGCACCCTCGCACGTGTCGGGACTCATGTCCGGCACGATGATCAAAATGGGCATATATGGGATCATGCGCGTAGTGATTTGTCTGCAGCACGACCTGCTTCAAATCGGCACAATCGTGTTGCTCCTTTCATTGATCTCCTCCGTGTTTGGTGTTTTCTTCGCCATCTTCCAGCACGACCTGAAAAAGATGCTTGCCTTTCACTCCATTGAAAACATTGGCATCATTGGTATTGGTATTGGCACCGGCATCATTGGCAGAAGTCTGAACCATCCAACGATTGTCTGGCTCGGATTTGCCGGCGCACTTCTTCACGTTGTCAATCACAGCCTGTTCAAGTCTTTACTCTTCTACTGTGCAGGCTCCATCTACAACCAGTGCCATACGCGTGACCTTAATCGGTTAGGCGGATTGTACAAGAGTATGCCGCGTACGGGTGTTCTGTTCGCGCTTGCTTCAATTGCTATTTGCGGCCTTCCACCCCTGAATGGATTTATTTCCGAGTTCTTCATCTACTGGTCGTTCTTCAAGGGTCTCGGCACTGGCATCAACACCTCACTGCTCTTTCTCGGTGGCATACTGGGCTTGGCTGTTACAGGTGGACTGGCCGTATTTTGCTTTACCAAAGCTTTTGGAATCATTTTTCTTGGCAATGCCCGGAGTGATTCCTCTGCACATGCGAAAGAAGTGCCCACGGCAATGTTGTTCCCGCAATGGCTCATTGCCATCATCATTCTGGTGATCGGATTCGCTCCCCTGGCTGTGTTACCGGTAATAAAGGCCCCCATTCCGCTTCTGGCAGCGTCCGGGCTCTCAGTACCCGATTTGGTTCCCATAGAGCATACCCTTCTCATGCTGACCCTGGCAATGGGCATTGCAGTAGTATCCTTCATCTTGCTATGGATGGTCCGCAGGCATCAGCAGGCAAGACACATACTCCGCGCAGGCCCAACATGGGGATGTGGTTATACTGCGGGAGACAGTACCCATCAGTACTCTGCAACAACATTTGCCGATAGCCTTCACGGTATTGCACCCGCACTGAGCGGTGTTAAAACCCAATACAAGCCCGTGCACAAGGAGGACATATTTCCACGTGAAGTCAGGCAATACACCACGCACCAGGAAGATCAACTGGAGAAAATACTCATTCTGCAACCAGCAAACTGGTTTAACAAACTGATGGAAAAGTTTGTGGTCCTCAGAAGTGGGAAGATTCAACACTATATCCTGTATGGACTTGGTTTCATACTTCTTGCTGCTTTACTCACCACCCTGGAATGGATATGAAAGCTGCTACAATGATATTGCTTGCTGCCATTCTGATCCCCGGGATCATTGTAAAAGTGAAAGCACTGACCAGTGGCAGGAAAGGGCCTGGATTGCTTCAGCCTATGCTGGACATCCTGAGGCTGCTGAGAAAAGGAAGCGTGTACAGTACGACGTCTTCCATTGCCACTCAAATTGCCCCTACTGTATATTTCATTTCTGTATTCACCGCACTGTGGCTGGTACCGATGGGCGATGAAGCCAGTTTCATACACTTCAGCGGTGACATCCTTGTCTTTACCTACATGCTTGGGCTGGGGAAGTTCTTTCTTATTCTCAATGCTCTTGATGCTGGCAGCGGATTCGAAGGGATGGGTGCCAACCGGGAGGCTTTTTATTCACTCCTCGCCGAACCCGCCCTTTTGATGCTTCTCGGTACCTTTTCGATGATGACATCTTATGATTCCTTCTCGCTCATTTTCGCCCATTGGGATCTCGCCACAGGAAGTTCTCTTGTTCTTGCTGCCCTGGCAGCCTATCTCCTACTTCAATTGTCTCTGATTGAAAACAGTCGACTCCCTGTCGATGACCCCAAAACACACCTGGAACTCACGATGGTACATGAAGTAATGGTGCTTGACAACAGCGGTTTCGACCTGGGCATTATTCAGTTCGCCAATGCCCTGAAGTTTGGAATTTTCAGCGCCTTGATTGCCAACTTCCTTGCACCAGACAGGGAGGGTGTATGGGAAATGATCCTGTTCGGTGGAATCATGCTGTGTTATGCTGTGGTTGTCGGTCTGCTGGAATCATTCCGGGCGCGCTTCAAAATGGAAAAGAATCCGCAATTCATTCTTACACTTACTTCTGTGGCAGCGCTCACCTTCATCGTCGCTCTCATTATCACCAACAAGTTGCTATGATCAGCCTGCTCATTATCACATTTGTTGTTACGCTTATCTATCTCTCAACCGCGGAGCGAATGCAGTCGTTCAACATGCTGATTGCCGCACAAGGGATACTTCTGTTTGTCATCACTTATATCGAGCTGAAGGATCTGGACACGTGGCATCTTGCACTTATCCTGCTTGAGACTCTGGTCATCAAAGTACTCGTGCTCCCCTATTTCATATATCGGTTGCTGATCAGAAAGCACAACGGCTCTGTCACGCCCCTGGTCCCCGGCTTTTTGTCCCTGATTGTCGTTTCCATCATTATTTTCCTCAGCTTCCTCGTTTCCTATTCCCTTCACGACGATCAGATTCAGGTCAAGTACTTCACCTGCGCTATTGCCGCAATTTTTACCGGACTCTATCTGATCATTGTTCACAAACAGATCTTCACTCACATGATGGGTTACCTGACCATTGAGAATGGCATCTTTTTGCTGTCATTGGCCATTGGTAACGAAATGCCCCTGACGGTGAACCTGGCCGTCCTGCTTGATGTATTCTCATCCGTGTTGATTCTGGGAATATTTGTCAACAGGCTGGAGTCCTTCAGCTCATTGGATGTTGATCAATTGAAAGACCTGAAAGACTCATGACCATGGTACAGCTCTTTTTCGGTGTTGCACTGGTCCTTATTCTGATCTTGTTCTTTCTCAGGAACATCGCAGCAAGCCACCTGCTTGTGTTTTCGTTTATGGTGCTGCTGGGGCTATTGAGTGTTGACCAGTACCAACACCTGTCAGAGTATCGAATGGATCTATTTGATGCCGATTCCATTGGCGTCATCTTCCTGTTTCTCCTCACCATCATCAGTTCATTTGCGGCCTTGCACTACGCCATCTATGCATTCAGAAGGTTGCAGGACAAACGGGTGATAGCCATGCACAATGCCGCCTTTGTGCTATTCGTGACAGCGATAGCCGGAGCCTTTATGTCAACCCACATCGGCATGTTGTGGGCATGTCTGGAAGCATCTACACTCAGCGGCGCCGCACTCATCTACCACGACCGCGATAAACTTGCCCTCGAAGCCACCTGGAAATACCTTTTCGTAAGTTCCATCGGAGTAACCCTGGGCTTCGCCGGGATCATGTTCCTCAGCATCGCCGCCAACAACACGCCGAATGATATTGCTGACCTGATCGCAGTCGCCCCTGACATGAATGTCGGCTGGACAAAGACTTCCTTCATTTTCATTCTTGCCGGGTTCAGTGTGAAAATGGGCGTCGTTCCCTTCTTTACCATTGACATTGATGCAAAAGACAGTTCGCCTTCACCCATTGGCGCCATGTTTTCAGGTCCCCTCATGAGCGTAGGGTTCCTTGCGATCTATCGGTTCTACCAGATATTCGCGCATACCTCCATCCTGCCCTGGATGAATCACTTGCTCTTGGTCACAGGGCTCCTCAGTCTCTTCTTCGCCACGGTATTTATTCTCAAAACGCAAAACTATAAGCGCATGCTGGCATATTCCAGCATGGAGCACGCCGGACTCATTCTGATCGCGTTCTCTACCGGCCTCAACGGCTATATTGTTGCCATCGTCCATCTGGTATTACATGCCCTGGCTAAATCCGGCATGTTCTTTGAAATCGGTCAGGTACATCGAACTTTCAACAGCAAGAATGACACAGACTGCGGCGACTACTTCCGGCTAAGGCCCATGAGCAGTGCAGTGATACTGACAGGTCTACTCTGCATTATCGCCATGCCGCCTTCCGGGCTGTTCATGACCGAATTTATGCTCTTCAAGTCATTGATGATTTCCGGGCAATGGTGGATCGTCTTCATCGTCATGTTTCTGCTCTGCTTCTTTGTATATGCCATGATCAGAAATTTCTTTACGCTGCTGTTTCTGAAGAATCCCCAGGCGCAAATTGCCGAAAAGGTAGCCGGCTGGGAGTCCATTCCACCCTTGCTGTTGATTGTCCTGGTTATCTGGTTTGGAATAGCCAGTCCCGATATTCTGCTTCAACTGGTCCTCCAGGCGGTTCAGGTACTCCCCGGGGCTTCAACGCTCACTTACTATTGATCACATACTATGGTCATTCTTGATGAAATTGAAATTCTCCGTCGCCTGGGCAAACAGTATATCCCTGATGTTACCCAACCCGCACTTCCGGGTCCGTTCAAAGGCCGACCGGAAATAAGTACCCTCCCTGTCGACGAGCAGAAGTTGGCAGCGCTCTGCCCCACCGGAGCAATCTCAACAGCACCGGTCAGCATTGACCTGGGTCGCTGCTGCATGTGTGGAGAATGTGAATTTGCCTTCCCTGAAAAAGTGAAATTTACCGCTGACTACAAGATCGCCACCAATGCCCGTCAGCGGCTTGTGATTGTGGAAGGTCAAACCAGCCCGGTTCAACTGGATGAAAATCTTGTCCGCAAGGAAATCCGGAGTTTGTTCGGCAGATCACTCAAACTACGTCAGATCTCGGCAGGAGGTGCCAATGCCGATGAGGCCGAATTGAACGCCTGCGGCAATCCGAATTTCGACATGGGCCGATTCGGCATTGAATTCCTGGCATCCCCAAGGCATTGCGATGGCATCGTCATCACAGGACCCATCACGGAAAACATGGCCGAAGCAACACGTATTTGTTATGAAGCAGTGCCCGACCCCCGCCTGGTCATCCTGGTAGGTACCGATGCCATCAGCGGAGGAATCTTTCAGGGAAGCCCTGCACTCAACCGGTCTTTTCTGGAAACAATCACAGTGGATCTTTTCGTACCAGGCAATCCACCACACCCGCTCACTTTTATCAACGGCGTACTTGACCTGGTCAGGAGGAAGAAAAAGAATTGACGGAACCCATAAGCACAATCGTTATGGCTGACAAAAAGAACGACCACGACCGCATCGACCTTTTCGGGCTGCTCATTCTCATTCTTTCCATCTATGTCATCACGGCACTCCTCGTAGACACCCTGTTTACCCTCAACCCCGAAATCTCTGCTGTGCTCGCTATTGTGGACGACATCGTGTGTGTCATCTTTCTGATTGAGTTTTTCATCCGCTTCTACCGCGCCAAGAGCAAACTTGCATTCATGAAGTGGGGTTGGATTGATCTGCTGTCAAGCATTCCGACAATCAACTATCTCCGTTACGCCAGGCTCTTCCGGATCATCCGTTTGCTCCGGATTGTCCGGGCGATCAAATCCACCAAAGTGCTCATACACCATTTCAGAAAGAACCGGGTAGAAAGTGCCGTTGCCAGTATGGCGATCCTCACCATTCTGCTGCTTATCTTCTCATCCATCACCATTCTCAAAGCTGAAGACGTTCCTGGGGGAAACATCCGCACGGCTGGCGATGCACTGTGGTGGGCGTTTGGAACCATTACCACCATAGGCTATGGCGACTTTTATCCGGTCACCACCGCGGGCCGGATCATTGCCGGGGTTCTGATCATTTTTGGAGTGGGTCTGTTCGGAACCTTGAGTGGCTTGATCACCAGCTGGTTCCTTGGCCACAAGAAAGATCACTGAGCGCCTGCACTGGCCATATACTCTATCATCCCGTCTCTGATAGCAGTGAAGGTCCGAACGAGTACATCCTCCTTTTCTTCCAGCAAGGTCACCCTGAAGCCCTGAAGCTCCGAGCAGAACGAACTGATGGGCACCACACAGACCCCCTTGGCACCCAACAGATAATAGACAAATCGCTTGTCAAATGGCATGTCTTGCGAAGTCCATTGCTCAACCAGGGTCTGCACTGCCGCGTTCGCAATCCTCATCGTCTGTCCGGGCCGAAGTGTACCTGGTCTGAAGATGATGGTGTTATAGAATGCACCGAATGTTTCGTTGAATGTTACTTCCGGCACAGCGCCCAATATGTCAGAGATGATCTTGCTGCGCTTGCCGATGTTCCTGTTCGTATCCTCTCTGTAAACCCTGAAACGAGGATCACCAAGTACCTTGGGAATAGCCAACTGCGGAAGTTTGGTTGAACAGACCTCTATCATCTTAGCGTTGTCGAGCGTTTGACACAGCCTGTTAAAATCTGCATCACGGTCACGGTTATAGTACTCCATCCAGCCGCAGCGGGAGCCGGGCCATGGCATCTCTTTCGAAATTCCCTTCATTGAGATGCCTGGGATATCCTCAATCACCTCAGCGAGGGAATATGCACGCGCACCGTTGTAGGTGATGTTCAGGTAAATCTCGTCGGCGATGAGAAACAAATTGAATTCCCTGGCAATCGCAACAATCTTGCGAAGTGTTTCTCGGGGGTACACCATCCCGGTAGGGTTGTCTGGATTGATAATCAGAATACCAACAATGTTGGGGTTGTACTTTACTTTTTGATACAGGTCATCCAGATCGGGATACCACTTGTTTTCAGGATCCAGCCGGTAGGTCAGGGGCTGATGGCTGGCGTGTGCTGCTTCTGCACTGGAATGAGTAGAGTAAGCCGGAGAAGGACCTATCACCCGGGACGTGGGTGTCAGGTATTGATACACTTTGGCAATACCGTCGCCCAACCCATTAAAGAAACAGATGTCGTCCGCGGTGATACGCACGCCACCTTGTGCGTTTGTTTGGCGCGCAAGAAACTCCCTCGTCTCCAGTACTCCCTTTGATGGACAATAGCCGTACGACTCGTTCTGCTGCGCAAGACCTGCGACAATTTCCTTGATCCAGACAGGCATCGGATGATTCTTCTGAATCGGATCACCAATGTTCTCCCAATAGATTTCGATACCAAGCTTTTTTACCTGCTCAGCCTTCTTGACAATTTCCCTGATTTCATAGCTGAGCTCGCTGGCTCCCTCACTGACTAGTTTCTGACGCATGTTTTTACGTGAAGTACAAATTTCAAAATATTACCGACTTCGCGCTGCAAAGCAACTGATTCTTTGGACTAAACAGCCGTTAGGTACGCGCACGCAACAATTCGGTCATGGTCTTTTCACAATTCAGTATGTCCACCTGACAACCGGGTAAGGCAAGGCAAACCCATGTCCATTGATGCCGTTTCTTTGTACTGTTAACCAACGAAACAATGAAAACTCTCTACCTTATGCTGGTCACTTTGCTAGGCAGCACCCCGCTTTGGGGCCAAGGCACCCAAACAATCAGGGGTGTGGTCATTGACCAGGACTCCAAAGCGCCGGTTATTGGTGCCAACATCATCATCGTGGGTTCTGATCCTATCAAAGGTGCAGCCACAGACCTCAACGGTCAATACGTCATCGATGGGGTTGAACCTGGCCGGTATTCTCTGAAAGTAACTTCTGTCGGCTATGAAGAACTAATGAGTACCAATGTGCTGGTGGTTGCCGGGAAGCAGCTCGAACTCAATTTCGAAATGAAGGAAAGTCTGGTGACTCTTTCTGAGATCGTCGTCACCGCAGCCTCCGACAAGACCGAACTCAACAATGACCTCACCACTGTCAGCGGCCGCACCTTCAACACTGAAGAAACATCCCGGTTCGCCGGAGGTCGCAACGATGTCAGCCGGATGGCTCAGAACTTCGCAGGCGTCAGCAATGTAAACGATGCACGCAACGACATTGTCATTCGCGGTAACTCGCCGTCAGGCTTGTTATGGCGCCTGGAAGGTATCGACATCCCGAGTCCTAACCACTTTGCATCTTTTGGCAGTACGGGCGGTCCGGTGAGCATGCTCAACAACAACACGCTAACCAAGTCTGACTTCATCACAGCCGCATTCCCTGCCATGTACGGTAATGCGCTCGGTGGTGTATTTGATCTGCAGATGCGAAATGGTAATAACCTCAAACGTGAGTACCTCGGCCAGGTGGGCTTCAATGGATTCGAGCTGGGCGCTGAAGGTCCGTTCAAAGAAGGCGGCAAAGCATCCTACATGATCAACTACAGATATTCAACCCTTGGCGTTTTCAAGAAGATGGGGATCAACTTCGGCACTGGTAGTGCCGTGCCCAATTATCAGGACTTGAGCTTCAAGATCAACCTTCCCACTGCAAAAGCCGGAAAATTTACGCTGTTTGGCGTCGGCGGCATGAGTGATATCAGCTTCCTGGGCAGCGAAACAGACTTTTCCAAAAACGCAGGTAATCTCTACGGGAATGAGAATGAGGACCTGTACGACAAGAGCAAGACTGGCGTATTCGGCATCACTCACAGCTATGTCTTCTCCCCACGGACCTCTTACAAATTGACCATCGCCTCTTCCGGTATCCAGACGCTGATCAATATTGACTCACTGACATGGAGTAATGCCGCCGTGCCCGAGTTGCAAGCCTCCACACGCTATTACAATCAGTCGTTAACACAATATCAGCAAAGTGCCCATTTGACACTCAATCACAAATTCAATGCAGCCAACACACTTGTTGCTGGTCTCCTGTTGAATCACTATGACGTCAATTTTGGCGATAGCGTGCTGCGTCAAACCACAGCACACAACGTCTACTGGCGGCCGATCAAGAAAGGAGCAGGCACCAGTCTGCTTACGCAAGCCTACGTGAACTGGCAGCACCGGTTCTCGGATCGGCTTACCCTCAATGCAGGATTGCACACCCAACAATTCACACTCGGTTCAGCCAGCGCTGTGGAGCCCAGGGCCGGACTTCGCTTTAATCTCACCACCCGTCAATCCCTGAGTCTGGGAGGTGGCATTCACAACCAGATTCAATCATTGCCGGTGTACTACATCCGGACCTACCAGGGTGACATTAACTCCAACCAGGATCTGGGCTTTACCCGTAGCCAGCACATCGCACTGGCCTATGATCTCAACTTTAACCGTGACTTCAGACTCAAACTGGAGACCTACTATCAGTCGATCGACAAGGCTCCTGTTGAAAAGTTCGCTTCCTCATTCAGTATGCTCAATGCAGGAGCTGGCTTCGTACTTCCTGACAAATTTAACCTCACCAACCAGGGGATTGGACGCAACTATGGCGTTGAATTCACACTCGAAAAATTCTACTCACAGCAATACTATTTCCTGCTGACTACATCGCTATTCAAGTCTGAATACCGCGGTAGTGACCAGATTTGGAGAAGCACCGCCTTCGACGGCGGATACATTGTTAATCTCCTCGGTGGAAAAGAATGGAGCCTCGGCAGCAAGAACCGCACGCTTGGTATCAATTGGAAAGTAACTGCCGCTGGCGGAAGAAGGTACACGCCCATTGATGTTCAGGCCTCCCTGGCATCAGGTCAGGTTACCTATATCAACGAGAAGGAAAACGCTCAACAATATCCTGGATACTTCCGTACCGACCTTAAGATCAGCTATCGAATCAACAAGGGCAGGATTACCCAGGAGTTTGCACTGGATATTCAAAATGTGACTAACCACAAGAACATATTCCAGGAAACCTTCAACCGTCGTACAGGTGTAATCACCCGTGAAAACCAGCTGGGGCTTTTCCCCATTCCCCAGTATAGGATTTTGTTTTGAATTTTGCCCTTGCCACAATCACTTCATGCCCTGAGGTCTATTGGATGATGCAGAGAAAAAGGTTCACTAGCTTGGCAGGAAACCATATTTTCGATGAAATCCATTCAATTCCTCCTCAGGACATGGGTGCTTGTAGCGGCGGCCGCTGTGGTCTGGTCCTGCCAACCTCCCAGCCAGCCTAACTCATCACCGTCCGCATTCGATCCAGGCAGCAAGCAAGTCACGGCATATATTACCAGTGACACCCTCCATAACCGATTGGCAGCCCAACCGCCGGTTGCTTTCGAACAAATGGGGCAACCCAAGGAAACCCAATTCTGCATATTTGTCGATCCCTCTCACTCTTACCAGACACTGCTGGGTATCGGAGGCGCAGTGACTGATGCCAGTGCAGAATCCTTTGCCAAATTATCCGCCGAGAAGCAACAGGAGTTTCTCAAGGCCTACTACTCAGCCGAAGGCATTGGCTATTCTCTTGTTCGTACTACCATTCACAGCTCTGATTTCAGCAGTGGCAGCTATACTTATGTGGCTGACAACGACAGTACACTCAAGTCATTCGACATTGCTCACGACAGAACGTACAGACTTCCCTTGCTGAAGCAGATCCTGGCCACCGCCGGTGGTAAGATCACCACCTACGCCAGCCCATGGAGCCCACCCGCCTGGATGAAGACCAACAACGATATCCTTCACGGCGGCAAACTGAAACCCGAGTTTTATGGCGCCTGGTCACAGTACTTTGTCAAATTCATCAGGGCGTATGAAGCTGAAGGTATTCCGCTATGGGGCATCTCCATCCAGAATGAACCCATGGCCACCCAAACATGGGAAAGTTGCATCTACACTGCTGAAGAAGAACGCGACTTCCTGAAGAATAACCTCGGTCCTACCTTGGAAAAAGAAGGGCTCGGCAGCAAAAAGATCATTGCATGGGATCACAACCGGGACCTGCTCTTCCAACGCGCATCAACCTTGCTATCCGATCCTGTCGCAGCCAGATATGCATGGGGTATAGGATTCCATTGGTACGAAGATTGGACCGGAGGCAACCAGATGTTCGAAAACGTTGGCCGTGTTCATGACGCATTTCCTCAACACAATCTGATCTTTACCGAAGGCTGCAACATCAAGTTCGATTTCGATGGCCTTGGTGACTGGAAACTCGGTGAGCGCTATGGCCTCTCCATGATCAACGACTTCAATAACGGTGCTGTGGGGTGGACCGACTGGAACATCCTGCTCGATGAAACAGGTGGCCCCAACCACGTGCAAAACTTTTGCTTCGCTCCCGTGCACGTAGATACCAGGAAAAACGAGATTATCTACACGAATTCATACTACTACATCGGTCACTTTTCAAAATTCATCAGGCCAGGTGCAAAGCGGATTGCCGCTGCTTCCAGTCGCTCACAACTGATCACTACCGCCTTCCAGAATCCGGATGGCAGCATTGCCGTAGTAGTAATGAACCAAACCAACAAGGCCGTACCGTATTACCTGTGGATAAACAACCAGGCTGCCGCCATGACTGCGCTGCCTAGATCCATCGCCACAGAAATCATCCGGTAAGAAGGGATTCCGGCACTACCCACTTAAAAAGAAATATCCAGGTGATACACGAAAGTGGCTCACCTGGATATTCCTGGTTAAGGGTAAGGACAATGCAGTCTATCTACCTCAAGTCGTCAATCACCTTGAAAGGTGATATCTTCACTCCTTCCATCAAAGCCTGATAAGGCGTCCACTCCTTTCTATAAAATGCATTGATGCGGTCAATTGCCTGCCTGATCTGCACCCGGGCATGTTGCATCACACGTTCATCCGTGGCACCCACCGGGTCCTTTGAGGTAGCCACATACATCTGCGCCACACCAATATAAGATACCGGCGTCGGAGCGATGGGCGGAGCAAATCCCTGCCGCTTGTCTTCCTTGCCCAGCAGAAAATCCATGAGCACGTTGAGACTGTCTTTCATCGCTTTCGTTTTGGCAAGTGCCTCTTTCAAGTCCTCCCTCTTACTGGTCTCCATTTTCTTTTCAAAATCGCCTACCAGATCCAGCGACTCGCGAATCCTGTCTGCCGCACGGCTGGATATTGAAGTGAGCCCATCCAACTCCTTTAGTAATTCATATCGCGATTGGTAGACACCGACGGGCACATTAAATCTCGGATCTGGTTTAACAACCAACTGAACCGAATCCTTGTAGCCGCCCGCTGAAAGCCGGAGCTTATACGTACCCGGCAAAACCTGGTTCCCGCCAGGTTCTGGTGCTCCCGCCA
The DNA here is from genome assembly GCA_019694905.1 of Cyclobacteriaceae bacterium. Lineage (GTDB taxonomy): Bacteria > Bacteroidota > Bacteroidia > Cytophagales > Cyclobacteriaceae > ELB16-189. The sequence continues at coordinate 28,135 of JAIBBB010000011.1, forward strand.
TCGGCTTATTGCGTGATGGATAGCGCGGGGCCTTCTCATTGAGCGTCCAGTACATCCGACCGAAACCATTGTCATCACCCAACTTCTCCTTCAATGTGCGGATTTTGATCCCCTGACTATTGAAGACCTCAAGCGTAAGGCTGTCAAATTTCGGTCGTTCCTTCTCCTCCGCCGGCTTGGGAGTTACCTCTTGCTTTCCTTTGCCTGTAACCTGGCCTTTGACCGGTTTCTCGTCTTTCTTGACTGGCTCCGTACTCAGTTTTTTCTCCGGCCTGTTTACAACATAGGAAATCATCGCTCCTGCCGGGCGATTCTGACCGGCAAAGACTCCGTTGGCAGCAAATAGAATGGGGGGTGAATTGCCCTCATAGGTAACTTGATAAGCATCGCCTGGTGTGAAAAGATGAAGGGGCTTCTGCAAGATCTCGGCTCCGCCTTTTGCGATTTGCCTCAATGGACGAATGTCATCCAGGATGTAAACCGCCCGACCAAACGTGGCAATCGCCAAATCATGTTCGCGTGGGTGAATCACCAAATCCATCGTCGATACACCCGCAGGGTATCCTTGCGTCCAACGCGTATAATTTTTCCCTTCATCGACACTCACAAAAAGTCCGTTCTCGGTACCGAGGAAAATCAATCTCGGCTCTTGCGGATCCTGGACAATAGCGAGTGTATAGTTGCTTTCACCCACCTGTGAACCTGACACCAGTGATTCCCAGGTAACTCCATAGTCGCGACTGCGGAATACGTACGGTTTGTAATCAAACTGGCGGTAATTATTGACCACCACAAATACCTCGGAGGCGCGGTGGGTGGAAGCTTGTATCTGCGGCACCCACGCCCCTTTAGGGAGCCCGGCAATTTTTGAAGTAACGTCAGTCCAGGATTTTCCACCATCCCGGGTAAGTTGAATCTTCCCATCATCCGTGCCAACCCAAATCACTCCTTTCTCGAGTGCACTGGGTGCCACGGAAAGGATGGTACAGTGATTTTCTGCACCTGACTGATCCATTGTCAGACCGCCGGTCTCATGCTGCTTCTGCTTTTCAGGATCATTGGTGGTAAGGTCTCCTGAAATAATCTCCCATGTGTTGCCTTTGTCGGTGCTCTTATGTAAGAACTGGCTGCCGTAATAAATCGTTGCCTTGTCAAAAGGGTCTTGTGCAAATCCGGAGTTCCAGTTGAACCTCAACTTCATTTTCGCATCCGGATGTGTGGGCTTCAACATCTTAAGTACACCGGTCTGCTTGTCGTATCGGCCAAGAAATCCGCCCTGTGACATCGCATAGCCATAGCGGCTGTCGTCAGGATCAGGGCTGGTATCAAAACCATCACCGAACATGACGGACTTCCAGTAGTAATTCCGGATGGCGTCTTCAAGCCATACCGCTGAGGGGCCGGCCCAACTCCCGTTGTCCTGAAGTCCACCGTATACATTGTACGGAAAATCCATATCGACATTGATGTGATAGAACTGCCCCACAGGAATGTTGTCAACAAAGCGCCAGTTCTTTCCTCTGTCATGGGTGATGTTGAGTCCTCCATCGTTTCCATCGATCATGTGGTTGGGATTGGTTGGATGAATCCACCATGCGTGGTGATCAGGATGCACGCCGGAATAGGGCAACAACTTTTGAAATGATTTACCGCCATCTATGCTGACGTTCACCTCCGAATAGATGGTGTACAATCTATTCTCGTTGACAGGGTCGGCATGGATATCGGAATAGTAAAAGGGACGGTCTCCAATCTCATTCGCGCGGTCATTGATCATCGTCCACTTGTCGCCACCGTCATCTGAGCGATACAAAGCATTCTTCTTGCTTTCAACAATGGCATACACAACGTCGGGTTTGCTGGCGGCAATGGTCAGACCTATGCGTCCCAATTCGCCTTCCGGTAACCCATCCTTCTCAGTGCGTTTGTTCCAGGTCTTGCCTCCATCTGTGGTAACAAACAAGCCGGAACCCGGGCCTCCCGACTTAAAGAACCAGGGCCACCGGCGGTGTTGCCACATTGCAGCAATCAACTTATGCGGATTGGAAGGATCCATTACCAAATCGGCACAACCGGTTTTGTCATCAACAAACAGGATTCTCTCCCAGGTTGCACCGCCATCGTTCGTCTTGTATACTCCTCTCTCGGGATGCTCGCCCCACGGATTGCCAATGGCGGCCACGTATACGGTCTGTGGATGAGATGGATCAATGATGACTCTGTGAATGTTGCGCGTTTTCTCAAGCCCCATCACCTTCCATGTCTTGCCACCGTCCATGCTCTTGTAAATACCTGCACCGCTATTCAAACTGTTCCTGGGATTACCCTCACCGGTGCCTACCCAAATAACTGATGGATTATCCTGCTGCACAGCCACGGCCCCAATGGACAATACAGCTTCCTTGTCGAACAAGGGTTCCCAGTTGATTCCGCCACTGGTGCTCTTCCATAAGCCACCGCTCGCAGTGCCGGCGTAAATGATGTCCGGATTGCTTAGCACAACATCAATAGCCGTGACGCGGCCGCTCATCCCTGCCGGACCGATGCTGCGGGGTTTGTAGCCTTTCATTTTCTCCATGTCAAGCTTCTGCGCAACCAGCGTAAGCGTTAAAAGAAACATGAGCATTGTAGCCAGGTAGTATTTCATATAGGTTGATAAAGTGTGTTTGTCTTATAATTAATCTTCAGCTCCGATAGGCATGCCCGGAGGGGCAGGCAACAAATTCTCAATCTTGAAATCATCTGGACTGTCCTGAAGTTTCCTGATCTGAATCGCCTCCCAATTATAATATGCCTTCCAGGATTCGTCTGCAGTCAGTCGGCTTTTCTCCAACACGACGGTTCTGAGTTGTTCAAGTTTGGAAAGCGCGATGGCTCTGGCCGGAATAGCAGCATCCTTGTGCAATGCAAGCCGGATGAGGTTGACGATCAGCGCATGGTCAACCGCCATTTGGATGGCTCCCTCGTATCCGGATTTTGGTGCTGCCTTGACCGTGGCGGCAATCGCCTTGTCAATCACGTTCTCCAATGATGGCAGGCGGGCATCGCGCCCGTGATGTTCAAATACACGGGAGGCTCTGGCCGGATGCAAGAGCAGAGAAAAGGTCATGTCTGCCGCGGTCTCTGCCAACGACAGTGGATCAAAGGCCAGATCAGTACGCGTGCGCACCAATTCTCTGTGTCGCGAATAGCCAAGCGGCCTGGGGGCTATGCGTTGCAACAAAGGCTCTGGCAGCATCAATGCCGAAGGTTGCACAGTCTTGAGCAGCGCATCCAGTGCCATCAATTCCTGCTGTGGGCTAAGCAGTTGTGCGATGGGTTGGCCGTCCCCGCGTAAGGCGTACCGGTAATTGAGTCCGCCCACTACTTTCACTGCGGCCTCTACCTGATACCTGTGAAAGAAATACATTGGTACAAGAACTTCTTCCAGCAACGCATATGGGGCGCCTGGCCGGATGTTGTTCTCACCAAAATTGCGCAAGGCTACCGACCTCACCTCCATGACCCGGTTCAATTCTTCCGAGGGATCTTTGCCATTGTCCCACAAGTGCGTGTATGGGTGCGCCCCACCGGTTGGCCGGGCGTCCTGATCAGACAAGAAGGTGAGTCCGGACTTCAGCGATTGTGCAACAATTTCATTGAGCGCCCGATCCTCATCTGTTCCATCGGGAAAATCCTGATACCCAAAAGTCACTGCCACTTTGTCGAATGCACCAATCTTGTCATCGTATGCTTGCGAGAGGTCTATTTTCCCATCCACGATGTTCGCAATAGGATGTGGGTAGTCCATGACAGAAGAAAGGCCTTCGCTGCTGGACGAATAGGCATGGGCGAGCCCTAACGTATGCCCAACCTCATGTGCACCAAGTTGACGAAGCCGGCTCAGTGCCATTTGCAACATCCGAGGGTTCGCCGGCTTGCCCTCCTCATACGGGGCCAGCAAGCCTTCCGCTATCAGATAGTCCTGTCGCACCCGCAAGGAGCCCAATGTGACGTGTCCTTTGATGATTTCGCCGGTTCGCGGATCAGTTATCGAAGCACCGTAAGACCAGCCCCTGGTGGAGCGGTGCACCCAGTTGATCAGATTATAGCGGACATCCATGGGATCTGCATCCGGCGGCAACACCTCCACCCGAAAGGCATCAATGTAGCCTGCGGCCTCAAAGGCCTGGTTCCACCATCTCGCACCCTCCATCAATGCAGAGCGTATAGGCTCAGGTGCACCCGGATCCATGTAGTATACAATCGGCTTGACCGCCTCTGATCGTGCAGCCGTCGGATCCTTCTTTTCAAGCCGGTGGCGGCAAATGAATCGCTTTTCAATTGGCTCACTCACCGGTGTTGCGTAATCATAGTATGAAATATTAAAGAACCCGGCTCGCGGATCAAATTTCCGGGGCTTGTAATTGCTGTCGGGGAGCTGAATGAACGAAAAGTGCTCACGCACCGTCACCGCCGAAGGAGTGGGTGTTACACTTCGGATGTATCCACCTGAAGGCTGACCTGTAAATGTCAATGTCACCTCTACCTCAGTATTCTGAGGGAAATTTTTCATTCTTGGGAGATAAAACGCGGACCGGGATTTGTCGAGTGAATAATTCCCCTGCTGTGCATTTCGAAGTGACCCCACAACATCATGGGCATCCTGCAGGAAGAAATCCGATGCCTCCACAAGCACCTTGCCTTCCTCCTCAGCCACGACGGTGAACCCCCACAACACAGATTGCGCAAAAGACTCTTGCACAGCACGCCGCTCAGCCGGATCAGAACTTACCGCCCTGAAGTTGTAGTTCATCTCATTCAACAGAACTTTTGGACCCCTGCGTTCAAATCGCACGACCCGGTCCCGGCCCAGTTGGTTGCGGTCCAGGCCAATGTCATTGCTCCCTACACCGGCCGTCAATGACTCCACATATAAGAACTCTTCGTCAAACTTATCGATGAGCAACAGCACCTGATCCTTCTTCTCATCATAGTAAAAGCTGAAGTACCCAGGATAGGCCTTCAGCCCGGATACTCTGGCTTCAATCGCCGTTGGTGCCGATGGAGCGGGGGTTGACTCGGTAGTTTTCTTCCTTTGTGCTGTCACGTGCCAGGCAGGCTGCGTCAGTAAAATAATCAGTAGGAGTTTTTTCATAGTAGGTAAAACGTCAAACTACACAATTGCCCCCTTCTATGCCAGCAACCTTCTACCAGTGGAAACTGCGGGAACCAGGCGCGGCTGGCAATGTGTGAACGGCCCCGGGTCGGGGAATCGGAGTTCGATTCGCCGTCCAACAATCAGCGGCAACCATGAAACCACCA
>JAIBBB010000356.1 GCA_019694905.1 Cyclobacteriaceae bacterium
TTGCTGTGATTGCCCTGTCCGGCATTGTGTGCGATCAATCCATTCGCATTGCGGGCGATACTTTCAATCGCGACATTCTGGACTATATGCGACGTCAGCACAACTTGTTGATTGGTGAACGTACAGCAGAACGGGTCAAGATTGAGGTGGGTTCAGCGCTGACTGAACTCGACGAAGGACCCGATGATTACGAGATCCGCGGCCGCGACCTGATGACGGGCATTCCCAAGACCATCAAAATCTCCTATTCGGAAGTGGCCTTTGCCCTCGACAAATCCATCTCCAAGCTGGAAGAGGCCGTACTGAAAGCACTCGAACTTTCCCCGCCTGAGCTTTCTGCTGACATCTATGAGCGAGGAATCTACCTGACGGGCGGAGGTGCATTGTTACGGGGTCTCGACAAAAGACTGGGCCTGAAGACGAAACTCCCCGTGCACGTTGCTGAAGATCCGCTGCGTGCCGTTGTTCGCGGTACCGGTGCCGCCCTCAAGAACCTCAACCACTATCGAAAAGTACTGATGACGTAACCCGCGAGACACGCGATGGGAAGACTCCTCAGTTTCATTTTTGACAACCGCTTTTTCTTCACGTTCATCACGCTGGAGATTCTTTGCACGCTGCTGATCGTCGGCAATAATCAGTACCAGGGTATCCAGTATTTCAATGCGAGCAATGAGGCCGCTGCCCGCCTCCAAAATTTCTCCCAGCAGGTGGGTGACTATCTCTCACTTCGTGAAGTCAATACAAGACTGGCCGAGGAAAACGCCATGCTTCGCAAGAAGCTGGAACAGCGCAACCAGAGTCTGTATGTGCCGGAAGTCCGCGAAATCACAGACCCGGCGCTTATCAACCGTTTTGATTTTGTGAGCGCAAAGGTGATCAGCAATTCGGTTGAGTTTTTCCGCAACTATATCACCATCAACAAAGGTAGCCTGGACAGCATCACACCCGGAATGGCAGTCATCAGTGACGCAGGCGTGGTAGGAAAAGTAAAAAGCGTTTCCCCCCATTTCGCTGTCCTTATTTCTCTCCTCAATATTGATGAAAATGTGTCCAGTGTGATCAAGCGCACCGGCCATGCCTGTACCGCACGTTGGAGCGGCGACGACGCCCGCTACGTGAACCTGCTTTTTGTGCCCCGTCATGTCAAACCAATGACCGGAGACACGGTGCTGACTTCCGGATACAACGCCATTTTCCCGGCTGGCGTAATGGTCGGGATTGTCCGTGAAGTCAACCTCCGCGATGAGTCGCTCTGGTATGATATCCGCGTTGAACTCGCACAGGATTTTCGTAAACTGTCCTTTGTTGATGTTGTGCGCAGCAACCTGCGGCACGAATCGGACTCTCTCGAGCAGACATTAACCGATATCAGAAAATGAGCCGCTCACTGATCATGAATGTGGCAGGATTTGCGCTCTTTCTGCTCCTTCAGATTCTCGTCTTCAAGAGAATCGTTCTCTTTGATACCGCATTCTGCTTTATCTACATTGCCTATCTCCTCGTCCTCCCAATTGAAACCAATCCCATGATTCTCATGCTGGTTGGATTCTTCCTGGGTCTGCTCGTAGATGTCTTCTACAACAGTGCGGGGCTTCATGCAAGTGTGGCCGTCCTCATTGGGTACCTGCGCAACTACTGGCTCGCCGTCATCACACCGCAGGGCGGCTACGACGCAGGCACCGGCCCAACCCTGGCCGCTAACGGGTTGCAGTGGTTTCTTGTCTATTCACTGCCGCTCCTGTTTCTTCACCATGTGGTCGTTTTCCTGATTGAGGCAGGTGGCTTTCACACGTTTGGATATACATCCATCAAAATACTCTCCAGCACCTTATTTACTTTGTTTTTGTTCTTCCTGTACCAACTCGCCACAGGCGAAAGGAGGCGATAAATGAACGAAGGCCGAAAAGAGATTATCCAGATACTCGTCGTCATGATCAGTCTGGTCATGATCGTCAAGTTGTTTCTTATCCAGGTCGCCAACAACAGGTATGCCGAACTGGCCGACAGTAACTCTGTCATGAAAGAAGTTGAGTACCCCTTTCGGGGTTTGATCTACGACCGCAACGGCAAACTACTGGTCTACAATACGCCACAGTATGACGTCATGCTGATCCGGAGGGAAATGCATCATTTTGACTCTGCGGCCTTTTGTGCAGCATTCAAACTCTCCCGCGAAGAACTCCGGCGGTTGTTTCAGGAGATGGTCCTGCGCAAGGAGTATTCCCGCGAAAAACCCACGCTCTTCCTTGAGAAACTCTCCAACACCGATTTTGCGCGCGTACAGGATCGTCTCGACGAGTTTCCAGGCTTCTACATCCAGGCCCGCACCACGAGGGCATACACATGGCCCAGTCTGGCCAATGCATTGGGCTACGTGAGCGAAATCAGCAAGGATCGCCTCGCCAACGACGCGGGCAGCAACTACAAACAGGGAGACTATATCGGCCAAAGCGGTATTGAGGCCTTCTACGAGAACCAACTGCGGGGCAAGCGCGGCGTCCGGCACCTATACAGAGATGTGAAAGGACTCATCAAGGGATCATTTAAAGGAGGCGCCTATGACACGTTGTCCGTGCCCGGTGAGAACCTCACTACCGGTATAGACATCGAACTTCAGCAATACGGCGAACTTCTTCTGAATCACAAGGCCGGCAGTATTGTGGCCATTGAACCCTCGACAGGTGAAATCCTCGCGCTTGTTTCAGGCCCGTCCTATGACCCCAACTTGCTGACGGGAAAGTATTACAGCACCAACTACAAACTGGTGAGCAGCGACACAAACAAACCCCTTTTCAACAGGCCGCTCATGGCTCAATACAGACCGGGGTCAATTTTCAAGATAGCTCAGGCAATGACTGCACTCCAGGAAGGAGTTATCACTCCTGAAACCCGGATCCGCTGCGATCGCAGCATCATCAATTGCCATGGTCCGCACACCAATGAGGATCTTCGCGGTGCCATCACCAACTCGTGCAATCCCTATTTTCATGGCGTGTTTCGTAGAATGATCAACCGCGGGCAGTCCGAGGATCCATTCAAGGACTCCAGACTGGGCCTCGCGGACTGGAACAAACACATCCGCAGTTTTGGCTTTGGCTCCCCGCTTGGAATTGATCTGCCCAATGAAAAGGGTGGACTCGTTCCTTCCCCCGAGGACTATGACCGGTGGTATACCAACCGCCCATGGAAGTTCTCCAACATCTACTCACTCGCAATCGGAGAAGGTGAAAACCTGGTCGCCCCTATCCAGATGGCAAACTTTGCTGCCACCGTGGCAAACCGCGGGTTCTATTATACGCCCCATCTGGTAAAGTCCGTAGGCAAGGACGGAAAACCACTACCTCAATATCTCGAGCGCCACTACACAACCATCGATTGCACCTATTTCAAAGTGGCTGTGGATGCCATGCAAAATGTAGTCCAGGCAGTCACAGCG
>JAIBBB010000121.1 GCA_019694905.1 Cyclobacteriaceae bacterium
TTGCAGTGCAGATCAATGCGGGCGCATCGACTGACTTTTTCATCAGAAACAGGGTGGTAGACACGTCTGGTCAGTTTGCCAGTCTCACGGAAGGTGCAGGCAGCAACTCGCCTTACCGGAGTGTGGTACTGACGGGATTGATCGGAACCGAATTCAGCTATCGGTTTGGAAAGCACTATCGGTTGTCGTTCCTTCCCGGAATGCGCTATGCGTTGACCAATCCGCACAAGTCTGGTGCCGTGGATACCAATCCGCTGCGGTGGGACGTGGGATTGCGCTTTCGCTATATCCTCCAGTAACTACCCAACCTGTCCCTCGGCTTCTTCCAGGGAAATCATCAAAGTCTCCCATTGATGATTCGCCACGTCCAGTTTTTGCTGGATCTGATTGAATTCATCCTGCAGTTTTTTCCATTTCACAGCATCCTGGTATACTTCAGGTTGAGCGAGTTTGCTTTCCAGCAGTGCCTTTTCTTTTTCAAGAGCCGATACTGCATCTTCTGCTTTCTTTAACTGGGTTTGCAGTGACTTTACCTTTTTCGCAGCTCCCTCATTGAGTGTGCGTGTTGGTTCCTGCTTCCTGGGTTTAGGTACTTCTGCCACAGGCGTTACTACCGGGGCCGTTTGCTGCCTGTGCCAGTACTCGTACTCTTCATAGGTGCCAGGGTACTCCTTTATCTGGTGATTTTCGATATACCAGATTTTGTTGGCAACCTGACTGATGAAGTGCCGGTTGTGAGAGACCACCACAAAAGATCCCTGGTACTGCTGTAGCGCCTGTATAAGGATGTTCTCAGAAATGAAATCGAGGTGGTTGGTAGGTTCATCCAGCAATAGAAAGTTGGCCTCGCTGATCAGCGTTTTGGCGAGCGCAACCCTTGACTTTTCACCACCTGACAGTACCTTAATTTTCTTGAACACATCTTCATCAGAGAACAGAAAGCATCCAAGGACATTCCGGAGTTCCTGTTCCGTCTTTCCGCTACCTGCCTGTTTGAGTTCATCCAGAATTTCGTTGTCGATATGCAGCGACTCCAGCTGGTGCTGAGCATAGAATCCATAAATCACATTGTAGCCAATGGTCCGCTCACCCTCGACGGGTTCTGTGTTGGCGATGATGCGAAGAAGCGTTGATTTGCCTTTTCCGTTGGCACCGATCAGTGCGATCTTGTCGCCCCTTTCCACTACTGCATGGGTGTGCTTCAGTATCTGCAGAGGTCCGTAGGCTTTGGAGATGTCCTTCAGGGTGATCACGTACCGACCGGATGGCTGGTTGAACTTAAACCTGAAGTTCACGGCGGCTGTGTCGTTCACCACCTCTTCAATGAGGTCCATTCGCTCAAGTGATTTCACCCTTGACTGCACTTGTCTTGCTTTGGTGGCCTTCGCCCGGAATCGTTCAATGAACCGCTCAGTTTGTCTGATCTTGGCCTGCTGATTTTCAAAGGCATTTTGCTGAATCTCCTCCCGTAGCTCTTTCTCCTCAAGGTAGAAACTGTAGTTGCCTTCATAGGTAACCAGTTGCTGGTTCGTCACATCGACCGTTTTGGTAATCACATTGTCAAGAAACCGGCGGTCGTGCGACACGATGATAACCGCACCGGGGTAGTTGCGCAGGTAGTTCTCCACCCACTCAATGGACGGCAGATCCAGGTGGTTCGTGGGTTCATCAAGCATCAGGAGGGAGGGGCGCTCGAGTAGCAGTTTGGCAAGCATGACGCGCATTCGCCACCCACCCGAAAACTCCTTCAGCGGTCGATGCAGGTCTGCAGTGCTGAAGCCAATCCCTTCCAGCACTTCTTCAGCCTTGGCCTGCATGGTGTATCCATCGAGGTGTTCAAATTTCTCCTGAAGCCTGGTAAGCTTTTCCACCAGCGCATCGCTGTAGTCAGATTCGAGTTGGTGCAGTATGTGCTCTATCTGGCGCTGGGTGTCTACCGCATCCTTGAACGCTTCCATCGCTACCGTAAGAATTGCATCTTCTGATTGGTAGGAGAGAAGATCCTGGTTCAGGAAGCCGATGGTGCAGTCGCGTGATTTACTGATGCTGCCTGAATTGACAGTCAGGTCTCCATGGATGATTTTCAGCAGCGTCGATTTTCCTCTGCCATTCAAGCCGATCAAGCCGATCTTGTCATCCGGCCGGACAAACATGGAAGCATCTTCGTAAAGTGCCCTTCCGCCGATGTAGTATGAGATATTGGATATGGATAGCATGATTGCAGACTCTGCGCGGTTGCAAAAATAACCATATTGGTTGAATCGCAGGTGGGTCGAATGAGGATGCTTTGTGACAGCCGGCAAGGTGCAACCAGCTCGTTTGATTATCTTCGCTTCAAAACAATCTCACCATGCGCAGACTTGTTGCCCCTGTCTTTGTTCTATTGGCCCTCCTCACTACGGCGTACACTTCATTGAATACAATCGAAACTTCAGAGCCGGAACCTGCCCTCACGTCTGCTTCAGCGGCACTTCCATTGGAGTCAATCAGGCTGCCCAAAGGATTCGCCATCAGCGTGTACGCGGAAGTCGATAACGCCCGCTCCATGGCTATGTCTCCATCGGGAATACTCTTTGTTGGAAACCGCAACGAAGACAAGGTCTATGCTGTGCAGGATGTAAATGGTGACTTCAAAGCCGACAAGCGTTGGGTACTTGCCTCAGGTCTCAACATGCCCAATGGTGTGGCCTTTCGGGATGGTGATCTCTATATCGCGGAAGTGAACCGGATCTCCCGTATCCGGGCGGTAGAATCCAAGCTCGACAAACCGGGCAAACCTGAAATTGTTTATGACAAGTATCCTACGGAGACCCATCATGGCTGGAAGTACATAGCCTTCGGCCCGGATGGCAAGTTGTATGTACCTGTCGGGGCTCCGTGCAATATTTGCGAATCAAAGGATCCGGTGTACGCCAGTATTACCCGCATGAATCCGGATGGCACGGGGATGGAAGTTTTTGCCAGCGGTGTGCGCAACACCGTTGGATTTACCTGGCAACCAGGAACGAATCAGATCTGGTTTACGGACAACGGCCGGGACATGTTGGGAGACGATGTTCCTCCTTGTGAATTGAACACCGCCACCGCCAAAGGGCAGCACTTCGGCTATCCGTACTGCCATGGGGGTACCATCAAGGATCCTGAGTTTGGGGATAAACGGCCATGCAGTGAGTTCGTGAAACCGGCACAGAACCTTGGTGCACACGTGGCACCACTCGGGCTCAAGTTTTATTCCGGCAATCAATTTCCTGCCGCCTATCGCAATCAACTTTTCATCGCTGAGCATGGGTCATGGAATCGCTCCAAAAAGAGCGGCTACAAGCTTAGCCTGGTGCGTGTTGAGAATGGAAAGAGCGTTGGCTATGAAACCTTTGCCAGTGGCTGGTTGGATGAGGCTACTCAGAAAGTCTGGGGTCGACCGGTCGATGTGCTGGTGTTGAAAGATGGATCTATGCTCGTGTCCGATGACCAGGCAAACGTGATCTACCGCATCTATTACAAGGGATAATCAGAAATCCTCGGCGATGTCATCGATCTTCTTGCCTTTGTCGGCAAGCATCATCTTAATGACAGGATAGAAGCGATACGTGAGTTTTATTTCAGACTTGGAATGGTCTTTGAAAGTGAGCGCAATCCGGTCGGTTTTCCAGTTGTAAGTGTCGGTAGGAATAATGTACACGGGCTTCCCGAACGACTTCTGCATTCCCTTCATCAGGCGCGTGTCTTTGTCCGTAATGACGATGATTTCGTAAATGAGGTCTTTGTAGGCACGAACTTCAACCTTCCGCACTTTCACTTCCCCGATACTTTGGAGCTCAGGTGATTCAACAGCGTAGATTTTGGCCGGGAATTCGTTGCGCTCCTTGTAGTCCTTCTTGAATTCCGCGCCCTTCAGCGTATCAATCTTGCTACCAAGCTTGATGTGTTTGAAGCCATTGCGCCGGTCCAGTTCGGCGAGGTCCTGAGCCTGTGTGCCCGATACGGCAAGCGCAAGCAGGAAGACCAGGTTCCATTTCAGCATAGGAATTGTTAAGGTTTAGGTTCTGTAAATTGAAAGGGTACCGCAACGCTGGTTTGTTCCCAGCGAAACAGCAGACTTGCTTTGTCGTTGCGGGTCTCAATGGATATGGTGAAGGCTTCCCAGGCGGTATCCGTCAGTTTTTCAACCGGGGCCTCAATCCGCATCACATCGTTCTTTGTGTTGTAGTTGTAGGCACCCCAAAGTCCCAAATCACTGTTGATGATGAGTGTCCACTTTTCTTTGTCAGGAATGGAAAAGATGGAGTAACTGCCGGCTTTGAGTAGTTGATTGCCAAACTGAATGTCGCGCGTCAAGGTAATTTCGGTGGCCTCATTGGCACCCGTACGCCACACTTCGCCGAAGGGAACAAGTTGCCCGAATACAACTCTGCCTCTTTTGTGGGGTTGCGAATAAGTGATTTTGATGTAGCTGTCTTTGTATCTGGCTGTCACTACCGCGACCGGGCTAGGTATCAACTTGACAGGGCCCTGGGCGGCTGCTGTACCGGCCAAAAGAAAGACAATGCAAGGCAAAAGGCGCATGGCTGGCAAACTTTAATATCCAAGGTAACACTTTTGAGAATCAATCCGTACTTTTGAAACTCACGATGACCCGGCCGGCATTTGACGATATCTATATGGAACTCGCTGTGAATCTGGCACAGCGGTCGCATTGCATCAAGCGCCACGTGGGTGCTGTGCTGACCAAGGAAACCCGAATTATTTCAATAGGCTATAACGGACCACCATCGGGTACGCACAATTGTGATGAAGAGTGGCCTGAAACGGGCTGCCCGAGGGATTCAAAAAACGGGTGCTCCCTGGCGATTCACGCCGAGCAAAATGCAATCCTGTATGCTGTTCGCAACAAGACCAGTGTGGAAGGGGCAACTTTGTATGTCACGCTTTGCCCTGCCTGGCCTGCGCCCGCATTATCTATTCAATGGGTATCCAGCGAGTCATTTACTTCAAGAGCTACGCAGAACACAAGGGGTTGGCCAGTGACGAGGGCGTGGATTTCCTGCGAACGTTCAAGGTTAGCTGTGAGAAATACGCGGGCACACTGCAAAATGTGACCCACATGATCTGACTATCTGCCTGACAGCGCTGTTTCCAATTCGGTGATCAGCTTTGCTGTGACGCCCTTGGTCTTTTTGTCTCTTTCTGCCCGGAAGACAATAAGTGTGGCCTCCACTTTCTCATACAGCCCAATGGGGTTTCCATCAGCGCGGAAACTTCCAAGGCACCACTCAATCTCCGACTGAAGGCCATGCTCCAGATTCAGGTCCTGCAACTTGGATAGGCTCAGAAGAGCAGCTTTTTCAATTGATTCAGCAGGAGACGCAACGGCCTTGCGGCTTACTTTCTCTTTCCTGGGTGTAGCCGGTTTTTCAGCAGCGGATTTGGTAGCTTTTGCCATGATGTCTGTATTTGACGGTGCAAAATTACGACAACCACACCAGTCCGCTACCGCAGTATTCAGAAAAAGTCACGCAATCGAGTGAATCACAGGTCTGTATGTGGTTTCTTTGTAAACATGTGTCGTTCGTATTGCATTTTAGCCTGATTTTAACCCCTGGGTATGGAAGTGATTCATTCTACCACGATTCTCGCTGTCCGGCATAATGGAGGAGTTGCCATTGGTGGTGATGGCCAGGCCACCATGGGTAATACGATAGCCAAGAGCAACGTCCGCAAGATTCGAAAATTGCAGGAAGGTCGGATTCTGGCAGGCTTTGCAGGTTCTACCGCAGACGCATTCACCCTCATGGACCGATTTGATGAAAAACTCAATGCTTACGGCGGCAACCTGAAACGTGCCGCGATCGAGTTAGCAAAGGATTGGAGAATGGACCGCTATTTACGCCGGCTGGAGGCCATGCTGATCGCTTGCAGCAAGGACGAAATACTCGTGATCTCGGGTACTGGTGATGTGCTGGAACCTGATCATATGGTTGCGGCAATCGGATCCGGAGCCATGTACGCACAGTCTGCAGCGCTGGCTCTTAAGAAGCATGCACCCCAGTTATCAGCCATTGACATTGTGCGGGAAAGTCTTACCATAGCTGCCGATATCTGCATCTACACCAACCATAATCTGGTGATCGAAGAATTGCCGGGCAACTAACCTCTCAACACTGAAAGGGCTGCTTGTTTGTCAAGTGAGAGTTGCTTTCTGAGTCCCTCCAGATCCTGAAACTTGGTGTCTTTTCTCAAAGAAGCAACGAAGTTCACCGTCAACGCTTCCCCGTAAATTTGCTGGTCAAAGTCAAAGAGATTGACCTCGATGACCTGCTTCCTTCCGCCTACCGTTGGCCGATTCCCGATATAGAGCATCCCGTCATACAGTTGACCGGAATGGTGAACCCTCACGGCATAGATCCCCTCGGCAGGGATCAGTTTATAGTGAGAATCGACGTCGATGTTGGCGGTTGGAAATCCGAGCATCCTTCCCAATTTATCCCCTGCAACAACGCGACCCGTAATGGCGTACGGACGTCCCAGCAACTGACTTGCAACCGCGACATCCCCTTCAGACAGTGCCTTCCTGATGGCTGTTGAGCTGACGGCAACGTGGTCAACGTCCTGTCGGGGAATTTCCTCTACTTCGAAACCCCAGGCAGCACTGTTTTGTCGAAGCTGCTCAAAACTGCCTTCCCGATTCTTCCCAAACCGGTGGTCATAACCAATCACCAACGTATGCGTACCAATCTTGTCGACCAGAATTCGCTGGATGAACTCAGCCGAAGACAAAGAAGAGAACTCACGGGTGAAAGGTATTCTCAACAAGTGGTTGATACCTTGTTGACGCAGCAAATCGGCCTTCTCCTCAAAAGTGTTCAGCAACTTAATAGTTTCTTTGCTGGCATACAGCACAAGCCTGGGATGGGGCCAGAAAGTGATCACGACAGTTTCGCCGCCGGCCTTGACGGCTACTTCGCGCAGCCGCTGCAAAATCTTTTGATGCCCAAGATGGACACCGTCAAAAGTGCCACTGGTTACAACGGCTCGGTGCACGGGGGTGAAATCCTCTATGCCGTGGTATATCTTCATATTTGAACCCCAAACCTACACATTCGCCCGAATAGTTCAGCAAGCGCAGGGCGATCATTGGCTTCGGAATTCAGGTAAGCTATATTCGTTTACAAAATAATAATTCATGAAAAAGCTGATCCTTCTGGCGTGCGTGTTGATGACCGGTGTAAGTGCAGAGGCACTTCGATTGCCGGCAATTTTTTCCGATCACATGGTGCTTCAACGGGAGCGACCAGTTGTTATCTGGGGCTGGGCAGATCCAGGTGAATCGGTGCGGGCCACCTTGAATGGCCAACAACAGGCAACCCGGGCAGACAAGCAAGGCAAATGGAAATTGTCTTTGCCGGCGCTGAAGGCTGGCGGGCCCTATGAATTAAAGATTGCTGGCAGGAAAACGACGCTGGTCTTTCATGATATTCTGATGGGTGATGTGTGGCTGGCGAGCGGTCAGTCCAATATGGAATGGGTTCTTCGCGATACACGGGATGCTGAAAAAGAGATTGCGCAGGCAAACTATCCCGAGATAAGGCACTTTACGGTGCAAAAGCAAATGGCCTACCAACCGCTCACGGATCTGCAACCGGCATCCTGGGCCGTATGCACACCGCAACAGGCACCTTCGTTTTCTGCTGTGGCCTTCTTCTTTGGCAGAAAGCTCTATGAAGAGCTGCATGTACCCATTGGGTTGATAAACAGTTCGTGGGGAGGTACCATCGTTGAAACCTGGATTGACTGGGATGTCATGTCGAAGGTTGAGCCATATCAATCCATCAATCCGGCTGAGATGGAAAAACAGATGGCAGGTATGGATGCCCGGCTCGCACAATACCAGACTGCCCTTCAGAAAGACCTTGGTGAAACGGAAAAATGGTTTGATCCGAACTACAATGCCAGTGGTTGGAAAGTAATTGAACAGCCGGGGGAATGGGCCACTACGCCCATTGGAGACGTGGATGGTATCGTGTGGTTCAGGAAGGAATTCTCGCTTGACGGCCCTTCTGATGCCACCCTCAGCCTCGGCCCCATAGACGATATTGATGTTACCTACATCAATGGCGTACGAGTGGGGTCTGAAGCAGCATGGAACAAGGATCGATTGTATAGTATTCCTGCCCGCCTGCTTTCAAAGGGCAAGAATGTGGTGGTTGTCAAGGTTAGGGATGATCAGGGTGGAGGAGGTATGTATGGCAAGGCAGAGCAGTTGTATCTGCAGACAGCCGACAAGCGCATTTCCCTGGCCGGAAATTGGCAATACCAAACTGCCGTTGTCACCTCTGATTTTGGTGTGAAGCAGACAGGCCCCAATTCCTTTCCGTCATTGCTTTATAATGCGATGATTGCGCCAATTACTTCTTTCGCGCTCAAGGGTTTTATCTGGTACCAGGGTGAAAGCAATGCTGGCGAGCCAATGAAGTACAGAACACTGTTTGCCAGTCTCATCAGGAACTGGCGAAGTCACTGGGGTGCTGAATTGCCATTTTATTGGGTGCAACTGGCCAACTACATGGAGCCTGTCAAACAACCTGGACAGAGTTGGTGGGCGGGACTTCGGGAGGCGCAGTCAATGACTTTAGCACTTCCGCAAACGGGCCAGGCGGTAATCATTGATATCGGGGAAGCGGGAGATATCCATCCGCGGAACAAGCAGGATGTGGGCCTGCGACTTGCCTTGCAGGCCTTGAGCAAGACCTACGGAAAAGAGATTGCGGCTTCAGGCCCGGTGATGACTTCCTGGCGAAGAGACGGCGAAAGGGTTGTGGTCACGTTCGGAGAGGTAGCCGGAGGATTACTTGCCAGGGATAAATACGGATATGTGAAGGGATTTGCTTTGGCGGGTGCCGACAAGAAGTATCGATGGGCAAAGGGGGAAATCAGGAATAACACAGTGATCCTTTCCGCTGCCGATGTGCCGGATCCGGTGGCGGTTCGGTATGCATGGGCAGACAACCCTGATGATGCCAAT
This sequence comes from Cyclobacteriaceae bacterium, assembly GCA_019694905.1. Taxonomy (GTDB): domain Bacteria; phylum Bacteroidota; class Bacteroidia; order Cytophagales; family Cyclobacteriaceae; genus ELB16-189. The sequence goes on from JAIBBB010000121.1 coordinate 9,020, forward strand.
TTGTACAATGGTGCGGGCCTGCCAGCGACGCCTTTCCGGACGGACGAATGGGATCTCGGTGAGTACTGACAAAATAATTCAGCTAAGCGGCGCCAGACGTCTCTTGCGGGGTTATTTTTGTGTCCCTTTTCGGAGAGATGCCAGAGTGGCCGATCGGGGCGGTCTCGAAAACCGTTATCCGCGCAAGCGGATCCAGGGTTCGAATCCCTGTCTCTCCGCCAAAAATGTTCGCTTTGGGCCTCGTTTAGGCCGTTTTTTCAGCGAGGAAGTACAAGTGCGCCAAATAACTGTGCCAAAACATCCATACAGAGAAGCAATACTTCATTACCACGATTTTGACCTTTCAAAGCGGTGGTATGTTGATTATTATGCTTGGCACTTACAAAGGGGTTGCTTAGTTCGTCAGCGACTATACGAGCCAATCAATCGTTTCAAAACCGTGGATGAACGATTGAGTGTGGGAAGAGAGCTGGTAGATACAATCAACTCAAGACTAAGGCGCGGAGCAGTGTTTGGTAAAAAGAAGCCAACCAACCAAGCCAACCAACCAATCGGAGATTTGATCCGCTACCAACCGTTCACTCAAGCACTTCAAATATTCGTTGACCGAAAGAAGAAAGATAATGCCCGAAGCAACTATTTGCAGCGGTTCCCAACAATCTTCAGGAAATGGAGGGCCTACCTTGACGAATGCGGAAGGGAGGACAAGCAGATCCACCAAATCAAAATGGTTGATATCTATGGATTCCTTGAATTCCTGCAATCCAAAGGCATCGGAAACAAAACTTACAACAACTACAAGACCGATCTAAGCATTTTTTTCAATTGGATAATAAAGCGTTACCCAGGCGCCATTAAATTCAATCCTGTAGCCAATATTCCATCACTTAGGACTAACGCAAACAAGCATGCGGCATTAAGTGACAAGGAGATTAGAATGGTGCAGGCCAAGTGCGTTGAGATCAATCAAATGGAACTGCTACTTTTCATTCGATTCATATACTATTCCCTTATTCGCCCCGGGGAGCTTCGACAGTTAAAGATTGAATCAATTGATCTGATAGAGAACAGAATTTTCGTGCCGGCGTCGATAAGCAAGAACAGGAGAGATGAATTTATGCCTATGGCGCCAACCTTAGTCACAGCGGTGAGAGAAAGCGGCATCATCACTTATCCTAAAGAATATTTCATATTCGGTAAGGGTGGCGGACCAGGCCTTCTGCCACAGGGTGTCCTCTATTTGGCAAAGAGGAACAGACGAATACTAGAAGAATGCAAACTAACGGGGAAGCGCTACAGCATATATAGCTATAAGCACTCTGGGGCGATAAGCCTGTATGAAGCAACAAAGGATATCAAGCTGGTACAGATGATCTGTCGACATCAGACAGTGGATCAAACTGACCATTATCTCCGAGACTTGGGTGTGCTTCGGGACTATCAGGTACTCAAAGACTGGAGAGGCCCATTATGATCTAGTTAGTGACCATTTTAGTTCACTTAATCAGATAACTCAAAATATAATTTGGCTACTCCATGTTCGCATGAGAATCACCTTGCATTGATATGGCTATGTGATTAGACAGTCCTACAGTCCTACAATCCTACACAGTCCTACAAGTCCTACACTAGAACCTACACACTAAAGCACCCTAAAATGGGGCTTTTGGTATCAAAATTATACTTTGTAGGTATGTAGGACTTGTAGGACCGGCAAACTGCATTTTTGCAGGATTGAGGCCTCAAGAGCGAAACGTGTCACTTTTTTGGATGATGGCCTTTTCTAGACCCAAACAAATATTGAGGGCTAGCATTGCTTGTAACTGAAAATCAGAATTTTATTCTATTAGCTAGAATGATCTGGATCGGACATTTGATAGTTGTTGCTTAAGTGGAGCCTGCGGTTACTGCTATAATCGCTTAGGGCCATAGTGCGTTCTGCACCTTATCACATCTGATTTGTCTAGCATGGTCAAACCCTTGCTAGCCGAAGTCTCCCAATACGCTTCAGTAATATTGCGATTCATTTGATGACGGCAGGCAAACTGATTGGTATGAGCTTAACTGGCCATTCCAGTCTTCAGACTATTGGGAAATTGCATGAATTAGGACGCAGGATGATCGATTTGACAGTTCATTGAATTTTTTATATTAGGTATGGAAAATCGTCCAAAGTGAGTCATGTTAATCCAGAAGGATCTTCAATTACGCAAACATTTTTGTTGTTTGTAACT
>JAIBBB010000357.1 GCA_019694905.1 Cyclobacteriaceae bacterium
CCGATCTAGACGTGGGAAAGGGCCCGGCTGGAGGGTGGCTGGAAAGCATAAGGATTGCCGCAAAATCCTTAAATTTGCACCCACTTGTCTGAAATCAGCCGAATTAAGCCCAAAACAAACCTGGCTCAAACAATAAGCCGCCGGGTGATTCGTCTGAAGGACGTAAAACCATGATAAAACGATGAAAAAAATTGTCAGAGTAGGCAATATCGAATGTGGCTCGGAGGAGCTCTTCCTGATTTCCGGTCCCTGCGTAATTGAGGACGAGAAGATCATGATGGCAACTGCCGAGAAACTGAGAGAGGTTTCTGAGCGTCTCAAGATCAAAATTATCTATAAGTCTTCCTTCCAGAAGGACAACCGCAGCAGCCTGAAGTACTACGATGGCCCCGGCCTCGCCAAAGGTGTTCAGATGCTTGCCAAAGTGAAAGAGCAATTCGGTTTCCCGGTTTTGACCGACATCCATTACCCTGATCAGGCGGCTGCTGCCGGTGAGGTTTGCGATGTGCTGCAAATCCCTGCCTATCTGTGTATGCAGTCGACCCTGATGGTGGCGGCTGCAAAGACAGGCCGCGCCGTGAATATCAAGCACGGCCAGTTTCTCGCACCCGACAACATGAAGCATCCGGTCAACAAGTGCGTGGAGGCGGGCAACGACCAGGTGATTCTGACTGAGCGCGGTTTCACCTTTGGCTACAATGACCTGGTTGTAGATCCCAGAAGCTTCTATCACATGAATGCACTTGGTTACCCAGTGGTGTTTGACATCACCCATTCCATACGCAAGTATGGAATCCCAAGCGCTGACAGCAAAGGCGGTGCACGGGAGTTTCTGCCGGTTCTTTCGCGCGCCGGTGTGGCCGCAGGCGTTGATGGTGTCTTCATCGAAACTCACCCTGACCCCGAGAAAGCGCTGTGCGATGCCGCAAGCCAATTGTGCGTGTATGACCTGGAAGAATTTCTCAAGCCCATTATCGAGCTGCACCAGGTAGAAGTGAAATACCGCAACCGTCAACTCGTACCCAATCTTTGATTTGAACTACCTCCCATAAACAATTCTAAACGCAATGGAATTATACCTTGACTCAGCCGATCTGAAAGAGATCGAAGATGCTTCCAAACTTGGCTTTATTACCGGCCTCACAACCACACCGACCTTTATGCATCGCGGTGGTGTGACCGATATCGACGGACTCATCGTGAAGCTGTCGAAAATTGTTCCAATCCTTCAGATCGAAGCACTTGGCAACACAGCAGACGAAGTGCTCGCAGAAGCGCAGCGCCAGCTCAAACTCGGACTCGACCCCAAGAAAACTGTTTTCAAAATCCCCGTTTCGCTTGAAGGTGTCAAGGCGTGCTACAAATTGCGCCAGGCCGGTCTGCTTGTCAACGTACACCTGGTATACACGCTGCAGCAGGCCTACATGGCCATGCAGGCTGGTGCAACTTACGTGTGCCCGCTGGTGGGCCGCCTGCAGGACCAGGGACACGACGCCCTCGAACTGGTGAAACAATGCGTCACTGCCGTGGACCACTATAAGTATCCGACTAAAGTGATGTTCTCCTCTGTTCGTCACGCAGAACACGTCCGCAACGCTATCAACCTGGGTGTGCATACCATCACAGCTCCCTGGAAGGTTATCAAGACGCTCACCGAAAACAACTTCACAACGGTAGGTACCGATCAGTTCATCGAGCACACCCGCCTGATGACAGTAAAAGTGAAAGATGCTATCAGCAACGTGAATCCGGTCGTTACTGCCGACACCAAACTGGCGGACGCCATTGTGAAGATGACGGAGTATGGTTTTGGAGCCGTCACAATTGTGAAAGGCGACCAACTGCTCGGCGTGTTCACCGATGGCGACCTTCGCCGCAAACTGCAGTCCGACGGGCGCGATGTATTGGGTAAGCAGATGGGTGATTTCACCTATAAGGCACCGATCTCCGTGGATGCCGATGCCATGCTCAATGACGCCGCTGATGTGTTCAAGAAAACGAACGTCGACACCATCCTGGTGACTGCCGCCGGCAAGCCGGTCGGCATGCTGGATATTCAGGACCTCAAAGGTGACTGATGCAGGCATTCGAATCGATAGCCAGACATTTTGCAGAACAAGGCGGAACCTTCCGGGTTCCGCCTTCTGATTTTTGCACCCGGTTGAAAAAGATCCGTGCCTATGTATTTGACTGGGACGGCGTTTTCAACGATGGCTCACGGCATGGAATTGAAGGCAGTACTTTCACGGAGCCAGATGCGATGGGGACCAATATGCTTCGGTTCAGCCACTGGCTGGCCCATGGCTCATTACCAGTGGTGGCAGTCATCACAGGCGAGAAGAACCACTACGCGTACCAGTTAACTGACCGCGAAAGATTCCACGCATTGTATTTCCGGATCGCACACAAGACCAAAGCACTCCATCATCTGGCAGAAACATTTGGTATACAGGCCCACGAAGTTGCCTTTGTCTTTGACGACATTCTTGATTTTGGGATGGCGGCCGCATGCGGGTTGCGCATACAGGTCCGACGCAGTGCAAATCCCCTGTTGAATGATTTTGTCGTTCAGCACCAGTTGGCTGAATACAGCACGTTCAGCCCAAGCGGACACTTTGCTGTACGTGAAGCCACCGAACTGCTGATGGGTGCACAGGGGAACTTCGATGAGGCCATCGCCCAGCGTGCCGCCTATTCATCTGTATACCAGCAGTACCTTGCCGACCGCAAAAATGTTCACCCTCTCCTCTTTACTGCCGTTCAGCAGGAAATTACCCCTGTGGATCGTTTCCTGGAGCAGGGCTAGGCCATGTGGGAAATTTACATGATGAATGATTAACTTTGCGCGCATTACACCTAAAAAGGTGCCTTTTTAGGCCCCAAATGCCGTTTTTACCAAAACAACATAGCCATGCCAGGAACAGAATTGTTCGGAAATGAGGAGCGGAAAGAGGTTCAGGATGTACTGGAAACCGGTATCCTGTTTCGCTACAATCACGATGCGCAACGCAATAACATTTGGAAAGCAAGAGAATTTGAAGCCGAGGTCAGAAAGGTTACAGGTGCCTCCTACGCCCACGCCGTGTCGAGCGGCTCAACTGCAGTGGCTTGTGCACTCGCGGCCGCAGGCGTTGGCGCTGGTGATGAAGTCATTGTTCCTCCCTTTACCTTCATTGCCAGTGTAGAAGCAGTACTCTTTGCTGGAGCGCTGCCAGTTTTTGCAGAAATTGATGAGACGCTGTGTCTCAGCCCCGAAGGCATCCGCAAAGCGATCACTCCCAAAACCAGGGCCGTGCTGCTGGTACATATGTGCGGGGGAAACGCACACCTCGACGAGATCGTTAGCCTTTGCAAGGAAAAGAACATCGTTCTCGTGGAAGATGCAGGGCAGGCCTTCGGTTCATTCTACA
>JAIBBB010000122.1 GCA_019694905.1 Cyclobacteriaceae bacterium
CTTTTTGCATCAACACAGGGTTGATGGTTGCGCTCGGATATGAGCGCACGCGTCTGGCCATTGCGTTGGTCGCCATCTCAACATTGCTTTTTCTGGTGGCCATGTTTCATGGCCTGCCGCGGCAGGCGGCGCCGGAGACCGCGTATTACATTGAGCGCAATCTTGGATTCAGCTTCATTGTTGCCAGTCTCGCGCTGTTGTTGATTGTCTATTATTTGCTTCGCAGCAACGCCAAGTCGGAAGCAGCCCTCAAGGCAAAAGAAAGGGCAATTGCAGAGCAGAACACTGAATTGACGCGGCTTAATGCGGAACTTGACCGCTTCTTCTACAGTGCGTCGCATGACCTGCGCGCACCGCTGACATCGATGCAGGGATTGATACAGGTGATGGAACTCGCGCGTGACCCCGAGGAACTCAGAAGCTACATTGCCTTGCTGAAAGGGCGGGCACAGAGTCTGGATCACTTCATTGTGAAGATTGGGGAGCACGCCCGCAACAGCAGGGTGGAAATCAGAATGGAGAAGGTGCAACTGCTCGCTGTCTTGCACGATGTGATTGACAACCTCCGGTTCTACCCCAATTTTTCGAGGATCCGGCTTGAGCTTAATGTAGATCCTGCCATCATGCTGGACTCTGATCCGGTGCGATTGCAAACGATATTCGGCAACCTGTTGTCGAATGCGATCAAGTACCATGACTTCACCAAGAAGGATCCCTACATCCGGATTTCAGTTGGGCTTGAGGCCGATGCCGCACACATCAGGATCGAGGACAACGGCACGGGTATCCGTCGCGAGAACCTTGACCGGATTTTTGACATGTTCTTCCGCGAACACCGAAGAAAGGAAGGTACGGGGTTGGGCCTGTACATAGTGCGCGATGCCGTGGTGCGACTCGGAGGGAAGGTTGCAGTTGATTCGATCTATGGGGAAGGCACCAACTTTGTGGTTTCTCTTCCGTGCAATCGCATCCCGCAGGCACCGACAGCAGAAGATAGGACATCTGTGTCCCAATGAAAAGGGCTCCGGCTTTCGCCAGAACCCTTTTCTGATCCGAACCCGTACCCGGGATCAGACGATCGAACATTGACTGGATCAGTTAACGTCGAAGGTTACCTGGGTACCCTCACAGCGTTTCGCGTTCCTTGAAGTCAAATGACTTGGCAACGATCCATGAGTCACCTTGTTTTACCAACTCCATCTGAACGGTGATTTTGTCATATTCCGAATAGTGGAAAGCAAAGTTGACGGTAGCTGTTGTGGCGGTCATGTCGAACTGATTGAAGATAAAGTAGGCTTCAATCTGGTGTTCAATAATCTGACCTTCGGACATGAAAGACAGGGGCTTGCCGTGTTTGGATGCTTCTATGTTGATAGGGAATATGATCGGCTTCTGCTGAAGAATGGTTACTTGCTTCAATTCGCCTTCCAGGTTGCGCGGATAGAGAGATTGCACGGCTGGATAGTCGAGAACTTTTTGCAGTACTTGGGCTTTGTCAGTGAGGCTTTGGGCAGCGGCTTGCAATACCATTGCAAACAGCAGCATGGACATCATCACGTTTTTCATACAGCTGAAATTAAGGTTAGTAGAGTGAGTATTAAAAAACTGCCGTTGCCGGGTCGGGACAACGGTCGGTTCGGAGTTACTGTCCTGTACTGTGCCGGCCAACCGAACTTGACTTTCATAAGTTGCGGTGATGTTGCGGCTTCTGCGAATCTTCAATATGTGGCTTGACGGGGTCATGTAATCGATTGCGATACAAACATAGAGGACTATTTGGTCCTGCAAATCAGCAAATGGCCTATAAACGTCAATCATGGATGCGACTGACGGACACCATTTTTCAGGGGGTAGTTGGTCACTCCGACACCTGATCGTAAGCGGGAAAATGAGGCGATTTCAGACGACTGGCACCGAATCAAAATTGCTGTTTGATGCAGCAACCGAAGCCAATTTGGTGAGCGGAAAAACGACTGGTTGTTACTTCTTTGTTCGCTCGATTTCGCGGAGGTTTTCCAGTTTCTTGTTGCGCAGGAAACCGTTGATGTCTTCGAAGTGTTCACGGATGCGCTTGTTGCCGAATTCGAACACCTTGGCGGCCAATCCATCCAGGAAATCGCGGTCGTGCGACACCAGAATCAGGGTACCGTCGAAGGCTTTCAGCGCATCTTTGAGAATATCCTTGGTTTTGATGTCAAGGTGGTTGGTCGGTTCGTCAAGAATGAGCAGGTTGACGGGCTGCAGCAGCAATTTGATCATGGCCAATCGCGTGCGCTCACCACCAGAAAGTACTTTCACTTTCTTGTCGATGTTGTCGCCACTGAACATGAACGCTCCGAGTATGTCCTTGATCTTCGTTCTGATTTCTCCTTCGGCGATCTGGTCAATGGTTTCGAACACAGTAAGCTCCGTGTCCAGCAAAGAGGCCTGGTTTTGCGCGAAGTATCCGATCTGGCAATTGTGTCCGAGTTGCAGTTTGCCTTCGAAGTCAATCTCACCCATCACGGCTTTGACAAAGGTGGATTTACCTTCACCGTTCTTTCCCACGAGCGCCACTTTCTCACCGCGGGCGATGGTGAGTGCCGCATCCTGGAAGACCACGTGGTCGCCGTACCGTTTGGTGAGGCCATCGGCAATTACCGGATAACTTCCCGAGCGGGGTGCGGGTGGAAATTTCAGATTCAGCGCCGAAGTGTCCACTTCATCCACTTCGATGATTTCCATCTTCTCGAGCATCTTTACCCGCGACTGCACCTGGAGGGTTTTGGAATAGGTTCCTTTGAAGCGCTCAATAAAGGCGGTGATGTCTGCGATTTCGCGCTGTTGTTCGTCGAAGTGCTTTTGCTGCTGTTCGCGGCGTTCCTTGCGCAACTGCAGGTAGTGCGAGTAGTTGGTCTTGTAGTCGTAGATCCTGCCCATCGTGATTTCGATGGTGCGATTGGTCAGGTTGTCGACGAAGGCTTTGTCGTGGCTGATCACAATCACCGCCTTGGCATTGTCGCGGAGAAATTCTTCCAGCCATTGCACCGATTCAATGTCGAGGTGGTTGGTGGGCTCATCGAGCAGGATGAGGTCGGGTTTTTGCAGGAGGATTTTGGCCAGTTCAATGCGCATGCGCCAGCCGCCGCTGAACTCACTGGTGGAGCGTGTAAAGTCGGAGCGCAGGAAGCCCAGTCCCAGCAATGTCTTTTCTACCTCTGCATCGAAATTGACTTCCTCGATGGAATAATACTTCTCGCTGAGTTCTGAGACTTTTTCAATCAGTTTGGCGTAGTCGTCGGATTCATAGTCGGTGCGCGTCTCCAGTTGGCGGTTGAAATCATCCATCTGGTTTTTCATGTCCAGGATGCGGGAGAACGCCTTGGATGTTTCTTCAAAGACGGTGCAATTGTCTTCGGTCAGCAGGTGTTGAGGCAGATACGCGATAATGGCATCTTTGGGCGCCGATACCTTGCCCCGGGTGGCCTTGCTCACGCCGGCCAGTATTTTGAGCAGCGTGGACTTGCCAGCGCCGTTCTTTCCCATCAGTGCGATGCGGTCGTTCTCATTGATGTTGAAAGTGATGTTACTGAACAGCGCGGAGCCATTGAATTCTACCGTCACAGCGTCTACCGAAATCATGCGTCTTCAAATAAGGCGGCAAAGATATCAAAAGCCGTCAGATTGGCGCGGTAGATCAGGACAGGATTTTATGGCGTCCCGGCCGGCAATTGGTCCTTTCGGATGAGAAAGCGCGTATGGGGGAAAACAAACTCCAGCGCAGGGTCTGTGTGGGCACTGAAGGGAGCCGGCGTGCCCTTCACTTTTCCCTGCAGGATGGATGAAAAGTTGTCCGCGAGATCCAACAGTCGTTGTGGTTCTACGGCAGGTCGGTTGTGCGCGGGCATCACCGACCGCAGACTGGGCGCAATAGCGGCATAGCGGCGCACCACCTTTTCATAGGCTTTCAAATCAGTGCCCTCTGCGAATAGCCAGATGGGTGCGTCGTAGTATTGATCGCCTGTCCAGAGCAACCCGTTTTTCCGATCCAGCAGGGTGATGCCATCCGGTGCATGGCCGGGCACTTGCCAAACCTCGAGTGTTCTGCCACCCAGGTTGAGTGTATCACCTTCGTGCAGGTACCGGCGGATCCTGTCGGCATACGGCAGAATGTGATAGGCAGCGGTATCGAAATCGGGCAAATACCGGAGACAGATGGCGGCAGGTGTTGCTTCATCATTTACATCCTCGTGCGGTCGACCCAACTCCGCATGTGCGTGAGTGTAGGCAGTATCGATGGCATACACTGTGTCAAATTGATAGTTGTTGCCCACGTGGTCGAAGTGAGAGTGGGAGTTGATTACCACAACGGGTTTGTCGGACAGGGCAGCCACCACTTTGTTCAGGGGGCCCATTCCCATGCCGGTGTCAAACAACACATTGTGATGACTGCCGGTGATCAGGTAGGAGATGGTCTCCTGAAAATTATAGGGTTCCATGATTGCGTACACGCCGGTGTCAACTTCATACACTTTGAACCAGGGATCCGCGGAAGGTATTTCCTTCAACTGCGCCAGCTCACTGCGCAGGGGCTGGTCGCACCAGCGGGAAGATGGTGCTTGCTTGGTCGTGCAGGAGACGATCGACAGACAGATGCAAAAACAAATCAAGACAGACTGATTCACCCGATTGATCATGTGAGTGGAGTATAGCTGCAAGTTACCCAAACACGTCCAATGACCGACATCCGGGGTTAAGGGGTTAAAGTCTGACTTGCCCCCAATGTACCTCACAAGGATGTTTGAGCTTTCGGACTATTACACTCGCATTTCAACGCGAAGAGGCAAAGACAAAAGATCACACGAAGTTTGCTCTGAGTCCTTCAATTCTCAAACGGCGCCGATCAACCCGTTTGCTCAAGAAAGCTCTCATTTCTTTGGTCAAAGTGTTCAGTTGAAGTATGTACCCAAACGTTCGGGCAATCACCCGAAAACTGCTAAGACCAAGCTAACCGGCGTTCCCAGCCATCGAAGCGACCCACTAACCATCCTAACGCAATCCATCAAGCGCAGCCAACCACTCAACGCAACCACCAAGCCAGCTAACCGAAGTAACCAGCCACCCAATCATCCAATCACCCAACCACCTAACCGCCCCAACTAACCACCCTGGCTAACCTCCTTAACCTAACCTCCTCAACCTAACCTCCTCAACCTAACCAACGAACCGCCCAACCAATTGCCTAACCAACCGCCCAACCTGATCGCCCATCCAACCACCCGAACTTAGCCACTCAGTCAACTTAAACACCCAATCAACCACCAACTAACCTAACCAACTAACTCAACCCAACTAACCCGACTAACTCGACTAACCTAACCAACCCTCAGCCCAACCAACTACCCAACTTGATCGCACCTGCCAACCTCCCAACTAACCCAACCCAACCATCCAACCTCTCACCCAAGCTTAACCACTTACCACCCTCACCAACCTAACCCAACCAGCCCAACCCTTTCATCAAGCCGCAAAATTGGACCTGGCCAGAAGTTGATTGCGCAGTGTTTCATCGATATCGAGAAAGAAATAGTCGTTGGCCAGCTTGACTTCTTCCCGTCGCTGGATCTTGCGGATCAGGGGCTCATAGAGCTCAGGGTCAATATCCTTGCGCTTCAGATCGGTGAGTGCCTGATGCAGTACCAACCACTCTGCCCGGCCAGGCACAAAGTGAAACTTGTATTCAACGTAGTTCGCCAGGTTTTCCAATACCCTGTCCACAAGCGCATCTCGATGCTGCCCAAGTACATTGCGGATCTGGAACAACTGGATGCCTGCTTCCTGTGCGCGTATGACGCGCGTGCCAATCAACCTTGAACTGACAACTTTCATATCGTACGTGTTTACAATTCAAAAATACTAAAAATATTAGCTAATGCAAGATTAAGCTAAATAAATTAGTAAACGTACGATTATGAGATCCTGTGACTATATCGTATTATCTTGATATTCTGTATGTTATGATAAAGCCATTCGACCCCATTCCGTCCTGGCTGATTCCACCTGCCGCACGCACGCCACTGAAAAATCGCGTAAATCAGCGGCGGAGGCACCATCCCTGAACAGTTTCTGTTCCTGGTCTATGAAAGCTCCCTGCAGCGCCCGCCGCTGAGCCGCAATGGTTGATCTCACATGCTGGTAATGCCGGGGTCGGCTCCACTGACGATGTAGCGCCTCAGCTTTCCACCACCACGAGTCGTCTTCAACAGGGCCGGGAGTACCTAGCTCGTGTATCAGATTGGCATGGCTGTAGAATGGCACATAGACCGACAGACAGGGGGATGAAGTCCCGGTCATCCAGAGGGTGTGGGGGAGGTTGGTCCTGATTTCGGCCACCATACTTCCTGTTGTCTGGCTTGGATTCAATAAACCTGTGGCGTGCATACAGATGCAACCAGTGCTGGCCTTTGATGGCACAAACCGCGTGTCATCCAGGTGGTGGCTTTGGAGAAACTGCATCAAGTCGCCAGCAGCAAGTTGGCCGGCCTTTTTGCCCATCAGGTCACTCGTACAGAATTGCCGTTGTCTGGATTTGCCCAGCGTGGTATACAGCCAGTCTGAGTAGGCCTTACTGAAGTTGAAGGGTTCTTGCCCGTTCCACCACTTCTTCTCCCTGGCGTTCAACCGGGCATTGGCACTCATCCGCTCTGAACTTTCCAGGCTCAATCGGTTGGAGATGCTTCCGGTGTGTTTGACCGGTGCAGCGATCCACTCTCTTCCTGCGGTTTCAAGTATCCAAGCCTCTGCCGCATCGGCTATCAGGAAGCTGTTATGGTAAAAGAACTTCTTGTTTTTGTATCCGCCACAGGCGTCCTGGCCGTACTGTTCCAACAGTTGAACAATCAGTTTCATTGCTTCGGTTGCTGTGGCACATCGTTCCAGGGCCAGCCGCAGTAAGTCCATTCCGGTCAGTCCTGTATTGCGATGGTCTATCTTCACTTTCGTGAAAACAGCTTCATTGCCGATGACGACGCCGTGTTCGTTCGCACCCATTTCCGCGCCCCACATTTGAAAGGGGCGGGAAAGCAGACATGCGTAGGTGTGCGAGGCCTGTGGTATGGAGATGTAGGTGCACTGGACCGTGCCACCGTTGTGTGTCTGTGCTTCCACCCAGGTGAGTGCCTGCGCCTCGTCCGGTTCGCGATCGGAGTTTTTGCCCAGCAGCACATTTGCGTTGGCTGTGGAGACCGGGAGGGCAACGAGCGTGTCACACATGTCCCATCGATTGTAAGACCTCTGCCGCTGCTCGTTCGCCTGCGCGCACAGCGCCTTCGATGTATCCATACCACACGTCAGCCGTCTCTGTGCCAGCCCAGTGAATAGCCCCCGTGGGTTGAGCCAGCTCATTGCGGAAGTTGGTCCACGCGCCGGTAGGATATACGCCGGCATAGCAGCCACCGCTCCAGGCTTCTTCAGCCCAGCAATGATCGAGGTATTGCTGGGGCGTGGCGGCCTCTGGCCCGAAGTATCGTGTAAAGGTTTCCAACGCGAGCTGCTTCCGGGCTGATTCATCCATCGAAAAAAAGCTGCGAGCCCGGTTCGCAATACAAAAGGCGAGGAGCACACCATACGCACCCTGGTCAGGTGATGAATCAAACAGTGTTTGAAACGGCGATTGTTCGTCGGCGACTACCTGTCCGCTGTATCCACGCTGACGCCAGAATGGCTGCGGGTAAACGGCAATTACTTTTCCGACAATTCCCATCGAGATCTTTTCGAGTATCTGTTGCTTCATGAGCGGCAGTGCTGGAGTGAAGTCAATGTCGCGGATCAGTACCGGTGGAATCGAGATAATGAGTTTGCGGGCTTTCATGGAGAATCCATCACCTTTCACTTCCACACCGTCAGCTGTTTGTGTGATGCTCGTCACCGCGTGCTTAAAGCGAATGCGGTCCATCCAGTCGCTTGCCATTTTCTCTGCCAAAGGCTGCATACCACCTGTGATCCTGTGCTGTTGCGCACCGTTCTCGATGCTCAACAGACAGTTCAGATTGGTGCCGGAGCGAATGTAGAAAAGTGCGTGTAGCAGCGACACTTCATTCAGCTCACAGGCGTACACCGTCTCAAGTCCCGCCCGAACCACTTTGTAGCAGGCACTGGTCCAACTGTGTTTTCTCACAAAGGCTTCAAGGCTTATTCGATCCCATGCCGCAGCATTCGTAGTGGCCCATGGTTGCGCCACATTTATTTGTGTCGCCATGCGTTCAAGTTTCTTCAGCAGCCAATCGATGTTGAGCAGTGACAGTACGTCCATCTTTGGGATGAGTCCGGTGTATTCACGCAATCTGCCCTTGAGATCCAGGATGTTTTTGCCTTCGTTGTATGTATCGTACCAACTGATCTGATGCTCTTTTGCAAGGGCATACATGCGATCTTGCGTCGGTCCTATCCATTGTCCACCCACATCCGCGTAGGTGCCATCCGCAAAGGTGTGCGTTTGAGTGCGCCCACCAAGTCTTTCCCGCGCTTCAAGCAGCATCCAACTTCGGTTATGCTGGTGCAGAGTTCGCGCCGCCGCAAGTCCGGAAAAGCCTCCACCCACAATCAGTACGTCAGGCATTGGTGACATAGGAGTAATTTTTCCTAAGATACTCTAACAGGGCACAGATGACAAGGACCGGCGGGGATGAGTTCCAAACCGAACGGGCCAAAGTTGCCAGCCATCGGGCAGCGGAGCGGATTGGGCTAATATTCTGTTTGAGATTTGAGACAGATATTATTTTTGAATCATGGATCAGACTGCATTGCGTTCCAGAATTGAAAACTCCCTCCGGCAAATGATGTCAGCCATGCCTGGACAGTCTAGCACTGTCCGAGAGTTAACCCGGGTGTTTGTTGCGGAGACGCCTGAGCAAGTGGGTCAATTGAAAGATCTATTGGACAGCAAAGACTGGCGAGGAGCTGCATCGCTTGTGCACAAGTTGAAGTCCCGCTTTGGGTATTTTGGCATGAATGAGCTCACCGCAGAACTCGGCGCCTGGGAGGCGCTTTTGCGGATGGGTGGTGAGTCGGTAGACGCTTATGAAAATACGCAGCGCCTTTCAGAATTGAATGCCATGACTGAAAGGATGGTATTCGAGATTCATTCCCTTTCAGCCGAGATTCCCTCCAGCAAATCTTCAGTCGACTTGCCCTTACGGGACAAGGTCATCCTTGTGGCGGAAGATGATGAGATCAACGCACTGGCACTCGAACTTTTTGTTCAAGAACTCGGTGGAAAAGTGATCAGGGCAGTCAATGGCAGTGAGGCTGTCCGGCTCACCCTGGAAAAGGGTCCGGACCTGATCATCATGGATGTGCACATGCCGTTCTACAATGGAGTGGAAGCGATCCGTGATTTGCGCAGAAGAGGCGTTGCTTGTCCAATTGTTTCGCTTTCAGCTTCTACAAAGATGAATGAGCGCCAGAATTGCCTCGACTACGGGGCCAACGTCTTCATTCAAAAGCCTGTTGACCGGGAGATCATTAATCAAGTACTGCTTCGTCATTTGCTCCCGGGCGAATAACTTATTTGTCAATCGTGTTTTCAAGGTGTTCGTCGCTGCTTCTATCGCTGAGCGAGTTGATGAGACGCAGGCAGGTCGCTCAGGTAGATCCAACGCGATGAAATCAGTATGTGAACTGCTCAAGATCATCTGTGTGGAATTCAGCATCAACCGTTTTCTTGGTAGGTTAAGTCTGGAATGAACAAGCGCATATCTGCTGTAATTGTCGCCCTGCTCCTGGGCAATTTTGGTTTTTCGCAGGATGATTTTCGCCAGCTGACATTTAATCGAATTACAGAGGAAGATGGACTATCCAATCGCCATGTCACGGCCATTCATCAGGACAAGCGGGGCTTTATTTGGATAGGCACAGAAGATGGCCTGAACCGGTATGACGGGTACGGGTTCACCATCTTTCGTCCTGATACCGCAGTGTCGGATGGCTTTCAACATGCATGGATCAGGTGCATTCATGAAGACCAGCAGCAGCAGCTGTGGGTGAGCACCGCTCAGAGCGGTCTGTTCTTATACAATCGCAAGGAGGAAAAGTTTTCATACGCTCCTGGTTTTCCGGAAGACGCGATGGTAGAAGAAATGGTTGAAGACGATGAGGGGACGCTTTGGCTGGCGGGTGGTTACCGCGGCCATGCCATAGTGGCCTCCTATGATACGTCGACCCGGTTGTGGAATATCAGACCCATCATTAGCTCCATTGACCCGGCCATGGGCATTCTGCCAGACCGCGATGGTTACTATTGGGTTCCGGTCAGGGACAATGGGTTTTATCGGTGGAACAGCCGTGACGGAAGCGTGAGTGAGAATCTGAAACAGCAGTTGGGGATACCTTTCGTGGACAAGATGGTAGCCGATGCAACCGGGACGATCTGGATGGGTACCACCTTTGGACTCTACTCAATGGATCGAACCCGGAAGATCCAATATCATGGCGAAACCGCTGAGGGTAAGAAGAATGGCCTGAATAAGTACATCTTCAACTTGTATAAGTGCGAAGAGCACTTGTGGGTCGCTACAGAAGGTGGAGGCCTTACCTTAATCAATCTGGCTAACAAGGCGATGACAAATCACCGGCATGATCGCTTAGTTGCCAAGTCAATTCCCGAGGATTTTGTCTGGGCAGTATACGAAGACAACGCCCACCGCGTGTGGGGTGGAACCTACGCATCAGGCGTCTTTGTCTATGACCCTATGATGGAGCGTTTTCCCAAATTCGATCCGGGTGGCAACCTTGACAAGGTAAGCCAATTCATGATTGACAGCCGGGGGCGGATGTGGTGGAGCAACACGGACGTTCTGATGATGAAAGATGAGCGAGGTTTGCATGAGTTTGTGGCTGGCAAGTCGCCGGGGTCGATCAGCTCAACTAATATTCTCAAGATATTTGAAGACAGCAGAGGCAGGATTTGGTTTGGTACATGGAATGGAGGTCTTGCCCGCTATGAAGAGAATACGCAGTCTTTCATCATGTATGGTGTGGCGGGCGGAAGGGGACGAATGCGTGACATCAATATTCAGACCATCACCGAGGATCCCGTTACCGGTTCATTCATCCTCGGGACCTGGCGTGATTTGGAAGTGTTATCAGATCTTGAACTTGGAACCCTCAAGAATCTGATGGACTCCAAGGAAGAACCCAATAACCGGATTCAGTGCATCATGATCCGGGGAAA
>JAIBBB010000123.1 GCA_019694905.1 Cyclobacteriaceae bacterium
GACAACCAAAGTCAACTAAGCATGTAGAAAGTACGGGTTCATCTTCTCTGGACCAGGGTTCGATTCCCTGCGACTCCACCAGCCCGCCGGCGCTTGCGTCGGCGGGCTTTTTTGTAACCCGATCCCGATTGTCAACAAATGCAGCAAATCTTACATTGTAGGACTCCTGCCTGTGCTTTTGTCTAAATTGGGCCATGCCCCCTGTCCAATGGACTCTAACAACGCACAACTCTCAGCGCTCATTGAGGCACTGCCTGATGCCATATTTTTCAAAGATGGCGCCGGTCGGTGGCTCATTACAAACCACCTCGCCAAGAGCCTCTTCTCTCTCGAAAAGATTGACTGGGTAGGAAAAACCGATCAGGAACTAAGCATCCTGAACCCAGCGTGCAAAAGCGCCCACGAAGTCTGCATCACCGATGATGAAACCGCCTGGCAGGCCCGTCAGCTGACAGCCTTCACAGAGTTCATCCATGACGAACAGGGTACGCGTGAATTTCTCGTGCGCAAGATTCCACTGTTTCATGAGGACGGCACCCGCAAGGCACTCGTCATCATCGGAACTGATGTCACTGAATCAAAAAAGAAAGAGACAGAACTCAAACGCACCAAGAAAATCCTTGAGAAAACTCTCGGACTTGCCCGCATTGGCGGCTGGGAGGCAGACTTCGTTCAACAGACCATCAGCTGGCATCAGTCCACCAGACAAATGGCAGAAGTTGAAGCCGATTTCGTGCCCACCATGGACAATATCATGGACTTTTACGACGATGGCTACCGGGAACTCATGCGTGAAGCCATCGACAAACTGCGGGTTACCGGTGCCGGCTTTGAACTGGTCGTGAAGATGCACTCTGCCAAAGGCCGACCCTACTGGGCCAGGATTATAGCTGAAGCCAAGATGGTAAACGGGCAGTGCGTGAAGATGTACGGCTACCTGCAGGACATAACCGACCGGATTGAACAGGATCAAAAACTGAAGCAATCAGAAATCAGATTCAGTCACCTGGTTGCCAACAGCTCGGACGCAATTGTCATGCAGAATGAGACTGGCGCCATCATCTATGCCTCGCCGGCTATCGAAGGAATACTGGGGTACAGTGTGGAAGAGGTGCTCGGCCGGACTTCCTCCGATGTGTATGATCCGCAAGACATGGACCAGGTGCAGGCGCGCAGAAAGATGGTGCTCGCGTCACCGGGTGCAGTGGTGCCCATTACTGTGAACCGGATGCGCCATAAACTGGGCCACACCATCTATGTGGAGGGAACGTCGACCAATCTGCTGCATGATGAAAATATAAGAGCCATCGTTTCCACCTTCCGCGATGTAACCAAGAGGGTTACCACAGAACTGGAACTCGTCGACCGGAACAAACAACTGGAGGACATCGCCGCCCAATTCTCACACGATGTACGGGGGCCACTCGCCACCTTGCTGGGTCTTATTCAGATATTCAACCATTCCAACGTCACCGATCCCATCAACTCAGAGATCATGGCCAAAATTCTCATCCCGGCCAGTCAGCTCAACCACGTCATTCGCAGCCTTGTGCGAAAGGCCAATGAAGAGAACAGGCCGGACACCGACAACAACCGAATCCTCGACCTCATCCATCGCTGATCCCCGGCCCTACGCATGTCAGACCCCACTGCAACCATCGAGCTTATCAGCCAGGCAATCCGGGAAAGAAAATGCCTGCTCTTCATGTACCCTTCCAGCAAAGACGGCCCACTCAATCGCAGGGTTGAACCCCACCTGCTGGGTGTGCACAAACGCACCCGAAAAGTGATCCTTCAAGGTTGGTTTATTCCCACCGAATACCAACTCAAAGAAACCATACTGCAGGCAGGCTGGCGCAACTACGAAGTCAAGGATATTACCTACTTGTCTCTCACGCAGGAGCCCTTTGTAACCCGGCCGGATTTCAACGCCCACCAACAGTCTGAGTACGTCATCCATTGCCAGGCAAACTCCACCCCGTACTGACTGTTCATGTTTGCGGGTTCGGTGGAAATTTGCAAATTGCTCAGGCTACCCTCCCGAATATCCCCAAACCATGAAGCATCTATTAACCACCATGCTGTGGCTGTTGTGCCACAACGTTTACGCACAAAAGGCCCAGTTGTTTCAGTCCTATCTCACGGCAGAAAAAAGCTATAAGATCACTCAGACTTCTGATATCTCCGGTGAATTGAATTTCATGGGATCTGAAGAACTGGTGGAACAGCTGAAGCAGCAATATGGGGGCTTACCGTTGCTTTTTACAGCGAAGAGCAATCAGGTCATGACGACCACTACAGGGGCCATCCGCCCTGATCAGTCTGTGCCATTTGAAACTCATGTGGATGAATACACCACCACCCAGAATATGGGCGGGCAAACCAACACGCAGGCCAATCCCATTCAAGGCATGGTCATCGCAGGACATCTTGACAGCAGGCACAAAGTCACGATCGATACACTATTTGGCACAGCCATGACACCCGAATTGAAGGGCCTGATCAGCACTGTCATTGACGTGGCCCAGATACAATTTCCCGAACGACCTTTGAAGAAAGGTGATTCGTTTGACCAGGTTGTTCCCATAGAGATTCCTGTAGCCGGAGTAGCAACAATGAAAATGAACATCCATAGTACTTATACGCTCACTGGCATTGAACAAGGGCTTGGTAAGTTTGATGTGGTACAGGTCGTTACGCTTAATATGCCTGACAGCAACCTCGATTTGTCCGCAACTGGTAACGGTACCGGAAAAGGAGAATTCAACATTGCCCAGCACATGGTCACCAGTTTCAAATCAGACCTGACCATGCTGATGAAAGTGAACATCGACGGGATGGAAATCAGTTTGAAGATGAAATCCATAACTGACCAAAAAGTCATTCAGCAATAGCGACTACGTGGTCAGTCCGAGTTGTTTGAGCGCCTGCAACTTGTAGGCTCTTCCGAAAGGGACCGATCGATCTTCCAGTTCAATGCTGTCGCCATGAACGCCACGGATGCGCGCGACGGGCACAACAAATGAACGATGGACACGGATGAATGCCACAGCGGGCAGTTGCGCGGCGAGCGCACTGATTGACTCTCTTGTTTCTACTACCCTGTCAGTCAGATGAATCTTGACGATTTCGTCCAGGCTCTCCACCAGCACCACATCGGCCAGCACAATGCGTACCTGACGACGTTGCGACAACACGTAAATGACGGTGGGTAGTTCTGTCGCTGGCATGCGCGGTTGGTTGCCAAGATCGAAAAACCGATTGATGGCCAGGACAAACCTGTCAAAACCGATCGGTTTAACGAGGTAGTCCAACGCGCGCAGTTCAAAGGCGTCTGCAGCAAACTCCCTGTGGGCGGTGGTGAAGATAACCTGCGGCGGATTGCTCAATGTGCGCAGCAGTTGCATCCCGTTGAGGCCTGGCATCTGAATATCAAGGAACAGCAGGTCTACAGGGCGCTGTTGCAGCACTGAAATTGCCTCCAGGGTACTGCTGCATTCACCCACCAGTGCCAGATTGGAGATCTGCGCAAGGTGACCCTTCAGCAACCGCCGCGCCAGCGGTTCGTCATCAACAATCAGGCACTGGCTGGTCATACAACAAGTGAAAGTTGAACCTGAAAATAGTCTGGGCCTTCCTCTACTTCAAAGGAGTGTCGGCCAGGGAACAGAAGGAGCAGCTGTTCTCTGATGTTGCGAAGTCCCACGCCCCGGCTTTCAGCCTTCTCATGAAAATTCACTGTATTGCGGACCGTGATGCTGATCGTGTGCTCAACATCCTGAACCTTCAACCCAATCAGATGAGGCCCCCCTCCGCTGCCGGCGCCGTGTTTGAACGCATTCTCCATGAGCGTGAGAATAAACAGTGGCGGCACGAGCCGGTCACCGCTGCCGCTCACCTCCCGGGAGACACTTACCCTGTCGCCGCACCGGAGCAACTCAAGCTCAATGTAGTGATCCACCAGTTTCAACTCGCGGGACAATGGAACGAGGTTGTGCTCAGAACCATGCAGCACGGCGTCGAGCAGCTCGCTCAAAGCAAGTATTGCACGCGGCGTTTGATCCGATTTTTCAATTGCGAGGCAATAGAGGTTGTTTAGTGTGTTAAAGAGAAAATGAGGCCGCAACTGAGCGCGCAGGGACATTAGCTCGGCTTCCAGTTTTTCCCGCCGCATGCGTTCAAAATCCTCCCTCGACTGACGCCAATAGGCCAGCATCTTGACGGCCAACCCCAGCAGGATCACCATCAACAACGCCGCCAGTACAAAGCGCACATTGATGGCCTCGGCGCTGATGCGCTGAATGTCCAGATCTGCCAGCAGAAGGAATATACCCATGGCAATAAATGACTCCATGAAGACTGCTGCCAGCAACGTATAAAGAAAATACACGACGAAACTGGTGTATCGGCCTTTGAGCAGGTACGCCGGTACCAGGTAGTAGTTCACAAAATAGCTGGCACCAATAATGACCGGCATCAACAGCGCCACAAAAACGAACATGTTCCAGAACCGGTCAACACCCTGCGCGAAGAACAAGGTGTAAAGGATCAGGACAAACACCCAGAATCCGGTGTGAATCTGCCACCGGGTAGGGACGCGGAGACGCATGATGCCACTGACCATTGCCATGCTACATAGTTACTGAATTCAGGTCAATCGATGGTTTTTCATGCGGCGAGAATCCTCATGAGACGGCTTTCGACATTGCTGACACCCCTTTCGGCATAACCCTTGCTTGATGAGTTGAATCCCGCTTCAGGATCTGGCAAAAGGATCATGCACGCAAGACATTGCGAAGAACCTGTAATCTTGCATCAATCAATTTTTCAACCAAATTTACAAACACATGAGCTTGTCTGATTTACACACACAGGGCGGGGACATCTGGATGTTTCCCGTAGATCTTTGTCTGATAGCTGTCACCGGATTGATGATCTTTTTAGTAGTTGCGCGTCTGCAGGGCAAAACTCCCGATCAAAAATGGCTGGAGGCCATCCGGCATGTCGGTGGACTGGGGCTTGCCACCGGTGCGTTTGGCACATTGGCCGGATTCTGTCAGGCCTTTGGTGCCCTGGAAGAAATCAAAGAAGGGCTTCCATTCTATGTGATCGCGGGTGGCGTAAAAGTTGCCCTCATCACAGTGATTTACGGCAGCCTCGTTTACATGTGGGCACTGACTGGATATCTGGTTCTTCGACTTACACAGAAGTCATGATTGGGTTGTTCATATTGCTGCTGTCTGCCTGCGGGGTGCAGGTTTACTGGCTCTGGACCAGACAGCAGCGATGGCAACCCTATCTGCCAACCGTGAGTGCCTGGTGCCTGACGCTTTCCTGCTTTCTCGTGCTGGTTTCACTTTTCAGAATCTTCGACAGGCTGGAGGCGAAGGAATCGGCGCGGGATGCTTCTGCTCATCTGTTTACTGCCATCGCCCTCCTGCTTATCAATCTAGGGACAGCCGGATGGCGGCTGGTCCGCAAAGGATAGCACCGGGAACTGTCCGAAGTCTGTCTTTGTTGCTATCTTGTACTGCAACCAAAGCCTATGATCCTCTTTCTCCTTCTACTGACCTATTGGCAAGAAACCGTTCCATTGAAGCCATCTGATGAGTTTGAAGTGCTGGTAGATTTCCAGTTCAAGACCAGACCACAGGATGCCAACGGCAACTATTCTGTCAATTTCACGGACAGCGAAAAAAAGACGACGTACAATGGCGAACAACTCGGGTACCTCATCCTGAATGTCAAGCTGAACAAACTCAATGAGCATGAGTTGAAGGTTCGCGGAGTGAACAGTATGGGCAAGCGGGTGATTTCCCGAAAAGTCAGCACCGGAACCATTGTGAAACTGGATCTTGGCTTCATTTACGATATCAAGAAACACTATACGGCAAACGAGTACACCCTGTTTTTGTCAGGTGCCAAATCAGATACCAGCAAGATCGTACTCACCATCCAGGATGACGGCACATTTCTGGTGAACGGGGTGGTACAGGGAAAGTTCTGAACCTTGCCTGACCTACTGAAGAAGCTTCTGCTTCATCCGGTTCAACGATTCATCTGCATTGAACGCGCCCAGTTCACTCAGCGGCACCCATCGCACATCGTGCGATTCATGGCTTACAACAAGTTTCACTGGCTCAGAAAGAAAAGCAAACCGCACATCATAGTGCCAATGGGCAGGAAAGTCAGGTCGTGCCGGGATTTGATGGATATCAAGGTCATATATCCCCTCGCCTAAAAGTGCGAGTCCCTTCAGTCCTGTTTCTTCTTCAAGTTCGCGGCAGGCTACCGAGTGCAAATCAGTGTTTCCATCGGCATGACCGCCCGGCTGAAGCCACCGTCCCAACTTCAGATGATGTACCAGCACCACCTGCATCCGATCAGGTGTGGTCACCCAGGCTGAACCGGTAAAGTGACCCGGCAGGTGATCGCGGTGAAACGCCCGCGCAGATGCCAGCAATTCTTCAAACCGCGCTACTGTGTGAGCCTCCTGCTGATATCTGCCGCTGTATGTCCGGAGCTCGGGGCCCAACACAAATTCACTCACTGAATAATGATTGTAACCTTGTTGACTTTGCCTTCTTCCAGCGCGTCTGTCTTCTCACCACCGCCACTGTTGTCCTTATCGTCCTTGCGGGCGAGCACAAAATAGGCATGTGGCTTGAGTCCTTTGAATTTGACAACGCCCTTTTCATCCGTCTCACCCTTCACGACGGGGTTGACCTCTTTGGTATAATCTTCCTCCTTGAGGAAAAGTACTACCTGCGCCTTTTCCACTGTATTTCCAGCCTCATCCCTTACCGTGATGGTGAGGTTGGTCTTGAATATCTGGTCTTCAGGTCGGGCAAACCCTGTAGACACCAACAAGGCAATCAATATCAATCGGATCATGGTCATCAATTTTGTTGTTACATAGTTAAACAATCCACGGGAAATTAACAGGCCGGCAGAAGGTCAAAGTAAATCTTAACGGGACGAACAGTGCCCGAAACCAAAAAAATCTTCTGATCTTACCGACAAAAATTACCTTGAGCGATCAGAAGAAATACACCTTTTCGGTGGCAGTCACACTGGTAATAGCCAACATGGTGGGCACCGGTGTCTTTACCTCCCTCGGCTATCAGGTGGGTCCGATTCCGTCGGGCTTCCCGTTTCTGCTGCTATGGGCAGTCGGCGGTGTGGTGTCGCTCTGCGGCGCTTTTGTCTATGCGGAGCTGGCCACCACCCTCAAGCGATCAGGGGGTGAGTACCTGTTTTTAAGCAAAGTCTTTCACCCCGTGCTGGGGTTCCTGAGTGGCTGGACGAGCATGCTTGTTGGTTTTGCCGGAGCCGTTTCAGCTGTGGCGATCGCCATTGGCTACTACTCAGCGGATCTCACGGGTCTGCCCGTCAACGTGACGGCTGTCACGGCCATCCTTGTGGTTTCATTTGTTCATTGGTTTGGGGTAAAAACCGGCGGCAGGTTTCAGAACCTGATGACAACCATCAAATTATCACTGATTGTTGTTTTCTGCCTGGCGCCGTTCTTCCTCGTTGGCCACCCATCGGGTACGGTACTGGTGCCCAAGGCCGGCGATCTCGATATTATCCTGAGCTCCGGTTGGGCCGTTTCACTGGTCTTTGTTGTGTACGCCTATTCGGGATGGAACGCCTCCGCCTACATTGCGGGGAATCTGGAAAACGCAGAAAAGAATCTACCGAGGTCACTTGTTCTTGGAACTCTGGTTGTGACGATTGTTTATCTGTGCCTGAATACCATGTTCCTTTACTCCGCGCCAATGGCCGAGCTGGAGGGACAGAATGATGTGGGCAACGTAGTGGCTATGCGGCTGTTTGGACCTGCCATAGGCACATTCTTCTCGGCCCTGTTCAGCTTTGCCTTGCTGTCCACCCTGAGTGCAATGACCATTGCCGGCCCACGGGTCATGGAAGCGATAGGTGAAGATTTTCCACTGCTCAAGAATTTTGCCCGTCGCAACCGATACGACATGCCCTACCTGGCGATCCTGTTTCAGGCTGCATGGTCAATTGCCCTGGTACTGATAAGCAGTTTCAAAGAAATCATCCAGTACATCTCGCTCAGTCTATCCATCTTTACGCTGCTCACCGTAGTGGGCATCTTCGTACTGAGAAAACGCGTGCCAGCCTCCGAGCGTCCATTCAAAACACCCCTATTCCCTCTTACCCCTATTATCTTCATCGCTACTACAGCGTGGATGATCTTCTATGTGGTAACGAATGATCCCAAGATTCTTGCCTATGCCGTAGGCACCCAGGTGCCGGGATTAATTTTGTATTTTGCGGCCGCAAAAAAGAAGTGACATGAACAAGCCCCTTTTCCTGCTGTTGTCTGCAACCATTTTTTTAAGCTGCGGGCGCAGCAAAGAGTCGGTTGCTACCGATTCAACGGCTATCACAGCGGTTGACAGCGCAGCCATCCGCGACTCCCTCGCCAGACTGACACCTCCAAAACCGGTTGTACCCAAAGACACCGCGCTTGATAACATTGCACGCTTCATCGCAGGTCTTCCGCAACTTGACGACAACCACTTCTCGAAATTGCAGAGCGACAAGAACTGGGTCAAGTACAGAACTTCCATGGATACTGCCTGGAATCAGATGACCAAGCGCCGACTGACTGCGATGGCTGACTGGCGCCAGCAGGAACTCGCGCCACTGATCAATGATTCGCTCACATTATTCTACCCCTTCTCAGGCCCCGATTTTCTACACGCCTACACGCTTTATCCGCATACCACTGAGTACATCATGGCTGCCCTGGAACCCATCCGGGAACTTCCTGCACTGGACAGCATGAACCAGTCGCAGGTCTTTTCATCTGTTGAAAAGAACTACACCGTACTTTCAAAAAACAGGTCTCAGTTCTTCGACAGCCTCGGCAACTCGCTTCGCGACGTCTTCAACAAGAGCTACTTCATCACCAACCACATGATGAAAGATCTCCGTCAGACCAAAGGTGTGCTGCCCTTGTTCTTTTTCTTTCTGGAACGTACCGGAAACGAAATGCTCGGCATGGAATTCATCGCACTCGACGATCAGGGAAATGAAAAGGTGGTGGACGTGAAGCAACTTCGTCAGTATATTTCACCCGGAGTGAAAATGACCTTCCGTGATACCGCCACTGGCGCCGTTAAGACACTGTACTATTTCTCCATTGACATTGGCGACAAAGGGATGGCCAAACGCAGCGATTTCAGAGCATTCATTGGCAAGCGCCAGCCCTACAACACCTTCGTAAAATCTGCGTCCTATCTCATGCACCACCCTGACTTCAAATCCATCAAAGCCACTTTGCTGGAACAATCCAAGAGCATCTTTCAGGACGACACCGGCATTCCTTACAAGGACATCAAAGCCACCCGGCAATACGATGCCCACCTGTATGGAGAGTATGTTCGGCCGGTATCTGATTTTAAGTGGCTGGACAAACAGCCGGATCTGGATTCAGCATTCAAAGCGTCAGCGAAGCCACTGCCCTTCTCCCTGGGATATCACTGGAGTTCAAAAAAGCAGCATTACATGCTCTTCCTGAAGAAGTAGCACCGTGTTTTGAACTAGCGGATCAGTTGAACCCACCCCTTGAGGGTTTGCTCTTCCCGTTCCTTGTCGCCGATCTTGAAGATTGCTTTTGCGTTGTAGTAGTAAACACCAGAGGGAACTTCTCTGCCGGCATGATCCTTACCATCCCAAAACACGCGGTCCGGCACGTCGGTATCTGACTTATAAACTGTGAGCCCCCATCGGTCCAGGATTGTGATCGATAGGCTTTCCACGAACCTGGTGCACACGTGCGGACCAAAGCCAGGATGCTGACTGTCTGAACCAAATGCCTGAAATACATCATTGTGTCCTTCCGTGATATCCGGTGTGAACACGTTTGGCATCACAATCATCGGGCAGTTGGTACCACAGGCGATCTCGCTGGGCTGGCTTCGGTTGCCGACCCAATCAACCGCGACGACCTTGTAACAAACCGCCATATCCTTCAGGTTGCGATGCAAGTATGCACTGTCCGGCACATGTGCATCGAGCAAAACAAACGTGCTGTCGGAAGACGGGGCACTGTAGATTTCAAATGCTACAATGTCACTCTGACAGGGTCCTCCTTCCACAGCACGCCATTTGACAACATTGAAATAGTTGTCCGCGCACTCAATCATGTTACAAGGCCGGTTGGATAACCGGACCACCGGTGCGCACGGCGGAATGGTATCTTTGATATGGTTACTGATTACCTGAGACAAATTCTCCAGTGGCTCGCGAATATTCGGATTGCCGTATCCACCTCGTGTCATCACTTTGTAGTAATACACTTTGTGGTCATCCAGCGGTTCGTTGCTGTACAATCCCGTGTCCTCGTAGACAAATTCGTTTTCGTTCACGTCGACACTGTCAATCAGTGCAAACGGCGCATCGGGCCCGGCGCTGTTTCGGTAGATCAGGTGCCGCGGGTGATCCTGCAGGTTATTCGACCAGGGTGTACGGGCATCCCACGACAGGTTGATGCTGTTGCCATCAGCGTTGGTGAGAAGTTTAACGGACGAAGCAAGAGAAGAGGTATCCACCGGCTGATCGGACAACGCAGGCACATACAACACAATCTGGTATCGGTAAGCTGTATCGGCCGTGGGGACAGCCGTGTCCAGAAATGTCGTGTCACTCACCGCCGCTGTGCTGACTTTTGACAACGCTAGTGCACCCGTCATGCCATTGCTGCGATATACCTGATATTGATAGGGTCCAGGGTATTGAATCTTGTCAATATCGTAGGGTGATCGCCACGAAACCCGGATTGATCCATCAGCAGGGTCGGTCTTAACAACGGAAACATGGGTGATCACCGGGGCTCTCGCCGGTTTAGGAATCAGGCAGGTATCCAATGACAGGTGACTGGCAGATCCGTCGGCAAAGAGTGCCACAATGCGGTAACAGTACTGTGCGCCAATGGAAAGGTCAGAATCGACATACTGATGGGTGGCCCCGTCCGTAACATGCAGCAGTGCGTAGTGCAGTGATTTGGGCATACCGGTCTCACAGGCAGATTGATTGTAATCAAAGGGCGAAACGCGTCGCCACACCTGATAGCCAGTAGCATTGCCGCAGGGAGCGTTCCAGTTGATGGTAACATTCTTCCTGACTGGATTTACCTGTACTGTGCCAATGGCGGGCGCA
>JAIBBB010000124.1 GCA_019694905.1 Cyclobacteriaceae bacterium
CAGAAGACTGGATGCATTCAAGTCCGGCCTTCAGGCCAAAGTCATTGAAAGCGCCCGCGCAATTGAAAAAAAGGGCTGGAAAAAAGGCTAGCAACAGAACGTAACCACCTTCACCCATGAAACCTGACAGAAGTGGTTGGCTCAGAGAGTACCTCGAATTCAGGAAGAACCTGATGAAGGATATTGTGGGTGAGGGAGAAGAGGCGACCCACCCGGAGCATTCGCTGTACCGGGTTATTCAACCGATGGGCCTGTTGTATGGCCAGTCCGTAAGCCTGGCCAATCACCCGGATGCAGGGGACTGGGACGAACGGGACCGAATGAAGATTCTTATCGCCGAGAGCCTGATCAGTAGTTCACTCGTATTTCACAACAAGAAACTCAGTACGCCCGATGAATTGTCGTCGGTAATTGTCCAGTCACTGGAAAATATTGCGAACTTCTACAATAAGGTCTTTCCGGAACTTGCTACGCCCAGCAAAACTCTGCTTGGCCGCAAGCGAAGTGCCCTCGAGATGGCAGAACGACTGCTGGAGAAGCGTATCGATACCGCTGCCGAATTTGCCGGAAACTTCTGGGCACGGTTCTTCCACAACAGCCTGTTCTTTCTTGACGTATTCATATTCGGTCAGTGGATTCACACCCGCGAGGACAAGATCGTAGCCGATTTCTTTCGCTATGAGCGGGACGAACTGCGCTTTTCCGTTGTGAAGATCATTGCCGCAGCGGCCCATGCGACCAAAACCATAGAACTCGAAGAGCGCCGATTGCTTGAAATTTTTCTGCAAAGTACCGGCATGTCTGCTGAGCGCAAGAAAGAAGCACGCACCTTGTTTGAGCGGGGAATCGAAGTTGAGGAGATCAACCTGCCAGACAGCAATTCGTGGATCCTCCGCAAGTACTTCCTTGAAATGGCTATCCTCACCGTGTGGGCAGACAAACAGGTCGATAACCTTGAGATAGGGTTTCTCCAGAGGCTGGCAAAGTATCTCAATTTTACGGAGGAAGACCTGGCCAACAGCATGATGGCCACAGAGGGGTTTATGCTGGAGCATTGGTCCGAACTCGACTTACTGAAAGACAAAGTGGACATAGACAGGGTTGGCAAGACTTATCTTGACCGTCTGGTACGCCTGACCGCTCACCACAAGACCCGGCTATTGAAAGAGACTCAGGCCAATGAAGACCTGATGAATTTATTGCGCACAGCGAGAACCAGAGAGCTGCTGGAACCGGAAAAGGAGCGGCTGCAGGTTTTGCTCCTGGGCGTGCTCAAGACCATTCCATCCTTTGTCATGATCTCGCTGCCTCAGCGATTTCTGACTCTCCCCATTTTGATGAATGTGCTTCCCAGGAATTTCTTTGCCGAAAGCCTCACATCAGGTAACACCTGACCCGCAATTCTATTTCAGGTCGTCCGATTCTGTCTTCTTCGGTACCACAATGGAGAAAACGATGCTCAGCGTGAGGGTTGCAATTATAATGGAGAAGGATATTTCCGGACGAATATCTGTAATGGATTCAGGCAAGTATCCTCTGCCGATCTCAAGTAGCATTTTGGCGCCAATAAAGAATAGAATGACAGAGAGTCCCTTTTGAAGGAGATAGAACTTGTCAATGATTCCCGCCAGCAGGAAGAACATGGCACGCAGACCAAGTACTGCAAAAATATTGGATGTGTAGATGAGGAACTCATTCTGGGTAATGGCAAAGGCTGCAGGGATTGAGTCCACTGCAAAAATGAGATCGGTCGTTTCAATAAGAACAATTACCAGGAATAGGGGTGTAAACATGAATTTGCCATCCAGCTTGACGAGGAAGCGACCGCCCAATTCGTCTTTGGTAATCGGCAAATAGCGTCTGCAAATTTTCAGAATCGGATTCTTCTCAGGGTCAATTTTCTCATCGCTGTCTTCGAAGTAAATCTTAATTCCGGAATAGATGAGGAACACTCCAAAAATGTAGAGTATCCAGTGGAACTGGGAAATCAGGTAGGCGCCGACAAAAATGAATAGTCCACGGAAAACGAGCGCGCCAAGGATTCCCCAGAACAGCACCTTGTGGTAGTACTCATCTTTAACGGTGAAGTATTTAAGAATCAGGAGAATGACAAAGATATTATCGACTGACAGGGCGTATTCGGTCAGGTAGGCCGAGAAGTACTCGAGCGCCGCATCCGCCTTGCCCTCATCATAGTGATAGACCAGATACCCAAAGATGGTAGAGACAATGACCCAGAAGATGGACTGCATCAATGCTGATCGCGTACTGATCTTGTGGGGATTCTTGTTGAAAATCCCCAGGTCCAGCAGCAGGAAAAACAGGATGATAACCGAGAAGACTCCGAAGAGGATAGTCTCCGTCTGGCTATGGTTCCTGAACAAGGAAAACAGAAACATGCTGCTTCAGGGGATTAATAACGGTGGGTGGGTAGCGATCAAACTGAACACAAAAATCAAATCTACAAATCGCTAATGGTTTGTCAAAGGCCTTCATGAAACCGTATATACCTAAAACGGCCAAATAGTAAGCCTTTCAGGCACCTTTTTGGCTACATTTTGGACAAAGTCCTTCCACCAGTACGCTCCACGTTTCGCTTGCATAGCCTGCGGGCAATGCGACAGGAGCAATAACCACACTTTCTATACAAGCAGTGTGACCACAATGCCGGCATCTGAAATGCAGGTGCTCGTGCTGATGGACTTCTCGGGTACAGCTGTCCTGGCACAGTGCGTAGTAAGGTGTGCCCCGCTCGTCAGGAATCGCGTGTATGAGGCCATTGTCGAGAAAAGAACGCAGCGTTCTGTAGAGTGTTACACGGTCCTGACGGTTGCCGAGTAATCGCTCAATGTCAGCATGCGACAGGGCATAACCATGGGTTGCAAAGACCTGTAAAACCGCCTGACGACTCGGGGTCACACGCAAACCATGGTTTCGCAGGAATTGGCTGACAACGATCATGTGTTATACACTTCGATCTGCATGGCCAGCAAGTTCCGGTAGATACCATTCTCCACTCTAATCAATTCGTCATGGGTACCTGATTCTGCCACTTCACCAGACTTGACAACCAGAATCCGGTCTGCCTTACGGATTGTGCTGAGGCGATGGGCGATGATCACAGTGGTACGGTCCTTCATGAGATGCTCCAGTGCTTCCTGCACCAGCTTCTCCGAACCGGCATCCAGTGAACTTGTTGCCTCATCCAGAATCAGGATGGCGGGGTTCTTCAGAATGGCTCTGGCGATGGCTACCCGCTGCCGTTGGCCACCTGATAACTTCACTCCCCGGTCACCTACCACCGTGTCAAGTCCCTGCGGCATCTGTGTGATGAACTCCATCGCATTGGCCAGTCGTGCCGCCTCGAGGATCTCTTCTTCTGACGCACCAGGCCGGCCATATCCGATGTTCTCACGAATGGTACCACCAAACAGGATGACTTCCTGGGGTACGATACCAATGTTGCGGCGATACGCCGTGAGGGGATAGGACCGACTGTCCATGCCTGCCACCCGTA
Organism: Cyclobacteriaceae bacterium; assembly: GCA_019694905.1. Lineage (GTDB taxonomy): Bacteria > Bacteroidota > Bacteroidia > Cytophagales > Cyclobacteriaceae > ELB16-189. The sequence continues at coordinate 3,518 of JAIBBB010000124.1, forward strand.
TGCTGCCTTCGCCTGGCTCATAGAATCTCATCAACAGACTAACCAGTGTCGATTTCCCTGAGCCGCTCGGCCCCACTAGGGCGACTTTTTCTCCTGATTGAATGGTCAGATTGATGTTTCGGAGGGTAGTTACTTCGCTGCGGGTTGGGTAGGCAAATGATACATTGCGGTATTCGATATCCCCCTTCAGGGAGGCAGGGGCTACATCCTCGTGCCGTTCATCTGGCTCATTGAGTATTTCCATCACCCGCTCCGAAGCGCCCACTGCGCGCTGGAGTTGCGAGTAGATATCGCCAAGACCTGCAATGGACCCGCCGATGAAAGTGGTATAGAGAACAAATGAGATCAGTACACCCACCGTCATCTCTCCTTGCTGCACCAGCATCGCGCCATACCAAATGACCGCCACAATGCCACCAAACATGGTAAAGATGATAAAGGATACAAAAATACCCCGATACAGCGACGAACGAATGCCGGTTGTAACTACCTCGGCCAACGACCTGGCATACCGGATAACCTCATATGACTCGCTGGTAAACGATTTGACAGTGGCCACCGTTTGAAGGGTCTCTTCCACCACCACATTGGCAGCAGCGAGCTGGTCCTGTGTCTTGCGAGACATCTTGCGAATGAAACTTCCAAACACCAGTGCGGCAATCACCAACACAGGAAACGTGAGCAGCATAAAGGCGGCCAACTTGGGTGCCACAACGAAAATGACAACCACTCCGCTGATGAGTACCACCAACTGTCTTAAGAGTTCCGCGAGTGTCACGGTAAACGTGTCCTGCAGGATGGACACGTCGGAAGTAATCCTGCTCATCAGTTCACCCACTCTGAAGCGGTCAAAGAATGCCATTGGCAGCCATATGATCTTCTGATAGAGTGTCCGGCGGATGTCTGCCAGTGTGCGCTCTGTCACCACGGCGAAGGTGTAAACCCTTACAAATGAGAACACGCTCTGGAAAGCAAGAATGCCAATCAACAGCAGCGCGATACCATGGATACTGGAAATCGCAAATCCTGATTTTCCAGAGGCCACATCCACCAGTTTCCCTGCAAACCAGGGAAAGGCCATCAGTGTCCCGGCACCCATCAGCAAGGCAACAAGTCCTGAAATAAATGTCCACAGATAGGGTCGCAGGAAATTGAATACGCCCCATACACGTCGCAAGCCATCGCGGGTGAGGGGTGCCTTTGCCCCTTCTTCTTTCAATCGAAAGTGCTTAGCCAATGCTGATCAATCAGATGTTTCTGAAAAGCGGTCGCTCAACAGCCAATTTTATCTACCCTGCGCGCATGCCGGCCACCTTCAAAATTGGTCTCCAGAAATTTTTGAAGAATCTCCAGGGCCAGATCAATCGGAATGAACCTTGCCGGAAGGCTCAGAATATTGGCATTGTTATGAGACCTGGCTAACTCGGCCAGTTCAACATTCCAGCAAAGCGCCGCGCGGATGCCCTGGTGCTTATTGGCGGCCATCGCCATGCCGTTGCCGCTGCCACAAACCAATACACCCAGCGCTGCCTTGCCCGACTCCACCTCGTTCGCAACCGGATGGGCGTGGTCGGGATAGTCAGCTGAAGCATCACTGAAAGTTCCAAAGTCTTTCACTTCGTAACCATGTGTGTCAAGCCAACCCTTGAGCTGTTCCTTGTATGAAAACCCGGCGTGGTCAGAACCAATTGCTATTTTCATCATGACATTCCGGCTTGTTCAGCCGCCAATTCAGCCTCTTCGCGTTTCTTCTTTTTGCGCAACTCAATTGCTGAAATGAAGATACTCACTTCATAAAGCAAGTACAAGGGCAACGAGATCAACATCTGGCTCAGCGGATCGGGGGGCGTCACGATGGCTCCGATGATGACGATGCTCACAATGGCGTGCCGGCGATACTTGCGCATGAATTGCGGTGTGACCAACCCTACTTTTGTGAGGAAGTAAAACACAATAGGCATCTGGAACAGCAATCCGCTTCCGAAAACAAGGGCAACAATGGTTGATACATAGGAAGTAATGTCGAACTCGTTCACAATCATGTCACTGATCGAATACGTAGACATGAACCAGATGGCCAGCGGCGACATGACAAAGTAGCCAAACATGACACCGAGCATAAAAAGGAAAGAAACCGCAAAGACTGCGCCCCTTGAGTTGGACTGTTCCTTCCGGTACAAGCCCGGTTTAATGAAGCTCCAGACTTCCCAGAACACATAGGGGAAGGCCACAATCAAACCTATTACGAAGGATGCCGTCAGTGACATGGTAAACTGGCCCGTCACATAGCGGCTCTGAACTTTAAAGGGCAGCGACTTGACGCACAGTGCGTCTTCCGCCCCCGTAAAGTGACCCAGGTCGCACAGCCACTGAAAGGTGATGAAATCCACATGGGCCGGGCCAAACACGATATTGTCGAATATCCATCGGATGAAGATGAACGCCACAATCATACAAATGAAAATGGCTCCTATCGATCGTACCACATGCCAACGGAGCTCTTCGAGATGCTCCAGAAATGACATTTCCTTTTCTTCACTCATGTTTCTTCAAAAAAATGTGCAGGATCAGATACAGCCTGCTCAAGCGTACAGGGGAAACTTCTTCATCATGGCGTTCACTTTACGTTTCACAGCCTTCAGGTGCTTGTCGTCTTCAGGCCGCTTCAACGCTTCGTCAATTAGGTCTACCACCCTGATGACATCTTTCTCTACAAGTCCCCGGGTTGTTATAGCTGGTGTTCCAATGCGCATCCCGGACGTGATCATGGGGGATTGGGTGTCAAAGGGCACCATATTCTTATTGATTGTAATGTCCGCTTTGATGAGGGCTTCCTCTGCGAGTTTTCCTGTAAGATTCTTTGAGCGGAGGTCAATCAGCATGAGGTGGTTGTCGGTGCCATCGCTGATTATCTTGTAGCCGCGTTTGACAAATTCGGCCGCCATGGCCTTGGCATTCTTGGCAACCTGCACCACATAATTGAGGTACTCATCCGAAAGTGCTTCGCCAAAGGCAATTGCTTTGGCCGCGATGACGTGCTCCAGCGGGCCGCCTTGCGTTCCGGGAAATACCCCTGAATCCAGAAGAGATGACATTTTGCGCAATTCTCCTTTAGGCGTCTTGAGACCAAAAGGGTTATCAAAGTTTTTGCCAATCATGATCAAGCCGCCACGCGGTCCACGCAGCGTCTTGTGGGTGGTAGTCGTCACAATGTGGCAGTGTTCCATCGGATCCTGCAAGAGCCCACGGGCAATCAACCCTGCCGGGTGTGAAATATCCGCCATGAGCAAAGCGCCGACACTGTCGGCAGCCTCGCGAAGTTTCTTGTAGTCCCAATCACGACTGTAGGCCGAAGCTCCGCAGATAATCAACTTAGGTTTCTCACGTTCGGCTGTCTCTTTCACTTTGTCAAAATCAATCAGCCCCGTTGCTTCCTCCACACCATAGAAAGCCGGCTGATAAAGCTTACCCGAGAAATTCACTGGCGAGCCGTGGGTGAGGTGTCCTCCATGGGAAAGATTGAAACCAAGAATCTTGTCTCCGGGCTTCAACACAGCCAGCATCACCGCTGCATTGGCCTGTGCACCAGAGTGTGGCTGCACATTGGCCCACTCGGCACCAAAAAGTTCCTTGATTCGGTCAATGGCCAATTGCTCTACCTCATCCACCACTTCGCAGCCGCCATAGTATCGCTTGCCGGGCAATCCTTCGGCATACTTGTTGGTAAGCACCGATCCCTGGGCTTTCATCACCTGCGGAGAGGTGAAGTTTTCAGAAGCAATCAGTTCAATGCCGTGCTCCTGACGCTGCTTTTCTTTTTCGATAAGGTCAAAGACTGCTTTATCTCTTTTCATAGGTGAGGTAGAGTGATTGGAAATTCAGGCCTCAAAAATAGGCTATGGGGCAGGCGTAACCGAATAATCGCAGAAATCTTTTACCAGCTCCCGCTGGAGCCACCGCCACCAAAGCTTCCACCACCGCCTGAAAAGCCGCCACCACCGCCCCAGCTGGAACCGCCACCACCGCCCCAACCACCACCGTACCATCCCGATCCGGAGGACCATCCTCCTCCCTTCCCGGAACTTTTCGATGCCATGTTCTTCATCATTTCCTTACCCCACGGCGTTCTGGCCAATATGACCTTGAGAACAGGCATGCCGATGAGGTATATGAAAAACAGTGCAGTAGCCGCCGTAACCCCAATGGCAATCCAGGGAAATACAGCGTAGAAGGGAATCAAAAATGCATACAAGCCCCAGCCCGCACACCCCTGTGTAAACGCAGCGATGTAGGTGAATACACCCAGGATCAAAAAGATAAATACGCCCGTAAAGAGTTTGTCCTTACCCGATAGTTCAGTTCCACTTCCGGTATCACCGTCGCTCTTGTACTCACCCGCAATGGCCTTGGTGATTCCATTTACTGCTGCCTGCACGCCGCCGTCAAAATCACCTCTTCGAAATGCGGGCGCCATTTCATTACGGATAATTCTGTTGCAAATCACATCAGGAAGCGGCCCCTCCAGCCCTTGACCCACTTCAATCCGCATCTTGTGGTCATTCACAGCGATCAGCAAAAGCACCCCGTTGTCTTTGTCCTTCTGGCCCAGCTTCCACGCATCATGTGCTACTTTGATTGCAAACTCCTCAAGGATTTCGCCTTCCAGCGAAGGGATCGTCAGGATCGCAATTTGATTGGTGGTTGAATCTTCAAACACCTTTAACTGCTGCTCCAATTGATCGATCGTCGACTGCGACAAAATGTGTGCATCGTCATGAACCCGGTGACCCCACAACTCGGGAACCTTGAGTTGGGCAATGGCCATAACTGGCAACACATAGAAAAAGAGAATAATATATCGGCGAATTGAATTCATATCAAATTGTCAAATGTTGGGATTGGTTTATGATTACTGGATGCGCAGATCATCCCGAAGTTCATTGACGTCGTCAGGAGTTTTCACAAATCCCTTTTCAAGCAGAATGGCGCCACACCGTCCTACCGCTTCAATGATGCCATCTGTCACCTGTCCGGATCTTACCTTGCTGATAATCCCTTGCACGAGCTTGTCCCACTCTTTTTGTTCAACCACCTTGCTGATACCGCGGTCGGCCATGACAATGACCTCCTGTTCAAAGAAGGAGACAAAAATCATAATACCTGTACGGTGCCTGGTGTTGAATACTTCCTCCTCAAGAAAAGCGTTCTCAGCGCGTTGCCTTGTCGAGCGGTCTTTGTGTGCCTGGCTGACCAATGCCTTTTCCAGCAAAGGAACAAACTGAGTAACCACCGCTCCCAGGATACCACCCAGCAGGACAGTGAAGAAAATAAACAGTGGGTCATAAACAGCCAATGCCGGAACGAATCGGTCAACCACAATCACTGCCAGAAATGTGATTGCTGAAGCAAGCAAAGCCCCGCGGTACCGTGCAATCGTATAGTAGCCGCTCTTCTCCACAAAGACGGGTACGATTTCACCAGAAATACTGTCCTCGGCGCTGTGCACTGCTGCCTTGATGCGTTCCATGTCCTGTTCTGAAAATCTCTTGGAAAGACTCATTTGGTCAAGGGTTTATCGAATCGTCAAATTTATCAGTTCCTGCTCACTTCCCACAGGCCAAAACCAAACAATCATCTCCATCCCTTCTGGTTATTTCATTTCTTTGCAGCGTGAAAATCCTGATGATCCACCAGCACTACCGGACGCCGGCCATGAGCGGTGCCATCCGGTCCTGGTACATCGCAAAAGCCATGGCCGCCCGCGGGCACCATGTTGTTGTGCTTACTGGCGGAACGTCCCTTCAAGGCCCGCCGGACCCAGGCATCGAAGTACACTGCCTGGATGTACCCTATGGCAATCACTTCAGCTTTTGGAGGCGGATTCAATCTTTCACCGGCTTCCTCTGGAAAGCGCTCCGCACTGCCGCAAAGCACCGGGATGCACAACTCGCTTACGTGATCTCCACGCCTCTAACGACTGGTCTCGTGGGTATGTATCTGAAAAGACGCTTTGGGATACCCTTCTATTTTGAGGTAGGCGATCTTTGGCCGGAGGCGCCCATTCAACTGGGATTTATCAGGAACAAGTGGATCAAGCATTTGCTCTACACTCTGGAAAGGACGGTCTATCGGAATGCTGCCATCGTTGTGGCACTGTCGCCGGCCATTGCACAATACGTAGCACAGCATGCGAATCGCAAAAACATAATCACTATTCCCAACATGAGTGATTGTGCGTTTTACATGCCCGGCCCCAGGGACGCGGCGCTGGAAGCTCACTATGGTCTGAAGGACCGACTGGTTGTCTCATACATTGGCGCACTCGGCTATGCCAATGGGTTGGAATATTTGCTCCAGTGTGCCCAACTGGCACAGGCGCAGAACCTGGAGATTGAATTCCTCATTTGCGGGGAGGGGGCAATGGAAAGGGAGCTCAGAGACTCGGCCAAAAAGCAGGGTCTGGTCAACATACATTTTACGGGGTTCCTGAACCGCGACGAAGTGGCAGGGATCATGCGCATCACCGACATACATTTTATCTGCTATCGACCTCATCCTGTACTCGAAACCGGCTCACCGAACAAGCTGTTTGACGGACTGGCAGCAGGCAAGGTAATCGGGCTCAATTTTGGTGGCTGGATCAAAGACCTTGTCACTCAACACGCATGTGGATTTGCTGCCAATCCAGCAGATCCGAATTCGTTCATTGCGGCCATTCAACCTTTTCTGGATCCCACGCTTCGACAGCAGGCAGGAAAGAATGCCCGCGCACTCGCAGAGAAGGAGTTCGACCGAGAGATCCTGATGGCCCGTTTGCTCGATGCCATTGAAACTACTCATCCTTAACGTTCAAAGCATTACTTTTGGACCGTCCGAACCTTCCCGCAGGATTGGTCGTTTTAGTCAAACAACTGTTACCATGTCACTCCGCTTGCTGATCGCATTTCTCATTTTGCCATTGATGGCATCAGGTCAAATTCTCAAGCCTGCTTCCTGGAATGTTTACTTGTCCAAAAATGACCCGGCCGTCGGCGAAGAAATCGAGGTCATATTTTCTGTCAACATTGACGAGAAGTGGTACCTGTATTCCACAGAATTCAACTGCGAGGACGGGCCCAACAAGACAGAGTTCAACTTCCTTCCAGATGCAGGCATTCGTCTCATAGGTGGTGTTGCAGCCATCAATCCTGTGGACAAGCACGACAAGATCTTTGATTGCGACGTCAAGATTTTCAAGCACACTGGTGAGTTCCGGCAAAAAGTGAAAATCCTGGCCAGCGGCGCCACGATCGCCGGAAACTATAACTACCAGGTGTGCACCGATCTGGACGGCCGCTGCATCTCATTTGACGATGAATTTAAATTGTCGGTGAAGGCCGTGGGCAAGCGAACTGAGGAGCCAAAGAAAGAAACGCAGGCCCTTGTGGTGACACCTGATTCTGGCAAAGTCATCGTCCAGACAGTCGCTGAAGTTTCACAAGGTCCCAGGCTCGATAAAAGTATTCTGGAAGGCCAATCTGCACTTGATGATGAATCGCTCCTCGGCTACCTCATTTTCGCGTTCATCCTCGGACTCACTTCACTGGTCACACCTTGCGTTTTTCCTATGGTTCCCATGACTGTCACCTTCTTTCTCAAAGATGGTCAAAGTCGGGCAGCGGGCATTCGCAAAGCACTG
>JAIBBB010000358.1 GCA_019694905.1 Cyclobacteriaceae bacterium
GTCTTCATGAAGATTGTCGAAAAACCCCACCGAATTGATGCCAGCCGCAAGTTCTCGACGTGGATCTATTCAACCGCGCACAACTATTGTAAAAATGTCTGGCGCCACCAGCAGGTTCGAAGCAATGCCGTACATCCTGACCTTGTCAATGCACATACCCTTCACATTCAAGCTGATCCCTCCGGCGACAGCACCCGATTTGAACAAGCCCTGGAACGCATCCTTGCCGAAGAAGGTGAAGAAGCACGTGCGCTGCTCTCCATGCGCTATGACCTTGAATTGCCAGTTGCCGACATTGCTGCAGTTTTGCAAATACCTGAAGGCACCGTGCGATCGCGACTCTTTAACCTGAAAAGTCGTCTCGCACAATCACTGGCCGCATATAAACATCTACTGGACTCATCTACTATGTAATTATGGAACACCTTGAAAGACTTGAAACCCTTCTCACCCGCTACAGCTGGGATGAACTTCCTGAAGCCGACAGGCAATGGGTGTTGACGCAGGTTGCTGACGAGCAAACCTACACTTCACTGCGCGAAGCTGAGTTGCAACTTCATCAGCATTACAGTTCCGTCGACCTGCAGCCAGACCCAGCAGTGTGGGAACGCTTGCAACAACCCTCGCCATCGTTCACCAGGTCTTCACCCAGGGGACTGCGCACGCCTGTTCCCTTCTACGGCGTGGCGGCGTCCGTGTTGCTTGCCTTGTTCGCGGGCTGGTGGCTGGGCCATACACAAGAACAACCTGTTCGCTACATCGACAAATTCGTTACCCGTATCGATACGGTCCGACTTCAAATGCCTTCCGACACCGTCATCATCGAAAAATTCAAAGTCATTTACCGCGACGTCGCCCCTGTTCTGACGACTGTCCCCACGGCACCTACCACCCAACCGGGCAAGGGTGTCACCATGAAGGAGAAAGAAGGACTGGAGATGCTTATGGTGTCGGGGGGAGGGAGGGAGTGAGGGAGAGGGAAAGTAGAAAGTGGTAAGTGGTATGTAAAGTTGATGGTAGATTGTGGATGGACGATTTGAGTCAAGCAATTCGAACTCTCTTACTTACTGATGCATCCTGCAGATTCAGTCACCCTTCTCCAGCATGGAGAAGGGCCGGGGATGAGGACCAATCACCACCCGCCTACCCCCGCTCCCTAAACGCACTCGGTGTTACGCCGGTCACCCGGCGGAAGGTGCGTATGAAATGGTGCAGGTTCTGGAAGCCGGACCTGAAGCAAACATCGGTGATCGATGCATAAGGATTCTTGAGATATTCCTTCGCCCAGCGGATGCGCTCCTGCACGATGTAGTCGCCGGGTGAGATGCCATACATCTCTTTGAATTTTCTGAAAAAGTTGGCGCGGCTCATGCACGCCTTTTCATGCAGCGTGTCGAGGTTGATGCGCTCGCGCAGGTTTTCCTTGATGTACTGAACAACATGCGCAAACCGGTTGCCGGTGGCGAGTTGGGTATAATTCCTTTCAATCAACTCACGCGCCTGTGTCTGCATCAGCCTCACAAGCAGCTCCCGAAGGGCGAGGCCGGCCAGCACATCCTTTTCCCGGGTCTGGTCCTTGATGCCAATGCGTACGATCCTGTTGATGATATCGGCGAGGTCCTGGTTGTTGACCAGGTGAAACATCTGACTGTCCACTTCCCAGCCCCCCGGACTATCGACACGCGGGAAACGCTCATTGAGCAAATTGACGGTCTCCTGAATCTGTTCGGCGGAAATAGCCAATGCTATGCACTGGGTAGGGTTCTCCAGGTGGGCTTCCGGAAAATCGATGCGCATCACCTCATGGGGAGGTACGATGACCGATTCTCCCGGGAGATATTCAAAGCCATCCTTGCCAAAAAGGTGCATGACTTTCTTGCCCCGGAGCATGCTGGTGAGGACCAGGTCGTCAAAGACCAGGTTGACCTTTTCGGCCCGGCGGTGGGTCTCAAAGACGTTGAGTTCGCAGCGCTCCATCGTAAAGGCAGATCGGTTTTCCACCAGGGTGAAAAGCGATTGCTCATCGCGGAGCGGTACGGTTTGCAGCAGCTTGCCTGGTCTGGCCATGTATAAATAAAGGTAAAAAAATTCTGCAATCGGTTGAAATGCGACCAGGAGTCCATCGAATGAGACTGGCAGTCCATCCGCAAAGCTGTTTAGAAATCAACTTTGATGAACAACACTAAACCCATTTCACATGGCAACAGCAACTTTAGAACAGGAAAAGGCGGTAGCGCGGCCTGCATTCAAAGAAAAGTACAACCACTTCATTGGCGGCCAGTGGGTAGCTCCCGCCAGCGGTGAGTACTTCGACAACATTTCGCCCATCGATGGCAAGGTCTTTACGAAGGCCGCCCGCGGCAACAAGGAAGACATCGACAAGGCCCTGGATGCCGCCCACAAGGCTTTCGGTGCGTGGTCCAAAACCTCTGCGCAAGAGAGGGCACGCGTGCTCCTCGCCATTGCCGTGCGCATGGAGCAGAACCTGGAGTTGCTTGCCCGGGTGGAGACGGTCGACAATGGCAAGGCCATCCGCGAAACCCGCGCCGCCGACCTGCCCCTGAGCATTGACCACTTCCGCTACTTCGCAGGTGCTATCCGTTCCGACGAGAGCACGATGTCAGAACACGATGAATATACCATCAGCATCAACCTGCAGGAACCCCTGGGTGTAGTAGGTCAGATCATCCCCTGGAATTTCCCGTTGTTGATGGCCAGCTGGAAAATTGCTCCCGCGCTCGCTGCCGGCTGCACGGTGGTGGTGAAACCCGCCGAACAGACACCTACCAGCATCATGGTGCTCATGGAACTTATCCAGGACATCCTGCCCGCAGGCGTGCTAAACGTCGTGACAGGCTTTGGTGTGGAGGCAGGCAAGCCCCTCGCCACCTCTCCCCGCGTAGCCAAGGTTGCTTTCACCGGAGAAACCACCACTGGCAGACTGATCATGCAGTACGCCAGCGAAAACCTCATCCCGGTGACCATGGAACTCGGTGGCAAGTCGCCCAACATCTTCATGCCGAGCATTGCCGATGAAGACGATGCCTTCTTTGACAAATGCGTTGAGGGTGCGGTCATGTTTGCCCTCAACCAGGGTGAAGTTTGCACCTGCCCTTCGCGGATACTTGTGCATGATTCCATTTATGACAGATTCATGGAACGCGTCATCAAACGCACCCAGGCGATCAAAGTGGGCAACCCGCTCGCATCAGACACGATGATGGGTGCGCAGGCTTCCAACGACCAGTACGAGAAGATCCTGTCCTACATGAAGATCGGCAAAGATGAAGGCGCCCAGGTACTCACCGGCGGCGGCCCTGCCAACCTGAACTCCGGACTTGAGCACGGCTACTACATTCAGCCCACAATCTTCAAAGGCCA
>JAIBBB010000125.1 GCA_019694905.1 Cyclobacteriaceae bacterium
GCTCTTGAATACTCAGAAAAGTGTTGCTGAGATTGCCACTGACGTGGGCTTTTCAACCCCCAATTACTTCTCCAAGACCTTCAAGTCAAAGTTTAACCTTACCCCCAAAGAATTCAAGCAGGCCCAAAACGGCCCGATTTGATCGATTTTTCGCCTTTTGATATGATTTTGCACTTCTGCGAAGTCGTTGGATGAAGAAAAATCACTTCCCGAAAGTCTCATTCCGCAATCGTTTGCTAGAAATTTATTGAAAAGTCAGCCTTGGACTGATTCTGCAGAAAGTTGATACCCTTTTGCCCCTGATTCTTTAGGGGTCAAAATAGTTTTGGTCATCAATTTTTTCAGAAGATGAACATTGCCCGCGTACTCACCTGGACCTTGACGATTGCCCTTGGTGGTTTTTTATTCGGATTGGACACAGCTGTCATTTCGGGTGCAGAACAGGACATTCAAGATCTTTGGGAACTCACTTCCTTTGAACACGGCCTGACGGTGTCCATGGCGCTGATCGGTACGGTCATCGGTGCTCTTTTTGGAAACATTCCAACGGACAGGATTGGACGGAAGAAGACACTCTTCTGGATCGCCGTCATTTTTCTGGTTTCAGCAGTTGGATCTGCACTGGCTGCCGACTGGCTGACATTCCTGATTTTTCGCTTCGTTGGCGGACTGGGGGTTGGATGCTCCTCCGTGACGGCGCCACTCTACATCAGTGAACTTTCGCCGGCTTCTTACCGGGGCAGGCTTGTGGCCGTATTTCAGTTCAATGTAGTCCTCGGGATATTGGTGGCGTACATGTCCAACTATTTGCTGCAGGACGTGGGGGAGACGCCGTGGCGGTTGATGTTGGGGGTACAGGCAATACCATCCACCATTTTCCTTGTGGCCATATTGTTCGTTCCCGAAAGCCCTAGGTGGCTGATTTCGCACAGTCATGACGCAGAGGAGGCAGCAATCATTTTTAACAAAATCAATCCGGCAACTGCAAGTGCAGAAGTAAAATCGATCCTTGCTGCAAAAGAAGAGACCACCGGTGGTACTAGCCTTTTTGCAAAGCGCCATCGTGCCTCTGTGTGGCTGGCCATTCTTATTGCATTCTTCAACCAGGCCTCAGGAATAAATGCGATCATATACTACGCGCCGAGAATTTTTGAAATGGCGGGGCTTGGTCGGGAATCCGCTTTGCTGTCTACCGCAGGTATCGGCCTGGTGAATCTGATCTTCACGATGCTGGCGCTTACCCTTATCGATCATGCCGGAAGAAGGAAACTGCTTTTTGTTGGATCAATAGGAATGGTCATTACGCTGGGATTGGTTTCAAGAGCTTTTTATCTGTCCGATTTCAACAGCTATTGGGTTCCTGTTTGCCTGTTGATATTCATCGCCTTCTTTGCTGTTTCCCAGGGCGCAGTGATCTGGGTATTCATCTCAGAAATATTCCCCAATCAGGTCAGGGCAAAGGGGCAATCGCTGGGCAGTTTCATGCACTGGTTGATGGCGGCGGTTGTAGCTTTTTCATTCCCTTACCTAAGTGAAGCATGGGGCGGAGGAGCATCCTTTCTGTTCTTCATGATCATGATGGTGCTTCAGCTCTTATTCGTGTGGAAGGTCATGCCGGAAACAAGAGGGAAGTCCCTTGAAAGCATTGACACCAGTCAATGGCAGGATCGTCCGTCCGGGGACCTTTCCGCGGCGGTATTAGCCAGTGGTTTGCAATCGAAATTAAACTCCAAACAATGACACGTAAGATGAAGAAGTTGTCACTACTCACGTTTCTTGTATTCTCTGTCTGCTTTGTTGCCATAGGACAGCAAGCAGCAATCAAGGGCAGGGTTACGGATAGCGCAACCAAAGAGGGTCTGCCTGGGGTGAATATTGTGATCATCGGCACAACGCTAGGCACGACTACGGATGGTAACGGCGACTTCGTATTAAATGCCGGTTCCAATGATGCATTGATGTTCTCATTCGTCGGGTATCTGCCGCAACAAGTAGTAGTGGGCACACAAACAATCATTGACGTAGCGCTGTCGCCTGATGCTACACAATTGGACGAGGTAATCGTAGTGGGGTATACTTCAGAGAAGAAGAAGGATATCACTGGCGCTGTGGGTGTTCTTGAAATGAAGCAGGTAAAGGATATGCCGTTTGGTAATATCATGAAGAACATGCAGGGCCGTCTCCCTGGCGTGTCTATTATCACTGACGGGTCGCCTTCATCTCCTGCGGTTGTCAGAATCCGGGGGAATGGCACCCTCAACAATAATGACCCCTTATATGTAATTGATGGAATTCCAACCAAATCAGGTATGCATGAACTGAATCCGGCGGACATCGAGTCCGTGCAGGTTCTTAAGGACGCAGCATCTGCAAGTATATATGGTGCTCGTGCCGCCAATGGTGTTATCATCGTTACCACGAAAAGGGCAAATGCTTCCGGAGTCAAGCTGACGGTGGATTCAAACTGGTCTACCCAATTCTACACCTCAAAGCTTGATCCGTTGGATGCTTACCACCGGGGTCTGGTATTTTGGCAAGCCTCCGTTAATGCTAATCTCAATCCGACCAGCCCTATCTATAAGTACGTATGGAATAATGACTTTGCCAATCCTGTTCTTGGGTCGATCACCACGAATGAATATCTGGACGCGGGTAAGACAATGCTTCCCGCTGACACTCGCTGGTTTAATGAGATATCTCAGGCATCAATGACCCAATCTTATAATGTCAACCTTTCAAAGGGCGGCGAGAATGGCAATATGTTCTTCTCAGTTGGATTATTTGACAACAAGGGCATTATCAAGGAAACACATTTTAGCAGAGTCAATACCCGTTTTAATTCGGACTATAAACTACTGAATGGCAAAGTAACCGTCGGAGAGAATTTTCAATTGACTTTGCAAAAGGACGTGCAAATCAATGCGGGTGACGTGCTGTTTACATCCCTGGTACAACAGCCTGTCGTACCCGTTCATACAATTGATGGAGGCTGGGGGGGACCGGTTTCCGGTATGACTGACCGCCAGAACCCGGTTCGATTAATTCAGGATAACAAACAGAACCACTATCAGTACGCGCGTGCATTCGGGAATGCCTACCTGGCTGTTAATCCGATCAGGAATCTTACCCTTAAGTCGAGCCTGGGTATTGACTATAGTTTATACTATTCAAGGGGAATCCTGAAGAAATATGTTTCGGGCTTTTTGTCAGAGCCTGACAACAAGCTCACCACATCCTCAAACGTCAAAGGCAATATTGTCTGGTCTAACACGATGACGTATGGTTTTAACCTCAAAGAACACAAGGTAGATGTGCTCGCGGGCTCTGAACAAATTACAAATACTGAAGAGTGGTTAAGTGCGTCACGTGAAAACTTCATTAGTGAGGGTCTTGACTATGCCTACCTCAGCAACGGAGCAAATACGCAGTTGAATGCAGGAGGTGGCACAAAGTGGTCATTGATGTCCTTTTTTGGAAAACTCAACTACTCTTTTGCAGACAAGTACCTGGCCTCGTTCACTCTTCGTCGGGATGGTTCATCCCGTTTCGGAAGGAATAACCGGTACGGTAATTTTCCTGCCGCTTCTGTGGGATGGAGGATTAGTGAAGAGAAATTTCTCAAGCCCCTCGTGGGTGTGGATACGGATTTGAAACTCAGGGCCAGCTGGGGCCAAAATGGCAATCAGGAAATTGACCCGCTCGCGGCCTATAATACCTATCGCGCAGTCTATGGCAAGGAGGACCCGATCTGGGATAATCCCAGCCCACCGGCATATCGTCCGGCGTTGGGCACCGCCTATGACATCTTTGGCGCAGATCAAGGGCAATTGCCTTCCGGATATATCGTCAACCAGCAAGGCAACGATAATTTGAAATGGGAGACAACCACGCAGACTGACATAGGGCTTGATTATGTCATAAAGAAATTCTCTGGTTCAATAGACTATTTCCAAAAGCAGACAAAAGACATACTCTACTTCAGGACTCTTTTGGCAACGGTGGGGGAGGCCAGCGGGCAATACGTCAATGGTGGAACCGTAAGGAACTCCGGTTTGGAGATGGTTATCACCTATCAGGATCAGGTGGGGCCGGTGCGATTTGATATCAGCGCAAATGGAGCTACGCTGAAGAACCGGGTGATTGATATGCCTTCTGATTTGTTTGTGCGGTTGCCACTCAGCGGTAACATCCCGAATGATGCCAAGAAACAGCTGGTTGGCAGTCAAGTCATCGGTCATTCCATTAATTCAATGTATGGGTATGTAGCCGACGGCTTGTTTCAGAACGCAGACGAAGTGAGCGCTCATGCTACGCAGCCGGGTAAGGGTATTGGCCGGATACGGTACAAGGACCTGGATAACAATGGGATCATTGACAACAATGACCAGTCCTTCATCGGTACTGCTGATCCCGGTTTTTCATATGGATTGAACATAAACGCGAGTTATAAGAACTTTTCATTCTCCGTCTTCTTCCAGGGGGTAACAGGAATTCAGTATTACAATGCTTACAAGACCTACACTGATTTTGCCTCCCTTTGGCCTGGCACTAACTGGGGTACCCGCACGCTCAATGCATGGTCACCACAAAACACTTCTTCAACCATTCCCCGGCTGACCATCATTGATTCAAACAATGAAGGAAGGGTATCAACCTACTTTATTGAGAATGCCTCGTACATGAAGTTGCGTAATGTGCAGGTCAGCTATCGATTGCCTGAAAGCATAAACAAAAGGCTGAAGACTACAGGGGCACGGGTCTATTTGCAAGGTCAGAACCTGTTCACATTCAAGAGCAAGCATTATACGGCACCTGATCCGGAAAATCCCAACTACGCGTTTCCGATTCCGGCGATTGTTACCTGTGGGCTTAACGTAAGTTTCTAACCATCAATTGAAGTTGTTATGATGAAATTAAGAAAGAGTTTCAAAGCGCTCACACTGGCGAGTTTGCTTACAATCTCGTGTAACAATTTTCTGGAAGTATCACCCCAGGGTGTAATATCAGACTCAGCGCTCAATTCGCCTGAGAATATTGATGGCCTGGTGATATCTGCCTACGCCATGCTGGGCAATGACCACTATTCGGTGCCAAACATGTTGTGGCCATGGGGTGACCTGCGTGGTGGTGATGCCTACAAAGGTGGTGATGGACCGGCGGACATCGCTATCTATAATGCCATGGAGATTTTCTCAACGCTGCAGCCGGATATGAGCGCGTATGCGCCGTCTGTTCTGGGAGACTTGAACAACAAAAAGTGGGAGAGACAGTATACCAGCATTTCGCGGGTAAACAATGCGCTCAGGAGATTGCAGGTAATAGATGAGACGGCGTATGCAAAGAAAGCTGAGCGAATTGCAGAGATGCACTTTCTGCGCGGGCATTACTACTTCGATTTGAAGATACTGTACAACCGGATTCCGTGGATAGATGAAATGGCCACCCCTTCTGATATTGAAAAAACAGATAACCGGCAATTTACCAGCCAGGAACTCTGGACGAAGATTGTAAATGAGTTCAGGGTGGCAGTTGACGGCTTGCCGGCCAACCAGGCAGACGTCGGAAGACCTGGAAAGTTCACAGCCAAGGCCTATCTCGCGAAAGCGTTGCTTTACCAGGCATACGAGCAGGATGAATCTCATCAGGTAGTCAACATTGACAAGGTCAAACTACAGGAGGTAGTCTCACTTGTTGATGAAGTGATAGCCTCTGGGAAATATTCGCTCGCTGGTGATTTTGCTTATCCATTTCTCTGGGAGCATGAAAATGGGCCTGAGTCGGTCTGGGCTATTCAGCGCTCGCATGATGACGGTACTACGACTGGAAATATTGACTATTCAGCGATGTTAAGCAACCCGATGAGCGCGGAGTTCGGCTGTTGCTGGTTTCACATCCCGAGCCAAAATCTGGTCAACGCATTCAAGACCGACCAGAGTGGCTTTCCACTGTTTGGCACTTTTAACGATACGGACCTCAATCTGGCGACAGACTATGTCGATCCCCGGCTGGACCACACCGTAGCGCAACCAGGCAAGCCATGGAAATATGAGACATCTATTGTCTATACGGAACAGGAATGGGCCCGGCAGCCGGGAATTTACGGTCCTTATTCGTCACTGAAGGAGAATGTTTCTCCCAATTGTACCTGCTTCGAACGACTTCCTCCTTTTATGGCCAGTTCGAAAAATACCATACTCATCCGGTTTGCTGATGTCTTGTTGTGGAAGGCAGAAGCCCTGATTGAACTGGGTCAGCTTGATGAGGCCAGAATCCTCATCAACAGAATCAGGGAGCGTGCAAAGAACAGCACCACCCTTCTGCACGATGCCAATGGTGTGGCACTGTCAAACTACAAGGTAGGTCTTTATGATGCTGCAGGATGGACGCTGGAAACTGCACGTGAAGCACTTCGCTGGGAAAGAAGACTGGAACTGTCGATGGAGGGTGTCCGGTTTTTTGACCTCGTGCGTTGGGGTATTGCGGAAGAAGTTGTCACGAATTATTTCTTGAAGGAAAAGAGCAAGCGTGAGTACCTGAAAGACGGTCATTTTGTAAAGGGTACTCATGAATATCTTCCTATTCCACAGCAACAAATCAATCTGAGCAACGGAAAGTATACCCAAAACGAAGGATACCATTAAAACAATTAGCAATCAAAGAAAACAACTTACCTAAATCAAATTAAACATGAAAAAGCAAATCCTCAGTCTGATATCACTATCGGTGATAGTGCTATTGGCGACTCAAATGTATTCGTGCAAGGACGAAAAGATAGCGCCTGGCGATGCATTTCTAATTAGCTTCTCTGCGGATGGAACGAATGCTACCATCAATGAAGCTGCCAAAACAGTAACCCTTGAACTGGCTCCGGGTAAGGATCTTACCAGCGTGACGCCGACAATCGTCGTTTCTACCGGGGCTACTGTGTCACCTGAATCTGGCAAGGCACAGAATTTTACCACGCCTGTGGCTTATACGGTAACGGACAGGTCTGGTACTATTAAATCAACATATACTGTTACAGTGACAAGTGAGGTGATAAAATCTGTTGCCTTTATTGGCATGGCTGCGGCCAATACAAATGCGGCGTGGGATGCCCTGGATGGCTCTGATTTTGACCTCAACGATGATCAAACCGCTGCTTCATGGTTTGCTACTACCTATGCATCAGCTGCAAGAACAGTGACTTACCTTTCCTTTGAAGATGTAGCTGGTGGAGCCGATCTTTCAAAATTCAATGCGATCTGGATTCAATATGATGGTGGCTGGTGGGGCGGTGAAGTTGCCCAATTCCCGAATAATTCAAAGCACTGTTTGTTGCTTGAGACCGGTGTAGGTTTCGATACGCCTTGTGCTACGGTGGCAACTAATTTTGCCAATGCGATCAAAGCGTACTACCAGGCAGGAGGCAATATCTTCCTTGGTAATTTTGCAGGTTCAATTGTTGATGAAATTGGAGCTGTTTCATCTCCTGATTATGCACCCAACAATTCATTTGGCGGTGTCGCAGTGGATGCTGGTGCAACAAGCGGTGCGTGGGGTGTGCGTTGGGTAAAGGATGTGACAAGTCCGTTGTTCAAGAACATCATTACCTCAACTGACGCTAATTGCGCAGCGCCCTTCTTTATCATGCTTGAGTCAGGAACGGAGAAAAAGAACCGCTCGGATCAATACAACCTGAACTTCGGACCCTGGGCACCTAATGGTGACACTGACCCGCTGGCAACTCGCAAACAGGCCTTTTTGACCATGACTGGTGCATCACTAATGATAGAGAATTGTGGCGGAAATGAGGGCTTGATGCTCGAATGGCCTGCGTCCGGATCAAAAGGAAAGGTTGTAACCGTGCTTGCTGGAACGTATGACTGGTATGTAGGTGGTAAGCCGAACAATGACAACATTAAGACGTTGACGAAAAACATACTTGAGTATTTGGTTAAATAAGATGGTTTGGGGGCAGTACAAGTGATTGTACTGCCCTTTTTTTAATTTGTGTTGCATTGGTGTGGCCTCAGGAAAAATTGTATGAAATATATCCTTCTCTGCCTTTATCTGGTTTTTCTGACAACTGACCTGGCAGCTCAGATCAAGGTTTACGCGGAGATGTATCGGCCTCAATTCCATGTTTCGCCAAGCTCAGGCTTTATGGGGGACCCAAATGGTCCAATTAAATATGCTGGTAAATACCACCTTTTCTGGTGGGGACACCTGCGATCCACCGACCTTGTTTATTGGGAAGAGATAAACAAAAATGCATTGAATGGTACGCCCAATGGATTTGGCAATTGGAGTGGTTCCGTTGTTGTTGACACCAGCAATACTTCCGGATTTGGTTTGAATGGTATTGTTCCAATGGTGGCTGCCTATACGCTGCACGAGAATGCAACAGGTATTCAGCGTCAAGCGATATCATCCAGCCTCACCTACGGTTCCTTCGATTATTACAGTGGTAATCCAGTCATTAACAGCACCAGTCATGACTTCAGGGATCCACAGGTGTTCTGGCACAAGGAAACCTCCAAATGGATCATGGTAGTAAGCAAGCCGGTTGATCGTGCCATCGAGATTTATTCATCAGCCGATTTGAAGTTGTGGAATTATGAGAGTACTTACGTTGGGCGTGGCGCCAGGAAAGAAGTGTGGGAAGTACCTGACCTTTTTGAGCTGAGCGTGAATGGGATTGAGACCAACAAAAAGTGGGTGATGACATGTGGTATGGGGCCAAACCGAATGCAATTCTGGGTTGGCTCATTCGACGGCCATCAATTTACCCTTGATCCCGAAGATAACCTCATGACGGGAAAAAATGTCAGTGGAGAAATCTTTGAGGATTTTGAGACCTCCTTCGATGGCTGGACTGTTCAGGGAGACGCGTTTGGCACTCAGCCAGCACAGGAGTCGTTACCGAATCAGCAAACTGTTTCTGGATTCATTGGCAACGGTTATGCCAATTCATATCATGGCGGGGATGCCACCACAGGAAAGCTGACGTCTTCACCATTTACAATTACAAAGCGATTTATCAATTTTCTTGTTGGAGGTGGAGCCAGTAGTAGTACTAAACTATCCGTTATTGTTGATGGAAAGGAGATCACATATGCAACAAGTCCGGTAAATCAGGAAATGCTTAGATGGGTTGGAGTTGATGTTTCAAACGCAAAGGGGAAGACAGCGAATATCGAAATCACCGACGCTGCGACAGGATCGTGGGGTCATACCCTGATTGATCAAATAGTATTCTCTGATGTACTTTACGATACAAAGGTTGAGATGGCTAACTGGGCTGACTGGGGATCAGATTTTTACGCAGCCAAGTCATTCAGAAATTATGATGGGGACGATGCCAGAAGAATATGGTTGGCATGGATGGGTAACTGGACATATGCCAAATACGTCCCTACTTCGCCATGGCAGGGCTTTGAAAGTATTCCGCGCGAACTCGGTCTGCTAAAGGAATCGCTGGGATATGAACTTGTTCAGAAGCCCATTCAGGAATTCGAAAAGATTCGTCTGACGGAATTCGCAAAAGCCGGATTTTCGGTCAGTGGCGTGCAGCAAATTGATTTTTCTCCGCTCTGGAATGTGTATGAGTTGAAGGTGAAATTCAAAGTGAAGCGGGTTGATCAGGTGTTTGGCCTGAATTTAGCGGAATCAAACGGGCAAAAAGTTGTGGTCAGTTACTCGGCGAAGACCTCAAATCTCTCTTTGACCAGGCCTTCGACGCATTTTTCTTACGGAGGGTTCAGTCGCGAATCTAAAGCGCCATTGATGTTGAAGCCAGACAGCACGTTGGACTTGCACATCTTTGTTGACCAATCGTCAGTAGAGGTTTTTGCCAATGATTATAAGGTTTCAATCAGTTCACTTGCTTTTACCAACGTCAATGAAACCATGATCAGCCTCTTCTCTCAGGCGGGCGATGTGGAAGTTTTGGAGTTGCAGGCCTGGCCGTTGAAGTCAATTTGGGGTGTTACTGCTGCCGAAATGGAAAGACCGCCTACGGTGGTGACCGGTGTTAAAGGTGAGAGCACAGCTTGTTCTGTCTTTCCCAATCCAGTGATGAGGGGTCAGGAAGTCGCTCTTCGGGCAACAAGTCCGGCCGCTGAGATTCATCTCAGTGACTTTGTTGGCAGACGGTATGCAATTGAAGCAACAGGGTCCCTGATGCGCATTCCGGATGGCATTGCACCAGGGATGTACTTCCTCAATATTGTACTTGACGGCAGGAGGGAAACGATAAAGATTATAGTGGAATGAGTTTTAGATTGCTTTTGATTGTTCTTGCATTGGTTGCTGTTTCATGCAACACCAGGCTTAGGACGGGTGATGGACCTTCACCGATGACTGAGAGGTACAGACCTCAGTTCCATTTTAGCCCGATACGAAATTGGACCAATGATCCAAATGGATTGATATGGTTTGGTGGCAGGTACCATCTTTTTTTTCAGCATAATCCTGAGAAGCCGGTCTGGGGCCCTATGCATTGGGGACACGCAGTCAGCAGTGATTTGATCCATTGGGAGCAGTTGCCAATCGCTTTGTCTCCCGATTCTTTGGGTTATATTTTCTCAGGAAGTGCCGTTTTCGACAAACAGAATTCCAGTGGTTTGGGCACAGAGGCGAATCCACCCTTAATTCTTGTCTATACCTATCACAATATGGACCGGGAGCGGGCTGGCGGTGCTGATTATCAGTCTCAGGGGCTCGCGTACAGTTTGGATGGTGGAATGAGCTGGAACAAGTACAAGGCTAACCCAATTCTCCCCAATCCTGGTAATATGAAAGATTTCAGGGACCCAAAAGTTACCTGGGATCAGCACAATGGACATTGGGTGATGACGTTGGCGGTGAAGGATCATGTTGAGTTTTATGTTTCTGCCAATTTGCTCGACTGGAAGAAGGCCGGTGAGTTTGGAAAGGAAGCTGGCGCACACGGTGGCGTATGGGAGTGTCCGGACCTTCTCTATATGACTACTAAGGACGGGAAGGAGAAATGTGTATCGCTTGTAAGTGTAAATCCTGGCGCTCCGAATGGAGGCAGTGGTACTCAGTATTTTGTCGGAAGCTTTAATGGCAGCACTTTCCTTAATGACGATAACGACCAAAACC
>JAIBBB010000359.1 GCA_019694905.1 Cyclobacteriaceae bacterium
ACCCGACCCGGTGTGGCTGAACGCCCACCGAAATCCATCAGTTTCCCCACCGCCTCATCCAGCTTCCAGCCAAAGTGCTTAACCGCCGTTTCATTGATCACAAATTCAGGTACCTTTTTGAAATTGTCGTCCGCAAAGTAGGTGCCTGCCTTCATCTTCATTCCCAATGTATGTAACAGGTCCGCATCGCCACTGAAGTTGTACAGATTCTCCGCCTTCAGGTCCTCAATGCCTTCATACCAGAATCCGCTCGTGCGAACCATCCTTCCCGGGATCTCATTGAAGCGGGTCACACTTGCCACACCCGACAGGCGCGCCAACTCATTCTTGATCGACCGGTCACCAATGCTGTCGCGCGGCATCGTAATCACCATCACCTGCTCCCGGTCGAAGCCCATGTCCTTCTTGAGCATGAAGTCGAGCTGAAAGTACACGATGTAAGTCCCCACCATGATGATGAAGGCGATGGCAAACTGAAAGACAACAAGCGCCTTGCGCAGCAGCTGACCGCTGCGATTGCCGACGAACTTTCCCTTGAGTACCAGCACGGGACTGAACCGCGACAGGAAGAAAGCGGGATAAACACCGGCAAGAATCCCCACAAACAAGGTGATTCCACCAAAGAAGAGCAGCACCCAGCCGTTCTCCAGAGGATTGATGTCAATCACCTTCCCGGACATCTCATTAAATTGAGGTACAGCGAGTGCGAGCAAACCGACAGCCAGGACAAGTGCGAAGATGCTGATCACAACTGACTCGCTCAGAAACTGAAAGACCAGCTGGGTGCGACGGCTGCCGACTACTTTGCGAATGCCCACCTCTTTAGCCCGGCGCATCGATTGCGCGGTGGCGAGGTTCATGAAGTTGATGCAGGCAATGATCAGAATGAAGAAGGCGATCGCCGCCAGCGTGTAAACGGTGGAGACGTTGCCATTCGCCTCTACCTCCAGACCCAGGTTGGAGTACAGGTGAATGGAAGTCAAGGGCTGCAGGTGGATCACATTAGCCGGATCCTCGGGCTTGCGCTCGGTGAATTTGTCAAGAAATGCCGAGATCTTCTTCTCAAGACTGAGATAATCTGTCCCGCTGGGGAGCACTACATAGGTATAGTGATTGGTCAGGTAGTTCCAGCCCTCAGGGGAGTTGGGCCTCATGGGCTCGAAGTTGTCTGATGAGACCATGATGTTCATGTGCACGTGCGAGTTGGAGGGGAGCGGTTTGAAAATGCCCGTGACCACATATTCCTTCTTGTCGCTGAGCATGGTCAGGGTCTTACCCATGGGATCCTGGTCTCCAAAATAGGTGCGCGCTTTTTCTTCAGTGAGGACGATTGAATTGATATTGGCCAGCGCCTGTCTGGGGTCACCTTTGATGAGTTCGATATCCATGACATCAAAGACCGAGGAGTCGGCGTAGAATACCTTCTCCTTGTTTTTAATCAACGTGGGAGAAGCGGCGTTTTGAAGAAAGGCTTCGGTCGGCTTGAAGCGTGTGTACGCCTGCACTTCCGGAAAATTGTCCTTCAGCAGTGCTCCCAGCGGAAAAGCGGAGATCGCCCAATTGTTGGCCTCGAGATCCACTGTGAGACGGTAGATGTTGTCGGCATTCTTGTTCTGTCGGTCATAGCCCAGTTCGAATTGCACATATAACGCGATGAGGATACAGCATGTCATGCCGATGGCCAGACCCGCAATGTTGATGGTAGCATGCAGCTTGTTGCGGCGCAGGCTGCGGAGGGCAACGAGGAGGTAGTTTTTGATCATGTGTCAGGCGATAGGTTCTGAATGTATACGGCAATTCACCGGCATGGTTAACCGACTCAAGACGAAATCCCAACATTTCAACGCACAGAAAAACTGGCACAGCGTGAACCGTCAACCCTATTCAGGACGCTGCCATCTATCTACTATCCACCACTTACATGCAAGATTGGGACGTCAACCGGTCTACACCCATATGCAACCCTACAGGCCAATCAACACAAACGACGCCCAGTAGTAAGGATGACGGTAGTCCTTCGACTTTGCCATGTTGCGCTTCGCTACTGCCAAACCGTTGGAGAGACTGGCCGCGGGGAGGCGTTTGTAAAAATCAATCATGAGGTCACGGGTGGCGGAGTCATCCACCTTCCACAACGACACTGCCAGGTTGCGCGCTCCGGCAAACAGGAAGGCCTGGGCCAGGCCAATCATGCCTTCACCGCGATATAACTTGCCGAGTCCGCTCTCGCAGGACGACAGACAAACGAGACGCGCATTCAATTGCATTTCGTAAACTTCGCGGGTGAACAAAATATCGTCGGCACCCCTGGCCGAAGCATTGCGCGCGAATGCCACCCCGGAGCGCTGCGGGTTGTCCATGTCAACAAAACTGTGCGTCGCCAGGTGGATATATTCGTAGCTGCGCAAGTTCAACTTGCGGAAAGAAGCTTCCGTAGCTTCTTCGCCTTCAAGCACCGTGCTGCGCACGTTGCGTCTGGTCAGATTCTGACCGATTACGCTGACTTCCGTGCGATTGCCGTCGAGGGGCTGAAACTGAAATTGCTGACTGCGCTCACCGCCACCGTCATCGCGGGTGTGGCTGACCGTGCGACTATCCGACGCTGAAAAAGCCGGGGCCAGTCCTATGAATGCACCCGATGAAACCGTCATGCTTCTCTCCTTGTACTTCTGCCATAGCAAGGTGGCTGAGTAGGCGTCAGAGATATCCAGTTCTGTCACGAGAAATTGCCTCGTTCCGGCAGTCCGGATGAGCGCTTCGAATGGCAGGTAACACAGAATCTGGTCGGGAATGATGATCAGTCTTTTGATAGGTGTCTTGCTGCTGCGCCAGAACGACTCTGCCGGCCGCAACAATTGGTCATAGAGCCACGAAGCATTGGCATATAATTCCTCTTCCATCATCAACTTGACCTGGTTGCGGAAAGCGAGGATGTGACTACGGATCAACGGGGACCGTTCCACCCTGAAAGTAAAGCTGGTGGTGCTGGTCAACACATGGCCATACACTGCGCTGTCGCCCATCGTGAACTGCAACAAGGCTGTGTTCGGCTCGACGGCGAGAATATCCCGGCGAATGTCGACAGGAGTGACCAGCGTCTTGTTGTACTTCATCTGGTAGTACCCAGGTAAATTCTGGCGTATGGAGTCCTGCAGTAGTGCGTAGCGCTCATTGGCATCCGTCAATTCCTGCTGATATTCTCTCGTGAGGTCAGGATTTGCGACAGCACCATAACGCGATTCCCGCAGCGACTGCAAGTCAAGTGTCTGGATTTTGTCGCGCAGTCGCTCCTCCTCCCGCTGAAGCGTGCTGGTGACGTTGTAGAAAGTCT
>JAIBBB010000360.1 GCA_019694905.1 Cyclobacteriaceae bacterium
GAACTGCCCAAAGGCATTCTGGGCACCGAAGAAAATCAGGAGCCAAACGAAAAGACCGGCAATTCGCCTGAAAAAGGGGGTCAACATGTAGTCTTACGGGTTAACTGAGGGATTTTGGCCCCAAAGTACCTTGCAAGAGAATTAAAATATCCCACGTTTGCAATCCCGGGGAAGCACGAAATTCCGATAGCATTTATGCCATAAGCTGGTCGATGTCACCGCGGTAATCGGTCTGCAAATCTTCCGGAAGTTCTGCGCAGAGCTTCTCAATTTTGATCAGTTGACCTGCGTACAGGTTGTACAGCACAGTACCAGTCTCCAGTTTCAGGTCAAGTCGCTGGAACAGACGGCAATAGTGAAGCCTAAGTTCCAGCTCGGTTCGCTTTTCCAGTGAGTATCGAATCCGGCGATTCGTTGTCCGCAGGATGCGGCGAAGGATCTTCCGGGTCAGGTACACATTCGCGGCGGGCAAATCTTCGAATGAGGCAGACATCTCCTCGCAAGCCGAGCGCACATAGGCTGACTCGTCCTCTGCCATGAACAGCAAATAGTCAAGCAGCTCCTTGTTTTCCTTCTTGAAACGCCCCAGCCGCAGACAAATGGCGGCCAGCTCATCAGGGGAGCGCTGAAGTAACTCCTTTTTGATTACGGCAAGGGATGCAATCTCCATGGCAATTTCCCGCAAATTAACAGGAACATCCATCTCATAGCATGGATGGCACAACAATTGCGACTCTCCGCTCGTGAGACTGTCTACCCTACCCTGTCCAACTGAATCTCCAGGCTACTGGTGGGTGCACGATCTCTATGCCAACTTGCTTGGAACGCTTGGCTATGTGGAACACATTGGCACCATCCCGCTTCATTGCACTGGCAAACTGAAGGAGGAACTGGAAATCTACTACCAGCCAGCCGTCCGACAGTACATTATTCTCTACGCATGGGAGGATGATTCCTCGCCTTGTTTCGCCAGCCGTTTTCACAATCCGGCCGCCATGATCACGCGGATTCCTCTCGTACACCTGGCCGACCTGCTGCACGGCAAAGTGCGCGAAGTGCTGAAAGTAGTTCCCCATCGCACCAATGCCACTGACCCTCGCCTGAACTCCTGGCGCAAGGCAGTGCAACTTATCAATGAGCTCATGGTCCGCGAACTCACCAAATTCAGCAGCAAAACCTGATTCGTGGGGCAGTTTTATTAACTTGTCTCCATGATTACCATCAGCATCCTGGTCCCCCGCTCTTCTGTGATGCAATCCATTGTAGATCCGCGGTATCTCTTCACAGCCATTAATCAGTTCCGCACTGCGGCGGCCATGCCCGCTCCCTTCAACGTGCAGTTGGTGGCTGCAGCTTCTGAAACGATCCTCGAAAATGGAATGATCACTGTTCGGGCCGACAGGTTGCTTGCCGACAGCGGACAAAGCGACCTGGTCATCATTCCCGCGCTGTTCAATGACATGAAGACGGCTGTCGAACTCAACCGTGAACTCGTTCCGTGGATCATCCAGCAATACAAAGGCGGTGCGGACATCGCCTCGTTGTGTGTCGGCGCCTTTCTTCTGGCCGAAACCGGATTGGTGGACGGAAAACGTTGCTCTACCCATTGGGGTTATGCGGACCAGTTGCGCCAGATGTACCCACAGGTGGAAGTTGTAGACGGAAATATCATCACGGAGGAAAGCCGCCTATTCAGCAGCGGCGGTGCCCTTAGCTACTGGAACCTTTTATTGCACCTGGCCGAGAAGTACACAGACCGTGAAACAGCAATTCTGGCTTCCAAGTATTTCGCCGTGGATATCAACCGCAGCAGCCAATTTCCATTCACGGTATTCAGAGGACAAAAGAACCACCGCGACGAACCGATCCGGCGTGCACAGGACCTCATCGAGCAGCACGTCACGGAACGGATTTCTGTCGATGAACTGGCCAGCAAAGTTTCATTGGGCAGAAGAAGCTTTGAACGCCGATTCAAGAAGGCAACTCAGAATTCGGTCCTCGAGTATATCCAAAGGGTAAAAGTAGAGGCGGCAAAGCGGAGCTTTGAGACCACCATGCTCAATATCAACGAAGTAATGTATGAAGTGGGCTACTCCGACACAAAGGCTTTTCGAACGATCTTCAGGAAAATAACCGGTCTGACCCCCGCTGAGTACAGAAGCAAATACCATCGCATGGCTGACTCAGCAGCAGCCTGAAACAATTAATCTTTGAATGATTGCTTTCGAAGCGATCAGCGCACAGGCTTTGCCAGCGTGATGTTCCTGAATTCGATGGGACCATGGTCGCCCTGAAACAGGATGGGACCGGGTTCTCCTTCTCTGCTGTTGATGGCGCCACCCGTGATTCCCGGAATCTCCTGATTGGAAATTACCGTAACGCCATTGGCAACCACAGTTACCATGCGGCCGACAAGTGTGATGTCGAAAGATTGCCATTCACCCGGCTCTTTGGCGGTGTTCTCGCTTGGAGAAAGGAATCCATAGATTCCGCTGAATTGATCGTCCATCGGAGCAAGCCCTTTGCTGTCAGTGATCTGCACCTCATACCGACCTCTCAGATAGACGCCGCTATTGGATCCTTGCGGATACCTGAATTCCAGATGAAGCTTGAAGTCGTCGAATACTTCGTCTGTCAGCAGGTTGGAGCCCGACTTGGGACTGCGCAAAACGCCATTCTCGGCGAGCCACTGATTGTTCCCCTCGGCGTGCCAGCCCTTCAGGTCCTTCCCATTGAAAAGTGCAACCGGGCTACCCCAGTTTGGTTGCGGCCTGCGCAGGGCCGGCGTACGACCTCCGGACCAGTTGAATACCTTCCCGTCCGGATACAGTAATGTACCTTTCAAACTGTCGCCCTCGATTTGCCCAACCAAGGTCATGTCAAATGGCCCTTGCTCCCACTGCTGTGGTATTGTGAAGCTGAACTTACCGTTGTCAAATGTTACTTTGGATACTGGACGGGCGCTCCCAAACGCATACACAAACCTGCCTACCAACGTCTTGAAACCAGAATGCCTTACTTCCAGCCAGGAGGGACTGGTCCGTCCAGGTGTCTTGATGAGCAGGTCCCAGCGGCCTTCCAGAGAAGTTGCGCCTTTGTGGTCCTGAGCCATTGCGCCCATCGACAGAAGTACAAGAAAAATCAATAGGGTATTCCCGGAGTATTTCATGACATTGTTTTTAAGAGAGCTAAAGATAGTGCCAGCCGTGCTCGATTGTTTACCCGCCGATGTAAATCATTTCGCGCGGAGGAATAGCTTGTTCTATTTTCATTTCAGTTGGATGAAATCTATCTTGGTTCCATGAGTAACAAACCACAT
>JAIBBB010000126.1 GCA_019694905.1 Cyclobacteriaceae bacterium
TCCGGCTGTCATATCAATTGTATTGTTGGTACTTGGCGTAGGTCCCGGATTGCCGAACGTCAGTGATGATGCTACGAGATTGGCTCCTGAAACAAAATTGATTGTTCCATTGCGTACAGTGTTGTTAAATCCACCCACAGTAACGCCACCTGTGACGCTAAGAGTTACACCACCGGCGGCAAACGTCAGAACGCCTGATCCGTTGAGAGGAAATCCGTTGGTTCCGCCCACCTGAACGCTATTGGCAAAGGAGTTCACGTCAACCGTAACAACTGCTGCTCCCCTGATGATGACGTCATCATCAGCGTCCGGGATACCATCAGCGTCTGTACCTGAAACAACTACCCAGGTGGCAGCATTGGACCAGTTTCCGGAAGCATTTGTTCGAATGACTGCCTGAGACAAGGCATCGGCACCCCATAGCAAGAATGCCATGGCAAAGAAAAAAAACCTGAAAGAAGGCCGAAATCCCTTGACGACGTTCCCTCTATTGGCCATAAGCTTAGGGCGAACGTCAGCGACAGCTAGGGTTAACGGCATAGGGGGTATTTGGGCCTAAATACAAGATATCTATGGTCTAAGAGACTAAAAAGTAACCTCTGTCGTTCCAAAAACCCGAAAATAGGGATTTTTGCGCGTACTGCCATGACTCACCTGCCCGCAATATCATTACTTGAATAGACCGTTGCTATTCAACTTGATCAGGACCATTTTGGTCTGGTTGTCCTTCCCCACGCTCATGGTTCCAACCAGCACAATTCTGCCATCCGGGAGTTCCACTACATTGCCACAAGTATCATCTCCTGCACCACCAAACAATATGGGTGATTTCCAAGTTGGGATACCGTTTATTCCAACCTTCCAAAGAAAGATATCGCTTCCGTTGAGCGGATTGCTGACGCTGTTACCGGAAACCAGGTACTCACCCGCAGAAGTCTGAGCGGCAGCGGCATGACCAAGTTGGGTCATACTTGAGTACTTGCCGAGAGATAGGGACATGAGCCTCCCGGGAAACAGCCCACTGGGACTGAGGTCCTGCGTTAGCTTTTCAATATAGAAATCAATATCTCCCACAGCGTTTTCTGAGGGACCGACCATGATATAACCAACTTCTGCTTCCACTTTGGACGCAAAAACAGCAGCCCCCAGGTATTCATCATTCAAAGTGCCATAGTGCTCAGAGTTTTGGAATCCGTTATTGTCAAATTCCGCGCTCCAGAACTCCAGCGAGGAGTTGCTCGCGTTGCTGAAGCCATCCGTGTAACCGAAACAGTAGAATTTGCCAGGGATCGGTGATTCGAAAATTCTGGTGGATGCATCTGAGTCTGAGTAACCAAGGGCGTCATAATAGCTGAGATCCTTGACCAGGGTTTGATCGTACTTCAGTGACAGTGCATCCATGATATCAGTGGTTCCGAGTGGACCATCAGGCTTAAGGGATACATCAGTGGTCGAACCCGCTACAAGAAAACCATTTGACGTGGGCGTTACGGCTGAAGCCCTGGCATCATAATTGGCCTTGACTTTGTATTCAGCAAAATTGGTCTCAATACCACTCTGCGACCATAATGAAATCCGGATATAGTAATGCCCGCTCGCATCCTTGAGGTTGTTTACGGTTACATAACCATTCGAAGTTGGCTCGATATCAACTGCCTCATCATCATGAAGGCCACCAAAGGACTTCTCCCAAATCACATTTCCCCGGTTATCTGCACGCACAAGATAAATCTGTGTGCCGCTGTCGAGGGACGTTGTTGTTCCAAGGAGTGTGTAGGTACCATCTGCATTGACCACCAGATCTCTTCCTGTCTGGTTACCGTCATGCCCAAAGTACTTTAGGAAATAGTCATCGGCTGGAGGATTGATCGATGTATTCGAATCACAGGCTCCGAGCCCTAGAACCATCAAAAAGGCGAATGCAGCAAAGAGGTTATTTCTTTTCTGCATCGCGTTTCCATTTAAAAAGCTTCCACCCAGATGAGGTCTTGATCTTTCTTGGGTCGTAAACCGGCATGACATAACCAACCGACAGATACATGTTGTCCAACCTGAAGAAGTTACCAATGAACTCATAACTTGTCACCAAGCTGGACAAGGTAGTCCCATCTGAAGAATCGTAGTACAGTGTTTCTGGTCTGGTCAGGTTGTTGAGGCCCATTGAGTACCTTACGTCGACATACAGAAAATTCACACCCACCTTGTACTTTACCCCTCCACCGATCAAAACGGACCGGGTAAGTAGCCGTCGCTGATAAAGCACTGACTTATCAGAGCCCGTGGTGATGCCCACACCAGAAAATGTTGGGTCGCTGGACGAGTTATTACGAAATTCCATGGAAGACATGGTGGAACGAAATAGCAGATTCAATGACATACCTGCATAACCATAGGGTCTGATTTTGCCGAGTGGCTTCTGGTACTTCAGATAAAGAGGAACGTTAAGCCAGGTTTGCTTTTCAATGCCAACAAAATCATCGGCATCAGATATCTTGTGAGTGATCGTTTTGAATCCACCAGTTGCCAGTATCGCTTCAGCTCCCACGCTGAAAAAGTCGGTAGGATTCCACTCCACTCCTGCCAGTGCCTGGACGCCCAATCTACTGGTTCGACGGGTAGTTGCGCCACCCAGTGAAAAGGGATTGATCTCGTAGATGCTGCGATAAAGCGACAGATTCACTCCAATCCCGTAGTGCGGTGTAAAGATTGGCCTGGAGGTGAACTTTTTGCTCAGATAAACGACTTCAATAGGGTCCTTTTCCGGAGTGGCAACATATTCGGGATCTGCTTTCAACAGACGCAGGTAACTGGCTTCGGCAGCCAGTGGGTCATCCATTACCAGATAGGCCTGACACAACAGCAAATTGGCTCTTATGGTCTGTTCAGTTGACAAAGACCCGTTCAGGCAGTCTTTCAGTATGGATGGGAGGCCGAAAAAATGACCGGCGTTGAATTCTGAAGTTGCCAATTCCAGTTTCTGATCGCAGTCGGTTATTCCCTGACCGGATTGAACCTGACTTTGTGCGTCCCATGAAACCAACAGGCCAAAACACAGGCAGACCAGCAGCAGTAAAGGCTTCATTCGGTTCAGAAGTCTTTAATTAACAAACTTTTGCAGGTTGCTTCGTAGGTAATGCCATTACCCACATAAATCTGCCACTCTTCCGGAGACATATTCCGCTTGAGTTCAGGACAAACCTGTTCCGCAAGCATATCCGGGTTTGTTGGATACACCCTGATCTCTCCATTATTACATGAGGCTACCAGATAGTTCGCGTCCTTTGAGAATCCTAAGCGCCACACGTAACCATTGTTGTTGTCCATCTCAACCGGCAGATCATCTTCGTGGTCTACCACCCACATCTGCATCTTGCGGTCAAGACCAGCGCTGGCGAGCAGCAAGCCATCCGGACTGAACTCAATGTCTGACACGCCGGCCCTGTGGCCCGGCAATTCCTTGTAAAGTTTGTCGGTCTCGTAGTTGTAGATTCTCACTGTGCCTCTGTAAGGAAGCCCTTTGTCATTCAACAGTTCAGTACCTACTGCAACCAGAGGTCTGGTAGGATGAAATGCCACTGAAAGGAAGCGCTGCGGTGCATCGTCCTTCAATATCCGGACTGTATAATCAACTAATGAAACGAGAATCAACTTTCCGGTTGATGATGCGCCTGCCATCCATTTGCCATCGCGGGTTACATCGATGGACTTCAGGTCATAGGGCAGTTTGAGTATCTGCTTGCCTTTGCCGCTTTCGGCATCGGTCAGTCTGACAGTCAGGTCGCTGGAAACGCTCAGGAACTGGTGGCTGCCTGGGAGGAAATGCAAATCCGTCACGGCGGCCCTATGCCCAAGCGCCAACACAGGTGTACCTGGGTTCGTCATTGAATAAATCTGGACATATGAGGAGTCACTCCCATTAACAAGGTATCGGTCGTCACTGCTCACAGCCAGCACGCGGTTCGGGAAGCGATTGGAGGCCATCGGAGCGTCTACCTTCAATTGCGTGTAGTCTCCACCAAAAATACGGCCGTCATTACCTGTTGTGTAAAATCTGGAAGAAGTCTGTGACACAGCCAGGCCATACATCTTGTTTCTCAGGTTTTCCGGCACAAACACTGCGTTATAATTGTCATGCTTGAGTTTGGTCAACGCGTAATAGAGGCCCCTGAAAACATAAGGGTCATATTGCTTTCCATCATACTTTGCATGGAACAAATATCCCTGCATGGACAGCAGTCCAGAGAGCTCCGGGTCGTCCATGGTCACAGACTTTGCTTCAAGAGATTGTGCGACTGACAGGTACAAAAGTCGGTTGGCCTTCTCGAATTCCTTTTCTGCACGGTCAAACTGCCGTCTCGCTTCGAGTGTGGCAGCTCTGGCACTGTCGCGCTGAACGTTAGCCAGTTTTTCATTGGAAAGGGCCAGGTTCTTCTGCACTTCAGCCTCTTTCAGGGCTGCAGAAAGTTGTACCAGTGTCTTCTTTAGTTCTTCCTGCTGCTGGCGGATAGTGGCGTTTTGTTGTTCTACCTCTTTGGTCTTGCGTTCAGCAATTTTACGCTGGTTATCGGCTTCCTGGGCAGATTTGATAGCCTCCTTCTCAGCAAGACGGGCATTTTCTGCTTCCCGCTTGGCATTGATATTCTGCACAAATCCGTAGAACAGGAAGAGCATCGCGATCAGGAATGCAAAACTCAGGATGATATTGGTGACACGTGCGCGACGAAGCATCCGTCGCTGCAGCATCTCCTGATTGCGCAATTCTGCTTCATAGGTAATCCGGCTCGTGTCCAGAAAGACAATGGCTCGTTCAAAAGCCGGGTCATAGCGCTGTGCCCAGGTTCTCGTCGGCTTCTGTTTCTTTTGCCAGTTGAGTGCAAGCTGCAAATCCGGAGGTCTCCAAAGGCCTGTACGTCCAATCTGGTACATGGCGGCAGCTTCAGAAATCCGCAGGTACATCTGGGCTGATTCGAATTCTTCACCTACCCAACCGGTCAGGCGCACCCAGATACGCATCAAACTTTCGTGGGACAACTCGATGGTAGAGTTCCCGGTGATTGCGACGTGTGCGCCTGGCATAATGAATGAACGACCAGGCCTCCTGAAATGATCAATTACCTTGATCACGTCGTTCTCACTTGCCTCAGCTAGTTCGGCTACCGTTGATACCTTGATGGCACGGCGAATGCCTTTGTTCTCCCGGTTTCTTTCGGTGATGCTCTTAAACAGAATCTCAGCGATCTCCTTTTCACGACTGGACAATTCTTCAAATGCCTCATTGGCGTGCAGCGACAAGGCTTGTCCTACTTTTCCAATGGCATTGTAATGGCGAATATCCATGGGCTCTCCAGGCTCATGGTTGGCCACCCAATAATCCCATGTACGCATGAGGGCATGCTGCAAAATAGGCAGCTGATCCTGGTGATCGCCCATATCGCTAAGCAAGCGCTTTACCAATCTCGGCGCTATACGACCACCGCTGACTGCCACGGGACCTTCAATGGCCATTCTACGTTGTTCCCGCGTCATCTGCGGGATCAGGTAGTTGCTGGCATTGATCATTTCAGCAAGCCCAGGGAAGCTGCTGGATTCACCAATAAAGTCCGAACGCATACTGAAGGAAGCGTATACAGGTACTTCCTTCTGTCTCAGGGCCGTCAGAAACAGGTTCACATAGGCATGCGCTTCATTTACTGATCGATCCCCATCTGAATATTTGTATCTGAAAATCTCCTCAAACTGGTCAACCATGAAGAACACGTTCTCGTTGGTCCTTCGCTGGATGTATCGGGCTACTTCCAGAAGTCCCTCGGAGCTACTGCGAAGCACGGAACCAACTACCGCCCTTTGGATCTGCTCGTCTTCGGGTGTAAGATGTTCATATTGAGACAAATGGCTGACCACCGCCTGAGTCAGATTATCAAGGGGGCGCACCCCCGGCCTGGTCGTGATTACCTGCCAGTTCGGGCCCGTCTCTGTCATGAAACCACCGTAAAGGACGGGTACAAGGCCGCACAGCATGAGGCTTGACTTACCGCTGCCGGAGTAACCAAGTACGGTGACTGACCGGTTCTTGGAAATCTTGAAAAGCAACTCGTCTACCTGCCCTTCGCGTCCAAAGTAAAGATGGCACTCGTCCAGGGTAAACGGACGCAGCCCCGGGAATGGATTGGTCCCCACAGATTCCGGACCAGCATCAAGCCAGTCGGACTGCTGGTCAGCAGCATCGCTAATCTGGAGGGGGGCATTCAGCATTTAGACCTAAAATAGTCTGTAAAATAACAATTTAAGCCAAAAGTCATAAATGATAACTTTATAGGCAATTCTAAAAAACTCAAGCCACATTATCGTGTGGCGCAGTACTCAGTTCAAAAAATCCTACCAAATTACCTGTTTCTACAAATATTCCAAAATCCGCTCTGCCAGCTTCACATTGTCAGAGAGCAGTTCATAGTACTGTTCCTTGTTGATTTTCAGCAATATAACATCGTCCGAGGCCATTATCATGTGCAGATTGGCATGTCCCGGTGCCGATAACATCTCCCCTATAAAGTCACCTCTCTCAAAGTTGCCCTTGAAAGAGCCTTTGGCATAATAAGCCGCTGAGCCCTCATAGAGCATGTAAAAGTTCTGATTCATTTGCTTGTCGAGCACCAGCGTCTGCTGTTGAGCAATCCGCACTTCCTCGGCGATATCAGCCAGGAACGACAAGGTTATGCCTGGAATGCCGGTAAAGACTCTGGAAGAAGAGAAGAAACGGATCACTTCAAACCGCATCAATTTGCTGCTCTTCCCACTTCGGATTACTTCATTAAGGGCGTCTTGATTTTCTTCTGATAGTCGCAGGACGTTCTCGTGGTACCACTCAGGTTCAATTTGAAAGAGTGCCCACGCAGCGACTTCCTGGATCAATGGATCGGGATTAAACAATTGGGCGATCAGATCCAGTTTGAATTCAGCCACCCGCAGAAATCCGATCTGGTGAAGGACACAGGCCTTGGACCAACGGTTGGATTGTGTCAGGTCACGGTTTAGCAGGAACTTGAGTATGAGCTTTTCATCGAGCCTGATGCGGGGGTACAACACCTCCAGGCGGTTAATCTTCTCAGCGTCTGTCAGGTCATCGAGCACCGGAATGACCCTTTGCTTTAGTTGTTCAGAGAGAAACACATCCAGCAATTCAACCGCATAGGTTGATCCCTCCGTGGTGCCGGACTCGATGTTTTCCTTTACAAGCTGAATGGATCGTGTATCGTACAACATCGCGAGCAACATGTAGATGTGTTCGATGTCATTCTGATTCTCGTATCGCAACGCTTCTTTCAAATCTCCAGCCCTGCCCGCACTTCCGATTTCCTGTATTGCATTCAGGTTCCAGCTGATGTCGGCCACGTCTGACTCAATTGCATATTTGATGCGGGTGATCTGAGAGATCCCAGCCTTGAATCCGCATTCGCCCAAAGACAACAGCACCTGCGAAACTACCACCTTGTCATGGTAGTCAATCTTGCCCCAGAGAAGATCTTTGGCCCGCTGCCCTCCTATTCTTCCGAGGATCCGCACAATCCTGATTAATGTCTGGGTACTCTGCCCCGTCCTGTAGAATGCGTTTTCCAGATGTTGCAAGGCTCTGCCGCCTATGAGCACCAGGGCATTCATCGCCTGATTGCTGAACTGGGGATTGTTGAGATTGTCTATCAGCGCATAGATAACCTCGTCATTGAATCTCTTGATGGAAGTCTTGATCGCGGTATTCCTGACTTTCGCGTCCGGGTCGTTCAGCAAATCGATCAGCATGGAAACGTTCTCATCAGCCGATGAATGCAGTAATAGCTCCGCGGCATACTGCCGGTCTTCTGATACCGTGGAACGAGACAGTCTTGATATCCTGGACTTGGTTACGTCACCCCCACTCCGAAAGACCAGTTCAAGATCGGATTTGGAGAGAATATTCTTGCTCGCAATCTGAGCGTGATCACGATCAATGCGAACTACATATCTTTCCGATACTGACAATCCCTTGATCTCATTCATGCGTCTCTGGGCATACTCGCGCGTGTCCTCGGACTCATTTTTCATGAGACTGTTCACCCAGTTCCCCACCTGAGCAGGATTCAACTTTTCGAGGAGCCTGAATGAAAACACGGCTTTGGACGTGTCAACATGTTGCAGCATTCCTTCCAATTTTCTGATAATGGCACCATACCCAATCTCCAGTTTTTCCTGGGTGGAGTCCTTGGTTTCCAATTTCTCCCTGATCTTGTTTCTGTAGCCGATGTGCAGCTTTCGCACAAGAACGAAGTAGGCAATAGCCAGAAGAATCAGCAATGCAGGCATCCAGATCACTTCAAAAAGTGAACTCAAGGAGAAAACAAAGATCATCAGACCCGCCGCAAACCGGCCCGATTCGTTGATGACTCCTTCCACCTTTGACTGAATCCCAAAACGCAGACGGTTATCAAGCGGTATGAACAAGAGTTTGTAAACCGGATTCTCCAGTGCATCCCTTAACATCCAATTGAACAAGCGCGTCAGTGCAACAAAGAGAAAGAAAAATACAAAAGTTGAGGGGGATGTAATCGGCGAGGTTCCAAAGAAGGCACCTGAAATGAGGGCACCTACCGAGAAGATGATGATGACAGCAGGAAGCACAAAAAGGGAAACTCGCACGCCATAATTGCTGATGATTTTGTCATTAATATAGGCCTGCATCACAAGGCTCAACAGGTAGATTGCACCGTAGAAGTAACCCATGAAATTGGTCATGTCCCCGGGATTCGGGTACTGAACATTGATCAGGCTTTGGAAAGCAAACTGGGTAAAGATGTAGGTGGTCATCGAAATCACCAGGAAAGAAGACAGCAACACCACATAATGGTCTTTCAACATGTTCTTCAAACTGGTCTCTGTCCGCACGGACGAATCGACTTCAGAGGGATTGTTTCGTGTGAGTGTGAACCTAAGGGAGATCACCAGGATCAATGTGGCCGACACCGAAATCGAACCAGCGCTCATGAGCAGAAAGTTCGATGTGTCACCAAAAAAGCGTGCCGTCAATGGAATCAGGAAGTAAGCAATGATGGACGCCACCAACTGCCCGGTATCAATCCAACCGATGATTCTTTTGGACTGCTTAAAGTCAAACAAGCGTCCGAAAATTCCCCAATAGCATAGCAACAAAACCGCTGTCATCGGCCCCGACATACAGTACATCCCAAACACGATGAAGTTCTGGTACTCTGATGGGCCAAACCGATATGCCGAATAAATCCCGACCGTAAAGAGTACAATCAGTATAATGCTCAACGACGTGAGAACCGAGAACCGGATGTGATTCTGCGCCCATGAAAACAAGGCAGTCGAAACGATTCCAAGCAATCCGGCCACCAGAAACGCCTTGTTCAGTTCTCCTGAAAGCCGACTCAGAAAGAGCGAATCCGCAACAACCTGATAGGACGCCAGGAAAGAGCCAAGAAAGAAGCCTGTGCCCAGCATGAGCAGGACTTTGCTCTCCTCATCCTCTTTGACGTTGAGTTTGCTTAATACAAGCCGGATCATTCAGAAAATTAATGAAAGAAGTGAAAGCTTACAAAAAAGCCCCGGCTGGCGGGGCTTTTCATCATTTCTTTTTGGTGGCTGTGGTGTCTTTCGGAGCAGGGACAGTGGTTCCTTTGTCCTTCCGGTATTGCTCGTTCATACCATCAACCACGGCCTTGCTGATGTCGAGCACATTCGCCCCGTACAGCATGTCGCTGGTCTGATCGTACTTGAACACGACCTGGATACCGTTATCGGCACTATAGGTCTTCAGATATCCTGTCAGTTTCTCGTAGATTTCACGGGTCATCTTGTCCTGATCGTTCATCAACTCCTGCTCAATGCGCTGTTGAAAGAGTTGCAGGTTTTGTTGCTTCTTCCCGAGGTCTTCTTCAATCGCGTTGGCCTGGCCAATGGTGAGATTAGCCCGGTTGCGCTGATACGATTCAATCTCGCTTTGCAGCGTAGTAGCCCGGTTGCTAAGGTCCTTCTGAAGTCGCTTTCCCTTTGCCTCAAAAATGTCTTTGTTGTCTTTTACATATTCAAAGTATTTGATCAGTGTATCCGTGCTGACATAAGCCACCTTGAGGTCGGTAACAGCCTGATCGGCCACCGCCTTTTTCACTGACGGAGAAGCAAAATGGAGGTAAAAGAGCACCGCTACTGCTACAAACAAAACAGCATTGATGATCAGGGAAACATTCTTCATTCAATTTGATGTTTAGGGCCGCAAATATAATCAGGATTATGGTTTATGGCTTACTTTTGAGATTCAAAATATAGAGTTAACACGGTTATGGGTGACTACAGCAAAGAAGAGATCAAGCGAATTGAGGAAAAATGGCAGCTGAAATGGGAAAAGGATGGAGTTTACAGAGTGCCCAATGACAATAGCCGTCCCAAGTTCTATGTACTGGACATGTTCCCCTATCCTTCCGGGGCAGGACTTCATGTAGGTCATCCCCTGGGTTACATCGCTTCAGATATCCTGGCGCGCTTCAAGCGCATCAAGGGCTTCAATGTTCTCCATCCCATGGGCTTCGATGCCTTCGGCTTACCTGCTGAACAATATGCGATTGAGCACGGGGTGCATCCTGCCGCATCCA
Organism: Cyclobacteriaceae bacterium; assembly: GCA_019694905.1. Lineage (GTDB taxonomy): Bacteria > Bacteroidota > Bacteroidia > Cytophagales > Cyclobacteriaceae > ELB16-189. Next base: position 10,641 of record JAIBBB010000126.1, read on the forward strand.
CTCAGCAAAACATCAGCAACTTCAAGCGTCAGATGGGCAAGATCGGCTTTTGCTATGATTGGAGCCGCGAAGTGCAGACATGCGACCCTTCATACTATCGATGGACCCAATGGATTTTTCTTCAGATTTTTGATAGTTGGTTCAACAGAAAGAAACAACAGGCAGAACGGATCGACCA
>JAIBBB010000361.1 GCA_019694905.1 Cyclobacteriaceae bacterium
TTCAGGCGACTTGAGTATCATCTATTATGCTATTCGTGTCCGCAACTGGACCATTCGTACCATCGATGAATTGGTTCGCGGTGACAGAGAGCGCGCTATTGTCAAAGCCTTTACGATCGGGGTCACTGAAGGAATTGACGACGAACTAAAACAAGCCTATGCCGCCGGTGGAGCGATGCATGCCCTCGCTGTGTCGGGTATGCATGTCAGTATTCTTTATGGAGTGCTGCTGTTGCTTCTGAAACCTTTGGAGCGACGTCAGGGCGGGCCCTGGACCATTGCGCTGGTGAGTCTACTTGTGCTGTGGATGTATGCCTTTGTCACCGGTCTTCCACCGTCTGTGCTCCGCGCTGTTGCGATGTTTTCATTCGTCGCGGTCGCTAAACCACTGGGTCGAACCACCGCCATTATCAATACGCTGGCGGCATCCGCCTTCTTCTTACTCTGTTATGACCCCAACCTGATACTCGCCGCCGGTTTCCAGTTATCGTATCTTGCTGTGCTTGGCATTGTACTTTTTTACCGCCCGATCTATAATCTGTGGGAACCACGCTGGGCCTGGCTGAATTGGACTTGGCAGATCACCTGCGTATCCGTTGCGGCGCAGTTGGCCACGCTGCCGGTGACGTTGTACTATTTCCATCAATTCCCCGTGTACTTTCTGTTGGCCAACCTTTTTGTTATTCCCATCTCCACGATCATACTGCTGGGCGGGATCTGCTTGTTGCTTATGAGTCCGATTCCGTTTTTGGCGGAATGGCTGGCCCGGGCGCTTGAGTTCTTTGTGTTTCTTTTGAACGAGGGGCTCTTCCTGATCGAACGATTGCCGGCAAGCATCGTCTATCCAATCTCACTCAGCCTGGTGCAGGCTTTTTGCATGGGGGCTTTGCTGATGTGCATCTACAGGCTGCTGGCAACAAGAAAGGCAATCTGGATGTATGCTGTTTTTGGTGTTATCCTTGTCTTCCTGACCAACTCCGTAATTCGAAGCGGAGTTCAGGACAGGCAATTTGTGGTCTACAAAGTGAGCCGGCATACCGCCATCGAATGGCTGGGTGGCGGTAAATCGTACACGCTGCTGGATTCAGCGTTCGCCCGCGATCCAGCCGGAATCAAGTTCCACCTGGAGCCCAACCACCTGGCAAATGGTGTGCATCAGGCAGACTTTGTTGAGCCAAACTATGACCAGGGCGCGAACTTTTTTGTTTTTGGGTCACGGCAAATACTGATGATTCATTCAACAAAATTCCAGCCCCTTGGAGCCTTTCGCTCACACTACCTGGTCATCAGCAGCAATGCTGTCAAATCACTCAAAACGTTGAGCCGAACCGTTACCTTTGACTATGTCGTCCTGGACAGCAGCAATTCTTCAGGCTATGCGCGACGCATCCGGGAAGAGGCAGCCCGGCTGGGAAAGCCTTGCCATTCGGTGCTGACAGACGGCGCATTCATTAAGTACCTATGATTATAGAATACACATTGGATAATCGGGTGGGCTACATCACGCTCAACCGGCCTGAGAAGCGAAACGCCCTTAACCTCGAGATGGTTGATGGCTTGAAAAGTGCGTTTGACCAGGCTGCCGCTGATCCACAGGCGAAGGTCATCGTACTCCGCGCGCGGGGTGAGGCATTCTGTGCAGGGGCGGACCTGGCTTACCTCCAGGAATTGCAGCAATTTACTTTTGATCAGAACCTGGCCGACTCTCGCAACCTGATGAGTTTATATCTCAAAATGTACACCTTGCCCAAGGTGATCATTGCCCAGGTGGAAGGCCACGCGCTGGCTGGCGGTTCTGGTTTGGTCACCGTGTGCGACTTCGCCTATGCGGTGCCTGAAGCAAAGTTTGGATACACGGAAGTTCGTATCGGGTTTATTCCCGCCATCGTCTCCGCCTTTCTTATCCGGAAAATTGGAGAGGGCAGGGCAAAAGATTTGCTCCTCAGCGGGCGTTTGATAGAGGCACAGGAAGCAGCCGGACTTGGCATGATCACGCGGGTTGCTGACAAATCAACCATTGTATCGGAGGTCACCAACCTGGCGCAGCAGTTGGTTCATACGGCCTCCGGCCAGTCGCTCGCCGCCACGAAATCGTTGATCGACCAGGTGCAGGGCTTGCCGTTGGCGGAAGCTCTTGAATTGGCGGCACGCAGAAATGCCGAGGCTCGCGAAACGGACGACTGCAGGAAGGGAATTGAGAGCTTCCTGCAGAAACGGGAGCTGAAGTGGTAAACGCCCAAACGCAATGTCCGGCACGACTCCCGAAACCATACTGAAGAAATATTGGGGCCACGACCATTTCCGGCCCTTGCAGCGGGAGATTGTTCAGGCCGTGCTGGATCGCCGGGACACCCTGGCCCTGTTGCCCACCGGAGGAGGTAAATCAGCCTGTTACCAGGTCCCTGGACTTATCTTAGAAGGTCTTACTGTTGTGGTGAGCCCGCTCATTGCGCTTATGCAGGACCAGGTTCACCAGTTGCGGCAGAAAGGCGTGGAGGCGCTGGCCGTTCACTCCGGCATGAGTCACCACGAGATCGACATCGTGCTCGATAATGCAGTGTTCGGAAAGTACAAGTTTCTGTACGTTTCGCCGGAACGACTAAAGACAGAGATTTTTGTTGAACGTTTTCGCCGCATGAATGTCTCCTTTGTGGCGGTTGACGAAGCACATTGTATCAGCCAATGGGGGTATGATTTCCGGCCGCCGTATTTGTTGCTGGCCGACTTACGCGAGATCAAACCGGATCTGCAGTTTCTGGCGCTCACGGCGACCGCTACGCCGGAAGTGAAGGATGATATTGTCACGAAACTTCACCTTCGGACACCCGCGATACTGCAACGAAGTTTTGCCCGGACAAACCTGTCCCTCGTGGTGAGGAAGACGGAGAACAAGGAAGGCAAGCTGCTGGAGATTCTCCGCAAGGTACCCGGGCCCGGGATTGTCTATGTGCGATCCAGAAAGAGTACGGTGGAGCTCAGTAAATGGCTGGAACGGGAAAAGATCTCAGCCACTTTCTATCACGGCGGACTCGATCACGCCCAGCGGGCCGTCAGGCAGCAGCAATGGATAGATGATGAAAAGCGCGTCATGGTCGCCACCAACGCTTTCGGTATGGGTATTGACAAGCCGAACGTGCGGGTGGTTGTGCATATGGATCTTCCTGAAAATCTCGAATCCTATTTCCAGGAGGCGGGCCGCGCCGGCCGCGACGAAAAGAAGGCTTACGCGGCGCTGGTTTATCATGAGTCGGACGTGTCGCGATTGCGAGCCAATGTGCA
>JAIBBB010000127.1 GCA_019694905.1 Cyclobacteriaceae bacterium
CCACGATGTACTGTCCTGACCATAGTAGTAGCGCCCGCCCATATTGATTGTTTTGCTCTTGGACCGGTATTCATAGGTCACCACAGAGCCCTTCTTGGTGTACGAGTTGAAATAGGTGTAGATACTCTTGCCCCACATCATATATCGGTATTCTCCACTTCCATTCATGCATCCATCGCCGTAGTCGGTGATCATGGTAATGGATCCGTCATTGTTTTTAATGTCCGTCTGCGTGGCGCAGTTGTACCACGGCACATCCACGATCGTTGTGTCTGATTTTGTGACAGAACCGCTGGGTGGCATGGCCCCCGATACGACCATGGCATCACTGTAGCTCTTATTCATGGTGGTTGAAGAACCGGCCAGGCCCTGTGCACTTGAATTGTTGCGCAGGCCCAGATATGACTTGGCGAAAGGACTCAGGTTGTCAACTGTTCCCTTCTGGAACTCATCCTGCCGGCAGGAAGCCAGCACCACGACGAAAGCCATTGCCAGGAATATGCTCTGAAATTTCATGATTAGGTTGGTTTTTGACGATTAGACACCCCACCTGTGCCGAGGGTTGGAATCAATCTCAAAATTACAAGGTCGCCGCGTCCCAATCGCGAAAAAACGATGAAAAACGGCTATTTCTGGCTTTATTTAGGCAATGAAAGACTTCAAGAAATACTACACGATTGCCGCTGCGCCGGGCGAAGTATACCTTGCTCTGACCCATCCGTTGACGTTGCAACTGTGGACAGGAGAAGAGGCAGTCATGTCAACAGAACCCGGGAGCGAGTTCTCCCTGTGGGAAGGGAGCATTGTGGGCAAGAACCTCGAATTTGAGGCAGGCAAGAAGATTGTTCAACAATGGTATTTCGGTGAGCAGCCCGAGCCTTCAATCGTCACCATCAAACTGCACGCGCACGAAAAGGGTACCTCCGTTGAACTGCGTCACACCAATATTCCCGAGTCCGACTACAACGACATTGTTGAAGGCTGGAATGACACCTACTTTGGTGCACTGAGAGACTTTTACGAAGAGTGATTTTGCTATCCTGCGTTGCGTATCTTCTCCAGCAAACTGAGCGTCGCACGAACCCCCTCGCTATTGTTGGGATAGCCGGTCTTGCCGCCCATCTGCATGATGCCTCCCTCGTACTCTATACCGACGATGCCCCTGAATCCTGATTTCCGGATGATGTCGAACATTCTGAAGAAATCAACATCCTGGTCATTGCCGTCGCTGGTGAACCGATGCGACTTGGCACTTACACCCTTCGCATAGGGCATAAGTTCCTCAACCCCTTTGTACTTGTCGTATTCCTCCAGACAGGTAGTGGCCATGTAACCCGCAATGTCCTGCGTTGCAGGTTTGGTACGCCTGACACAGAAGTTGCCAAAGTCCGGCAGGGTGCCGGCGCGAGGGTGATTAACCTGGCGCATGACCCCGCTCAGCCATTGCCCGTTGCACGAATGACCGATATGGTTCTCGACGATGATGTTCATTTTGTTCTTTTGGCCGAATTCAAGCAGTTTGCTGTATCCTTCCACGGCAGCCTTTCCGACTTCTTCAGCTGAGCCCTCCTGATCCAAAGCACCCAGGTTAACCCGTATGGAAGTACAACCCAGTTCATTCGCCACATCCACCCAGTGATAGTGACTTTCCACCGCATGCGCACGCTTCCCTGAATCGAGATCTGCAATGTTCTCGCCATCCACCATAATCAGGTGATTGCGCACACCGGCATCAGCAGCTCGCTTCTTAAGTTCCTTAATATACGCGGGGTCTGTTTCCTTTCCATTGAAGAACATCGCCACATATTCAACTATGCCTATACCATAGTCCCGTCTGGCTATCATTGGAAAGTCGAGGTGATTCATCTTTCCTGTAAACAAGTCAGAGGCAAAAGAGAATTCCGCCAGTGAAATATCAAACCATGGCGCTGGCACGGATGATGAAAATGCGCTGGGTGCTCCTGCCAGTCCGGCAGCCGCCAGCCCCATCGTTTGAAGGAAATCGCGTCGATTCATGTTGGTGAGTTTTCAGTAAGATAGTTCCGGGACCTATTCATTGCAAGCCAACTTCCACGAGCAAAAAGCATTGCCTCAGCGGTCTGCTTTTCTTATCTTCCAATATCAAAGAAACCGACAATGAAAAAGATCCTTTACATCCTGCTGTTGCTGCCATTCACTGGCATCTCACAGCAATTCAATGGTGTTGAAAACAACCTCGGCAATCTTTTCAGGTTGTCGAATGCCAAAACCAGATCCATTTCACCTGAAAACTTCACTGGCGAAAAAGGCAAAGGAGGCATGGCCATCGACGGCACAGGCGCCAATGCGGCTCGTGATCTTGGACAAACCTGGAAAGTGAGTCCCAGTGTGCGCATCAAATCAAAGACAACCTTCACCCTCGCAGAAATAGATGGCCCCGGTGCGATTCAACACATCTGGATGACCCCAACCGGAAATTGGCGTAACAGCATCTTGCGGTTCTATTGGGACGATGAGACGACCCCCAGCATCGAAACACCTGTCGGTGATTTCTTTGGCATGGGCTGGGGCCGTTATGCACCGCTTAACAGCCTCCCGGTGACTGTGAATCCGGGCAGTGCTTTCAATTGCTATTGGATCATGCCCTTCCGCAAAAAGTGCCGCATCACCATGGAAAATATCGACGACAAGGACATGATACTCTATTACCAGATCGACTACGCATTAACCGAGATACCTGCTGACGCGGCCTATTTCCATGCCCAATTCAGGCGTGTCGAACGTGTGCCTTACAAGCAGGACTACACGCTGGTCGATCAAATCAAGGGCAAGGGCCAGTACGTGGGCACCTATATCGCCTATGAATCGCACGAGAATGGCTGGTGGGGCGAGGGTGAAATCAAATTCTTCATGGATGGCGACGACAAGTTTCCGACAATCTGCGGCACAGGAACCGAAGACTACTTTTGTGGCTCCTATGACTTTGATACGCGCCAGAAAAATGCGGCCGGCGTTGAACGCACTGAGTATACAGAATTCTGTACACCCTATGCGGGACTTCATCAGGTGATCCGTGGTGACGGGCATTATGACATCATGCAACGCTTTGGCATGTATCGCTGGCACATTACTGACCCCATTCGTTTTGAGAAGGATTTGCGCGTGACCATCCAGTTGCTCGGCTGGCGCAACGACGGCCGGTATCTCCCGCTCCAGGACGATGTGGCCTCGGTGGTCTACTGGTACCAGACCGAGCCTCACCAGTCCTTTCCCAAACTCCCGGGCAAAGATGATCTGGAAGTGAAATAGCCGCTTCCGTCCTGGCCTTTCACTCACTAAGGGTCAGGACGCTAAAAAATCTGATCGCTCGATGTGATTTTCAGGGCTGGTTGTACACTAATACAACAACTCCCATACTTTGGACAAGAAGCAGAATTTCAAAGAAGCGCTGGAAGCACACGCGGCAATGATATTTAAGATTGCAACTGCCTACACCCATTCCCGGGACGACAGGAACGACCTGATACAGGAAATTCACACGCAGTTGTGGCGATCATTGGACTCCTTTAAGGGGCAATCCGCACTGAGCACATGGGTGTACCGCGTGGCAATGAACGTGTCTCTGTACCATGTCAAAGTGACCCGGCGCAAGGCCTTCACGGTACCCCTCAATGACCACCTGCACGATCGATCAGACGAATTGTCCGACCAGGAGGATCCATGGTTTGTCTTGAAGAATCAACTTGATCAGTTGAACCTGCTTGACAAGGCCCTGATGATACTCTACCTCGAAGACAAAAGCTATGAGGAAATCGCAGCAATCATGGGCATAACCACTTCGAACGTGGGCACACGACTGAACAGGATCCGTGAGAGAATAAGACAACGCATTCAAAAGAATCAATAATCATGGAAATCGACGATCTTAAACGCGCCTGGGCCACAGGCCCGGTGAACAAAGAACCTTATGCGTACATGAGGACAGACCCGGTCCCCAATCGGTTCAAGTCTGTGCTCAACCGGATTCGCATTCCCGAGTTGGTCGGCAGTGCCATCTGCCTGCTGGGCGCAGCATGGATTGTTTGGCAGTTTGAAACATTGGAAACCTCATTGCTCCAGGCAGCCGGCATCGCGACCACCTCATTACTGATTGCGCTCCCCGCCTTGAGTGTATTGAGTGTGCTCCAATTTCAAGTTCCTCATGCAGGAGAACCCTACACGATTGCCTTACAAATTTTCTTGCAGCAGCACAAGACTTTTAGGCGGCTACAACGAGTGAACCTCTTTCTGTGCTACCCTTTGCTCGTGGCAACCGTGGTACTCCTTTCTGGCTACTTTCAGAGCCGGTCAACAGTAGTGTCACCCTTTTTCTGGACGCTTGCGTTTTCGCTAGGCTACCTTTTCCTGTTGTTCTCTTCCCGTCAGGTGTCGCGGAGATACAATCGTTCACTTCGGGAAATCGAAAGCCTGCTGCAAGAAGTCTCCCGCTGACTGCAGGGATTAGCTGCGATGTGGCAGCGGCAATCGGAAAAGCAAACAATCCCTGGCAGCGCCACCCTGGTTCACAAAACGGAACCAATTGTCGAGTCTCGCCTCCAGAACCAACCCTGACTTCTCCAGCACACGCGCGGATGCCTTGTTGTCCACGTCAACAAAAGTGTGAATCCTGAAGACACCCTGGAATTGAGTGACAATCCCCAGCATCGCCCTGCACGCCTCTGTGGCGTATCCCAAACCCCACTGGGTGGGACTGAGTGCATAACCAAACTGCAACCGCCCACCTTCGTTCATGAATCCTATAGACCCGATCAAACGCCCATGGTCCAGCGTGCGAATAGAATAAGAATAGTCGGTACCTGCACTCCAGCCTGCCACCGCGTAGCGCAAGAATCCCCTTGTGTCTTCTATGGTCCGGTGCGTTGGCCAACTCACAAAGCGTGTTACCTCAGGCTTACTGGCATAGGAAAAGAAAATTTCCTCCGCATCTTCGTACCTTAGACGCTCCAACGCAAGTCGTCCGGTGGTGACCCTTTCCGGGAACGGCAGGTGCATTAAATCTTCCATCATATGGGACAGGGAAAGAACATCGTCCACCAATATTTCAAAAAAGAAATCGACGGCGCAACGGTTCTGGTCAGAGTCGATCCCATATTTTATAAAGGAGTGGAGATCACCCTGGTAAAAGGTGAATCGCCGGTAGTCCGCGAATTGGATTTTGACGAGCAGATATTTGAGGATCTCGAAGCTGACGAGTTTGCCGCTGGCAATCCCCTCGAATTCAATCTCTATTGGGCAGGCCTGAAAAAATAAGTATGTATCGGCACGCGATGCTTTTGTTGTCGATCCTGTTATCGGGCACTCTTTCTGCACAGTCGCCCTCGCGGATGCTCGAAATGGCTGACGCCGCCCTGGAGAATCACCAGTACGAAAAGGCCCTGGAACTGTACGACCGCTGTCTCGCGGCAGATGCAAGTCTGAAGGAGGCTTATCGGGGACGTGCATTGGTGCGGGAACGACTGGGTAAGACCGACGAGGCATTGACGGACTACAATGTGTATCTCAGCATGCACCCAGAACACTATGAGGCCCTCTTTTCTCGTGCCGCTCTCAGGTATCAGAAAGGATTCTATCAGCCTGCCAAGGAGGACTTCCTGAAATTAATGTCGCTTGCACCTGGCGAAACAACCACGGTGTATTTTGAAATGAACAGGTACACCGGCGGGGTTTCCAATGTATTCACCATGCAGAAAGACAGCAAGTCCGCTGTGCTGCACTACCTGGGATTAACCTCAATGGCCTTGCAGCAATGCCGGGAGGCGCTGCACTACTACGACTCGGCCATCGTGCTCACGCCGGATCAGCCGACGTTCTACCGAAACCGCGCGCTGGCGAGAAGGAGCTGCGCGGACAGCCTTGGCGCATCACAAGACCTCCTCCGGGCACAACAACTTCAGCAAAAGGTCAACAAAGTGACCGCTTACGAATGGATTGCCCAATATGATGGCAAACCGCTTTCGGAACAGGAATTGAGAGAACTTAATGAACTGTTGGAATCACAGCCCCGTGCATCACTTCCGTATGCGGTTCGGGCCGACTACTACATGAACCGCAAGCAATACCAACTCGCAGATGATGACCTTACCAAGGCATTGCGCTATGACACGCTGAATGCTGAACTCTGGTATAACCGCGCCATCGCCCGTGACCGGCTCAATCACAATCAACTGGCCCTGCTTGACTACACCGCAGCACTGAGCCTCAACGAAAATTACCAGGAAGCCTGGCTCAACAGAGGCAGCCTGCTGGTGAAATTGGGACGGGTAAAGGAAGCCATGGACGACTTCGGACATGCGCTTGCGATCGATCCTGAATACGGTGCTGCCTTGTACAACCGCGCCGTTGCGTGGCATCTCCTGGGCAATAAAAAAGAGGCCTGCTACGACTTGCGGCGAGCACGGGAATATGGTGTTCAGGTACCCGAATCAGTTGCAAAAAAGATCTGTGGGCTTTGACCGGCGTACCGGCCTCCACTCAGGCAGCTCCCTTCGAACGATGCAGGTAGACGCAACAGACAGTAAAGCCGAGCTGGAAAAAAAGGGTCGCAGCAATGGCAAAAAATACAGGGGGCATCACGCAAAAAATTTAACTTAAACTTAAATTTAATAGAAAGCACTTAATAATACTAATTATCAACAAGTTATGATGCTCAAATTAATCTAATTGATTGATTATGAACTTGCTAAAATTGATCGAATCGGGCTTTTCCAAAGCCCATTGCAATCAGGTAGTGCGATACGTGGGCAGTGATTCCAGTCGGTTCGCCGATCTTATGCAGGTGCTGCTGAACGGTCCCTACCGCAATACCCAGCGTGCGGCCTGGCCCCTTTCTTACATTGTTCAGCAGTCACCTGAATTGATCAAACCCTGGCTGGGGAAGTTGCTCCGTCTCACGGCACGGGAAGACGCACCAGTTGCTCTTAAACGCAACGTGGTCAGACTATTGCAATACGTAGAAATACCAAAAGCCCAGCGTGGACGGGTTGCAACCCTGTGCTTTTCCATGCTCACCAACCACAAGGAAACTATCGCAGTGCGTGTATTCTCAATGACGGTGCTTGCCAACATCTGTCAGCATCATCCGGAATTAAAAGCAGAGCTCCGGTCCATTATCGAAGATGAATTGCCCTATGGCAGTGCAGGGTTCCGCTCCAGGGGCGCGAAACTATTGAAGCTACTCTGAAACACAGGCCCCCATAATTCACTTATTTTGAGGCCTGTCTATGGATACACCAGAATCAACTCATCACATCTGCAAAAGCTGCAGTAACTCCTTTGTCGGTCTCTACTGCAACCAGTGTGGTGAGAAAGTCATCGTGGCCCGCGACAGGACCTTCCGCTCCTTTCTGTCGGACATCATCAAGGCCCTCACATTTGCCGACAACCAGTTTATCCGCACCCTCTGGCTGGTGTTCAGGAAGCCAGGATTCATTTCAGCCGAAATGAGTGAGGGACGTACCGTACGCTACCTGAAGCCCCTGAACCTGTTCTTCCTCCTCAACCTGGTGTATTTTCTGTTTCCTGTAATCCAGATTTTCAGTGCAACGCTTCGCACACAACTCAACTCGTTCCATGGCCGCTGGGTGCAACAACTGGTTGCCCGTAAAATGATATCGGAACATATCGGACTGGATTCATTCACTATCCTGTACAACGATAAGACGGTTGGATTCGCAAAGATGCTGGTCATCGTATTTGCAGTGCTGGCCTCACTCCCACTCACTGTCCTCTACAGCAAAAAGAACCGGCTCTTTACCGACCATGTGGGTCTGTCAGTCGAACTGGTTTGCTTTAACCTGACCAATGCCCTGTTGCTCACACTGCTCGCCAAGATCCTGCCTTTAGGGGCATATCTGACAGAGAATACGCTCACGGGTTTTTTCGTAGCGACCAATTTGTACTTTCTGCTGCGGTCAGGTCACTTCTTTTATCAGGAAAAGGCAGGGTGGATTGTGATGAAAGCCATGCTGATGCTCGGCTTCCTGAAGATTGCGCTTGAACTGTTCAGACTGATACTCTTCTTTGTAACCCTTGCGAGCCTGTAGCTACTGCCTCAGCGACTTTTGCAATTCAGTCACGAGTCGGTCAGCCACCGTGTGATCTTCGCCGGGCGTAAGCATCCTGTATGCAGCCAATTCAGTGAGGGCTCCCTGAAAATCCTGTAGCATGCCCAGGGCGAGTGCAAGATTGAAATGACCATTGGCATAGTCGGGTTCCAGTTGGAGCGCCATCTGGTAGTGTACCTTGGCCAGCTTCCAGTTGCCAACCTCTGCAAAGACGTTGGCGAGGTTGTAGTGTGCTTCGAAGTGACGTGGCTCGTCGGCCAGACAGCGGGTGAAGTAGTCAATGGCCTGCACGTGGTTGTTGCGGTTGCTTTCCAGTATGCCTAGGTTGCAATAGGCGTCTGGCTTGCTGTCCAGTTCCTCTACTGCTTTGAGATACATCTCATGGGCCCGCACATCATTCTGGCCGTCAAGCAGCAGTGCCAGCTCGAATGTACTTTGTTGGCCCAGTGGCACAACTTTGCCACCCGTGAACAGATTAAGCTGACCATCAACAGGAGTCTGCCGCTTGCGTACAGGTTGAAAGCCGAATTTTTCCGGCTGGGGCATGGGGAACTGTACAACCCTGGTCATGGATGTAAAGTTACGGCAACAAATTCAAATGGCCTTGGAAGCCTAATACTCGTCTTCGTTGAAAAAGAAATCTTCCTTGGTCGGATAGTCGGGCCAGATTTCTTCAATACTCTCGTAAGGTTGGCCGTCGTCCTCAAGTTCTTGAAGATTCTCCACGACCTCCAGCGGGGCACCCGTACGGATCGCATAGTCAATTAACTCCTCTTTCGTCGCCGGCCAGGGCGCATCTTCGAGATAGGAAGCGAGTTCAAGTGTCCAATACATAATTACCCGGTGAATTTTCCGCAAAAATAGAACTAAATAGTTCTAAACCAACTGGCGGTTTTTTTGCCCCTTTTCAAGTCAGAAAGGCACTTTTCTCACCTGCTCACGACGAAGTGAAAATGGTGTGTCTGCATCCACAAAGCACGGGCCAGTCATCCAACAAGTGGCTGAAAAGCCGCATATTTGATCCCTTAATTTTCACTTTACATGGCCGACGAAAAAATCATATTCTCGATGACGGGTGTCAACAAGATTTACCCGCCCAACAAGCAAGTCCTCAAAGGTATCTACCTCTCTTTCTTCTACGGAGCCAAGATTGGCGTATTGGGATTAAACGGTTCCGGAAAGTCCTCTCTGCTGCGAATCATCGCTGGCATTGATAAGGAATACCAGGGCGAAGTAGTATCCGATCTGGGCTATTCGGTAGGTCTGCTGGAACAGGAGCCTCAGCTGGACAAAAACAAGACGGTTCGTGAAATCGTGGAAGAGGGGGTACAGGAAACCGTTGCCTTGCTGAAAGAATTCGAGGCCATCAATGAGAAGTTTGCTGATCCTGCGGTCATGGAGGATCCCAATGCGATGGAGAAGCTCATAGAGAAGCAGGGAGTCATTCAGGAGAAACTGGACGCTATCGGCGCCTGGGAACTCGATCACAAACTGGAGCGCGCCATGGATGCGCTTCGCACTCCTCCCGGTGACACCAAAATTGAGTTTCTGTCAGGTGGTGAAAAACGCCGGGTGGCGCTTTGCCGGTTGCTGCTGCAGGAGCCCGACGTGCTTCTGCTTGACGAGCCCACCAACCACCTCGACGCAGAGTCTGTGTTGTGGCTGGAAGAACACCTGCGCCAGTATAAGGGAACAATCATTGCCGTCACACACGATCGCTATTTCCTCGACAATGTTGCTGGCTGGATCCTTGAACTTGACCGCGGTGAGGGCATTCCCTGGAAAGGCAACTACTCCTCGTGGCTGGAACAAAAACAGAAGCGCCTGGCACAGGAAGAAAAGACCGAGTCGAAGCGACAAAAAGCACTTGAGCGTGAGTTGGAATGGGTGCGCATGAATCCCAAGGGCCGTCATGCCAAGGGGAAGGCCCGTCTGAGTGCCTACGAAAAACTGTTGACGCAGGAGGCCAGGGAACGCGAAGAAAAACTTGAACTGTTTATTCCGCCTGGTCCCAGGCTTGGTAACAAGGTCATTGAAGCCAATGCGGTGGCCAAAGGTTACGGCGACAAACTGCTGTACGAGAATCTGACTTTTTCATTGCCCCCCGCCGGGATCGTTGGAATCATTGGTCCAAACGGTGCTGGTAAGACCACACTGTTCAAAATGATCACCGGCAAGGAACAACCTGATGCAGGATCCTTCTCGGTAGGTGATACCGTCAAGATTGCCTATGTCGATCAGGAGCATGACGACCTTAAACCTGAAGACACCGTGTTTCAGGCAATCACCGGTGGCAATGACCTGATCATGATCGGTGGCAAAGAGATCAACTCGCGTGCCTATGTGAGCAAGTTCAACTTCAGCGGCACCGACCAGCAAAAGAAGGTGAAGGAACTCTCAGGGGGTATGCGAAACCGCGCCCACCTGGCCATCGCGCTCAAACAGGGCGGCAACCTTCTCCTGCTCGATGAACCCACCAACGACCTGGATGTAAATACGCTGCGTGCACTGGAAGAGGCACTCGAGAATTTTGCAGGCTGTGCAGTTATCATCTCTCACGATCGCTGGTTCCTCGATCGGGTCTGTACACACATTCTGGCATTTGAAGGTGACTCACAGGTATTCTGGTTTGAAGGCTCGTTCAGCGAATATGAAGAGAACAAGCGCAAGCGCCTGGGCGACGACCAGCCCCACCGCATCAAGTACAAGA
>JAIBBB010000128.1 GCA_019694905.1 Cyclobacteriaceae bacterium
CGTGTAGCTGAGTTTCAGGTCAATCCACGGCCAAAGTGAGTCGTACGCCGGGACAAGCCACTCGGCCATGATAAGACCGGCAATGAGTCCCAACATACACAAGAGCAGGTTCTCGCCCATGAATTGGGCTACCAGTTGATGGCGCATGCCACCCATTACCTTTCTTATTCCGATTTCCTTAAGCCGGCGGCTCGAAATTGCGATGGAGGTGTTGGTGAAGTTGAAGCAAGCCAGCAGGAGGAGAAGACCTGCCATCACGGCGGGAAGGAATACTGCCTCGTCGGGTATTCCACCACTCAGCCAGTCATTGTTCAATCGGGGTCTCGCGCGGTTAGCGTGCATCATGCCCTTGAACCGCACCAGATAGTAGGAAGATATTTTAAAGTCTTCCCGGGCCTTGTTTTGGGGCTCAATATAGTTGGCGAGTTGTTTCTCTACGAGCGGAACCTGTGAAGGATCAGGTATATCCAGGAACAGAACATTCCACTGCTTCCAGCTGGTTTCACTGTTGTCTTTGTTCAGGTTGATATCCCAGAAGTTGTCCCAGTAGGTAATGGCTTCAAAATCACCAAAACTTGAGTTGGAAGGTTGTGCTTCAAAGACACCTCCAATGATGTATTCCTTGGGTCGTCGCACCCCATCGCGGCCGAGAATGATCTGCGTGAGAGGCAGACCAGCCACATCGGTACGGTTATAGTATTTGCGCGCCAGTTTGTCGCTGATAAAGATCTTGCCGCGGTCGTGAAGGGCAGAAAAATCTCCGTGCACGATCTTGTAGGTGAAAAAATCGAAATATCCGCTGTCTACAAAAGCAACGCGTGTTCCAAACACTTCGTCACCAATGCGCATATCGCTGTACCCCGTGTTCAACCTAACCACGCGCTTCACATTCCTGAAATTCTGCCGGATATTTTCACCCAGAGGTGTCGGCACGTGACCATATCGCTCGCGGTCGCCCTGGAATTCGCGCCAGATCTGCACGCGATAGAGGTGATCTGCGTTGGCCTGGCCGGCATCCCACTGGTCTGCGAAGGACCAGTTCAGATAGGCAACCACGCAGCAGGCCACGGCGATGCCCATACCAAAGACGTTGATGAAGATGAAAAGCTTGTTCTTGAGAAGGTTTCTCAGCGTGATCAGGATGTAATTTCGGATCATGGGTAAATGGTCTGACGCTAAGACAACCAATTGTTGTTACAGGTTGCATCAGGCCTGCCAAGAATTATGCCAGCCGAAAAAACACATTGCAACGACGTTCGGTCTGAAAGAATTGTTCAGAACCGAACAGTGCACTGAACGAAAATAATCTCTAGTAGAAGGCTACAGTTGACAATACAGGTGCCGCGAGCGATTCCTTGATGATGATTCTGAGTTCCAGCACTCCGTATTGTTCTATGGGCAAGATGCGCTTGTAACCAATCGTCGTGCCGGTACCCACTGTATACCAATCACCATCCAGCACCTGGACCTCAAACGACTTGACACGCTGACCGAACTGAATCGCCTCCTGGAGCATAACGTACTTGGGGCGTTGATTGTCGTTGAAGATGAAGTTGAGCGTATCGGTAGTGACGCCCTCATCGGCCGCCCAGTACGTGTCCGGGTCATTGTCAAGGAGATGCCCTGCGCGGTAGGTAGTATCGTTGCCACGCACATTGCTTGCGCTGACGGAGGCAAATTGTGCCAGGTTCGTGGCAAATGTTTCATCGAGCAATTTGCGCCACTGTCGCAGCGACTCTGCATCACGCTCGTGGATCAGTCCACGGCGGTCGGGTGGCACGTTCAGCAAGAGCGTGGAGCCTCTTCCCACTGAGCTCATGTAGATATCAAACAACTGCTGGGGTGTTTTTACGAGTGAATCCTCCTTTGCATGGTAGAACCATCCGGGTCGGATCGACACATCGACCTCGGCGGGAATCCAGCTGGTGCCGCCTTCTGCGCCGGAATTGAGCAGGCCTTCAATGCCAGCCTTGCCGGCGTAGAGCGTATCAACGCTGATGGTGTTCCAGTTAGTAAGTCCTGCTACGCCACGCTCATTGCCCACCCATCGAACGGATGGGCCCGCGTCGCTGAAGAAAATCACCTGGTCGTTCATCTTCCTCACCTGCGCGATGGTGGTGGGCCAATCATAGTAGGTTGCACCGTTGATGCTGCGCTTTTCGTTGGCGCCCCCATAGTACCCGTCGCCGCCATTCGCGCCATCAAACCACATTTCAAAGATGGGGCCATAGGAATTAAATAACTCTTGCAGCTGATTCCGATAGTAGGTAATGTAAGTCGGCTTGCCGTACTCCGCGTGATTTCTATCCCACGGCGACACATATATCCCGAACTGCAGTCCGGCTGCACGGGTTTCCTCTGCAAGTGCTTTGACAATATCGCCCTTGCCCCCGAGGTACGGGCTGTTCCTCAGGCTGTGAGAAGTGTACTGACTCGGCCACAGGCAGAATCCATCGTGGTGTTTGGTTGTGAGGATGATGCCTTTGAAGCCTGCGCCCTTCAGCACAGAAACCCATTGCTTTACATCCAGCTGTGTCGGATTGAACAGCGACTCCGGCTCACTGCCCATCCCCCATTCGAGGTCGGTAAATGTGTTGATGGAAAAGTGAATGAATGCATTCGTTTCCATGCGGTGCCACGCCAGCTGCGCGGGTGTAGGCACCGGGCCATACGGCGTTGGCGGGGGTGTACCTTTGGGCTTGCATGCAACAACCAGCAGCAAGAATACGATGATGAACCTAGGCATAGCGGTTGGGATTGAATGGTTGCAAATCGATGGCAGGCGTTTCTTCCTGGATAATGGACGTCACCAGTTTGCCGGTGCCGGGTGCGAGGCTGAGGCCCATCATACCATGTCCTGCAGCGACAGTCACGTTGTGGCACCGGTTGAGTCGGCCCACATACGGCAACCCATCCGGTGAACAGGGGCGCAAGCCGTGCCAGACAGTTTTGACATCCGGCAATGCCGGCCGGATGTCGGGGTAGTATCTGGGAACCGCTTCGACGATACCCTGCACACGCTTCATATTAATAGTGTGATTCACGCCGGCAATTTCCATCGTGCCGCCCATGCGAAGTGATTCACCCATCGGTGTCACCGCTACCCTCGATTCCAGCAACAGCGATGGAACATTGAGATTGGGTTGCATGGACATCATGAAGCTGTAACCTTTGCCCGCCTGCATGGGAAGTGGTACGCCAAGTCCCCGCACGATGGCACCGGTCCACGCGCCGGCTGCGATGACTACTTCGTCGGGACGGATATCGTCCTGATCGGTGATGATTGCCTTGACGCCTTTGTTATCAGTTTCGAAAGAGCGAACCGCCGCATCTTGCCGGATGTTCACCTGTTGCTTTGTCAGCCATTCGTACAGCCCTTGCCATAGCATGGCAGGATTGAGGTGCGCGTCGCCTGGAAAGTACACCCCGCCCCTCACCTTCACCTGATGATTGGGTTCCATGGCTTGTACGGCAGTCGCGCTCAGGATCTCTGCGGCGACGCCGTGTTGGTTGGCGACGGCGGCAGTCTCTGTTTCTTCGTGCTCCGTGGCCGCTGTCTGGTACAGCATCAGCAGACCGCGTTCGTGATAGCCAAAATCAAACGGGGGCGCCTGCTGCAATTCCTGATAAGCGGCCTTGCTGTAAAGGCTGATGGCCTTCAGCGCGGGTATGGACTGAGAGACATGTTGACGTGTGGCGTGGCGATAGAACTGATAGCCCCACTGTAGCAATTCCATGTTCATGCGCGGCCGCACATAGAATGGGCTTTTGCTGTCGAACATCCAGCGTACAAATTGAGCAACCATACCGGGTGCCGCAAGCGGAATGATGTGACTGGGAACAATCATCCCTGCATTTCCTGTTGAGCAGCCGTCGGCGGCTGATTGCTGGTCAAGTACCGTTACCTGGTGGCCTGCGCGCTTCAGATAATACGCAGCAGTAAGACCGATGATTCCGCTGCCGATAATGCAAACATGTTTTCCCATGGTCAGATTACCTGAAAGCCGTAGGCGTAGGGATCGTCATCGGGGTCGATCGTGATCGTGGAATGGCCCGTGACCCGCGCCCATCCTTCGATGCTCGGAACAATCGCGGGCACACCCTGGAGGTTGGTGACTTCTTCAATGCGTCCTGTGAAGGTGGAGCCGATGATGCTCTCGTGTACAAACTCATCACCAGGTTTGAGTTTTCCTTTCGCAAACCACTGTGCCATCCGCGCAGAAGTACCCGTACCACACGGCGACCGGTCGATCGCTTTGTCACCATAGAACACGGCATTGCGCGCAGTGGATGTTGCATGAATGGGTTTGCCTGCCCACAAGAGATGGGAGCAGCGGGTGATCGTGGGATTTTCCGGATGAACAAATGAGTAGTGCTTGTTGATTTCAATGCGCATGGCCCGGCTCCAGCTGATCAACTGGTCAGCGGTGAAGTGTTCGAGACCTGGAAAGCGATCCTGGACATCGACGATCGCGTAGAAGTTGCCGCCATAGGCGACATCCACCGCGAGCTTCCCAAGGTCAGGGCACTCCACGCTGAGATTAGATTGGGCGAGGTACGACTTGATGTTGCGGATTTTGACAGACTTCACCTTGCCGCCCACCTGCACATAGTTGGCAATCACGAGCCCTGCAGGTACTTCCAGTCTGAGTTGCCCGGGCACTTTGGGTGTCACGAGTCCATGTTCAATGGCGATGGTGACCGTGCCGATTGTGCCATGCCCGCACATGGGCAGACACCCGCTGGTTTCAATGAAGAGGATACCGACGTCATTGGCCGGATCGGATGGTGGGTAGAGGATGCTGCCGCTCATCATGTCATGGCCGCGAGGTTCAAACATCAGTCCGCGGCGGATCCAATCGTAGTCGCGCATGAAGTGCTGGCGCTTTTCGCTCATGTTGGCGCCTTCCAGCATCGGGCCGCCGCCGGCTACCAGCCGCACTGGGTTGCCGCAGGTATGGGCATCTATACAAAAGAACGTGTGGGGCATGATCAGGTATCGGAATGAATCAAAGAGAAGGAAGTTTAGGCCGGCTGGCGATACCTTTTCTGATTACAGAGAGAATGCGTTCCCGCTCCTCTCCTGCCAGCGTGAGCCGCGGGGGCCGCACCAATTCGGATCCGAGCCCGGCTTCCGCCTCTGCCAGCTTGATGTACTGGACCAACTTGGGGTGAATATCCAGTTCGAGCAATGGAATGAACCACCTGTAAATGGCGAGTGCTTCGGCGATGCGTCCGGCCTTCACGAGTTTATAGATGGCAACGGTTTCGCGTGGGAAAGCGCAAACCAGTCCGGCCACCCAGCCGTCGGCACCGAGTACAAGTTCCTCCAGTGCGAGCGTATCCACGCCGCAGAGCAGCTTGAATCTGTTGCCGAAGCGGTTGATCATTCGGTTGACGTTAGTGACATCGCGTGTCGACTCCTTCACCGCCTGGATATTCTGGCAGGCTGCGAGTTCGTCGAACATCTCCAGCGTGACTTCAATTTTGTAGTCAACGGGATTGTTGTAGATCATGATGGGAAGGCTCGTTGCCTGGGCAACCGGCTTGAAATACGCTACTGTTTCTCTGTGGTCGGGTTTGTACCTCATGGGCGGCAGCATCATGAGGCCACTGGCTCCATTCTTTTCCGCCGCATGGGCCAGGGCGATGGCGTTGCGGGTACTGCCTTCAGCGATATTGAGAATGACGGGGACCTTGCCTGCTACCTGCTCTACGGTGTTCCTGAGCAGCGTGAACTTCTCGTCGTCGGTGAGCACACTGGCTTCGCCGAGTGTACCACCCAGGATGACGCCTTCCACACCTGCGTCAAGCTGGTGCCGGAGGTTGAGGTTAAACAGGGCCAGGTCGAGTTCGTCCTGGGCGGTGAATTTGGTGGTGAGGGCGGGGTAAACGCCGGTCCATTGAACAGTCATTGCAGGAGCATTTGATAAGTGTCAAATGTACAATTTTACCATGCATCCTGAATGATAACCCTGCCATTCATGGCGGGGTTAAGGGTGTGCAGGATGAGTGTGGTTTTAGCCCCGGATGACGTATCAGGGCTAAAGCCCGATGATGTGCTGACGTGTGAATCTCCGCCATAAATGGCGGAGTTTGATGCCAAGACCTAACTCTGTGCAGATGGCGCACCGGACCATTGCACTGACAGGTCAAAAAAAGAAGCCGCCCCGACAAGTCGGGGCGGCTCTCCACTAAACCTAAGAAGAAGAAAACTTCCTTAGTTGCTGCTGTACTTGGATTGACCAAGTTTGGCATGTGCGGCTGCCAGACGTGCGACGGGTACGCGAGGGCCGGAGCAAGAGACGTAGTTCAGTCCGATGGCATGGCAGAAGCTGATGCTTTCGGGATGACCACCGTGTTCACCGCAGATACCGACCTTGAGGTCTTTCTTGGTCTTGCGGCCATCTTCTACGGCCATCTTCATCAGTTTGCCCATGGCCTTGCGATCCAACACTTCAAACGGGTTGTCCTTGAGGATCTTGTTGGTTGTGTAGAACGGCAGGAACTTGTTTTCAGCGTCTTCGCGTGAGAACGAGAAGGTAGCCTGGGTAAGGTCGTTGGTACCGAAGGAGAAGAACTCTGCGGTGCCGGCCAGTTCTTCAGCTGCCAGGCAGGCGCGTACCACTTCGATCATCGAACCAAACTTGAAGCTCAGTTTCACGTTGCGCACGTTTTCAATCTGCTGACGGATTTCGTCCACGAAAGCTTTCACGCGGATCAATTCACCGGCTTCGCAAACCTGGGGCACCATGATCTCCGGTGCAATCGGAGTACCTGCTGCGATACAATCGGCAGCGGCTTCCAGAATCGCACGGATTTGCATGCGGTAGATTTCAGGGAAGGTAAGTCCGAGACGCACGCCACGGTGGCCGAGCATCGGGTTCACTTCATGTAGTTCGCGGACCTTCTTCAGCATCTGCTCTTTCTTCTCGATGGCCTTCTCAACCAGTTCTTCGCCATTGAGTGAGAACGGTGCATTCGACTTGTCGGCAATCGCCAGGTCTGCATTGAGCAAACGGAGGCTGCTGAAGAGGTTGGTCACACCACTGACGGTAGTCTTCAGGTGGCGCAGGTGTTCAAGTTCATCCTTCAGTACTTCTTCGGTAGGAAGGAATTCATGGATAGGCGGGTCTAACAGGCGCACTGTAACAGGGCGCGGCGACATCACCGAGAAGATTTCGAAGAAGTCTTTGCGCTGCATGTTCTTCAGGCGATCCAGGGCGGATTCGCGTTCCTCAGGCGTGTTGGCGAGGATCATTTCGACCACGATCGGCAGGCGGTCCACATCATTGAACATCCTTTCAGTACGGCACAGGCCGATACCCATCGCACCAAATTCAACGGCCTTGCGTGCAGCACCTGGGGTGTCGGCGTTTGCCATCACTTTCAAAGTAGCTACCTCGTCGGCCCAGCTGAGCAGGGTCTTCAGATCATCAGAGAAAACAGGCTCTACGGTAGGGATCATTCCCTTGTACACGTTACCGGTTCCACCGTCGATGGTGATGTAGTCACCTTCATGGAGGATCTTGTCCCCTATCACTGCCTGACGAAGTTTCACATCCACTTTAATACCTTCTGCACCGGCTACGCAAGGTTTGCCCATGCCGCGTGCCACCACAGCTGCGTGGCTGGTCTTGCCACCGCGACTCGTGAGCACACCCTGTGCTGCAAAGAATCCGTGGATATCTTCCGGCTTGGTCTCTTCCCGAACGAGGATGAGTTTCTCGCCGGTCTTGCCAAGCAATTCAGCGCGGTCTGCGTCAAACACAACATGTCCTGACGCTGCACCAGGTGATGCAGGCAGACCTGTAGCAAGGGCTTCAGCCTTGTAGGTAGGATCGAGACGCGGGTGCAACAACTGCTCCAGCATTTCAGGCTTGATGCGCAGCAGCGCCTGTTCCTTGGTGATCAGCTTCTCTTTCTCCATCTCAACGGAGGTGCGCACCATGGCAGTAGTATTCATCTTGCCATTGCGGGTTTGCAGGCAATACAGGACACCTTTCTCGATTGTGTATTCGAAGTCCTGTACTTCTTTATAGTGTGTTTCCAGCTTGTTGCGCAAAGTCTGGAGCTGCTTGTACATTTCAGGCATCTCTTTCTCCAATTGTGCAACGGGCTTCGGTGTGCGGATACCGGCTACGACGTCTTCGCCTTGTGCGTTGGTGAGGTATTCGCCGAACATCACGTTTTCACCTGTGCCAGGGTCTCTCGTGAATCCAACGCCGGTGGCGCTGTCGTTACCCATGTTGCCAAACACCATGGCTACCACGTTCACTGCAGTACCATTGGCGAGGTCGGGAGTGATCTTGAATTCGCGGCGGTAGTCAACGGCGCGTTTGCCCATCCATGAATTGAACACTGCCTTGATGGCAATTTCCAGTTGTTCATAAACGTTTTCAGGGAAAGGTTTGCCGGTGTGTTCTTCCACTACCGACAAGAATCGTTCGCTGATTTCCTTCAGGTCGGAAGCCTGCAAACCGATATCTACCTTCACACCAGCACGGTGTTTCACTTCTTCAAAATGCTTGTCAAATTTTTCGTCCGGCACGCCGAGGGCAACTTTGCCGAAGAGCTGGATAAAACGACGATACGCATCGTATCCGAAGCGTTCGTTGTTGGTCTGACGAATAAGGCCTTTCAGTGTTTCAGCGTTGAGGCCCAGGTTGAGGATTGTATCCATCATGCCCGGCATAGACATCGCGGAGCCGGACCGCACTGAAACCAGCAACGGGTTGTTGACGTCGCCGAATTTCTTGGTGCTCTTCTTTTCTACCAGTGCCATTTCCTTGCGCACCTGTTCCATGACAGATTCAGGGAGGAGGCGCTTGCTGTCGTCCAGGTAGGTCAGACAGGCTTCCGTGGAGATGACAAATCCGGGAGGTACATTCAGGCCAATCTGTGTCATTTCACACAGGTTGGCGCCTTTGCCGCCCAGCAATTGCTTGTTCTTACCATCTCCTTCATTAAAGGAGAATACGTATTGTACAGGCTTTGTTGATTTAGCTTTCTTGCTTACTTCCGGTTCGAGTGTTAGGGTTGCCATATGGGTAAAAGTTTTGTGACTTACTAGTGTTCAGATATACCAAGTAAGCCCTCTTCATTCCGCATCCGTATGATGGTTATCACGCACCGGGGCGATTATCATCAAGCAATTCAAAAACAGCATATTAGACACCTGGAGCGGTGATTTGATGCGCGGAAGGCATCGTTGTCGTCTGAAAAACTGAGAACAATCAGGCGACCTTATTCGCCTGGCTGGAGGTCTGGTCGTAGCCGGACAAAGACCGGTTCGCGAAACATGCCATCGGCGGTTCGCATGGAGAAACTCACCTCGGCCATCAGGACGGGCTGCACCCACTGTGTAATTTTCTCATCCATGACGGCCCCGCCTTGCAGCGCTGGCGCCGGTGTCCGGGGCAGTTCAGCCAGGGCAGACCGGAGGTCTTCCAACATGGCGTCATCAAAGCCTGTGCCCACTTTGCCGCGGTACCACCACTGATCATCAACCCATTCTGCAAGTTGCAGTGCGCCGAAAGTCTCTCCGCGGTTGCCTTTGCCAGTGGTCCAGCCCATGATGACACACTCAGTGGCATTCCGCACCTTGATCTTCTGCCACAGGTCGCTGCGGCGCCCCGGCAAGTACTTGCCATCTTTGCGCTTGGCCATGATGCCTTCGAGCTGATGCTCCCGTGCAGCGGCAAAAAGAGCTTCCCCATCTTCCACGGCCTCGCTGATCCGGAATGGTGACTGCCCGGACTTGATGGCATCTGCCATCCACTCGCGCCGGCGCACCAGCGGCTCGTGGATCAGCGTGCGGCCGTCGAGGTAGAGACAATCAAAAATGTACACTTTCACGGGGTGCGTTCGCATCAGCTTCTGGATGTTGGTTTCGCCCGAAGCCTTGAGTCGCGTAATCACCTTTTTGAAATTGGGCTTGCCGCCCGCATCCAGGCAAACGATTTCAGCGTCAAACAGGGCGCACGTGCCGCGAAACGCTTTGTCTGTCCCGCTCAACTCCGGAAACTGCGCCGTGATGTCATTTCCATTCCGGCTGGTGATCCGGATCTGACCATCTTCCATCATAATCGTTGCCCGGATCCCGTCCCACTTCACTTCGAACAGGTACTCTGAGGCGGGTGGCACCACTGTCATCAACTCGGCGAGCATTGGCTCCACGCGATCATGCAGGTAATTGATCTGGGGCGTATCGACCCGCTCAAACAGAAACTCCTTCTCCTTGATCTTGTAGATGCGGTATTCACCACTGACCTCTTTGCTGTTGAGACGAAAGTAAAAGCCGTCTTTCTTGTCTTTGGTGATCTGGTATTTTCCCAGGGCATAGATCCACATGTCGCCGCCACCGTACTGACCCTTGGGGATGGTGCCGTGAAAAGTCAGGTACTTCATCGGGTGATCTTCTGTTTGTACTGCCAGTCGCTTCACTCCGGGGTAAGGCGGCAGGCCACGCGGCACGGCCGCGTCCTGGCGGGCTTCACGGGTCCGGCGGACCTGGCGCGGGGCGACCCGGCACTGTACGCCCTGCTGGCGCGGACCGTCTTCACCTTCTGGGGCATGCCCAGCAGGGACCCGAAGACCCCGCCCCCCCACAGCACCGGGGCGGCGGTCGACCTGACCCTCCAGGATGCGGACGGCCGCGCGGCGGACATGGGCTGTCCCATCGACGAGACCACCGACAGGGCCTTCCCGGCGCACTACGCCTCTGCCGGCGATCCGGCGTCGCGCGCAATCCACGTCCGGCGGGAACTGCTCAACGAGGTGATGGCCGGGGCCGG
>JAIBBB010000129.1 GCA_019694905.1 Cyclobacteriaceae bacterium
ATGAACGATGCGAAGAAACCCTATACAGAGGTCGCCAAGCGCGCTTCGGTTTCACAAGGAACAGTACATGTGCGCATGGGCAAAATGGAAGAGGCCGGTATTGTGGAAAAGACCACGCTCAAAGTCAATTACGCACGACTTGGGTTTGATATCACGGCATTTATCGGGATCTACCTCGAAAAAAGCGCACTATATGACCAGGTACTGACCAAACTGAAGTCTATCCCCGAAGTGACTAACATCCATTACACCACAGGCAACTATTCCATGTTTGTGAAGATTCACTGCCGTGATACCAATCACCTCAAAGCCGTCCTTCACGACAAGATTCAACATGTGGAAGGCATAGAAAGAACGGAAACCATGATTTCCCTTGAAGAAAGCCTTGATCGCAGTCTCGCATTGGCTCATACCTAAATATTGCCTTTCCAGAACCAATTAGCAGGTTAATTGTTAGTACTTTTGGGCTTAATTTGAATTAGTCTAAATAGCGAAATGGCTTCAGATCAACGAATACTCGACGATTTAACCTCCAAGGAATACGAACACGGTTGGTCTGTTGATATTGCGTCTGAGTCGGCGCCAAAGGGCCTGAGCGAAGACATTGTCAAATTTATATCCGCCAGGAAAGGCGAACCGGACTGGCTGCTCGAATGGCGCCTGAAGAGCTATCGCAAATGGCTGGAAATGACCCCACCCGAATGGGCCAATATTCATTACCCAGCCATTGATTATCAGTCCATTATCTACTATTCTGCCCCACGGCAAAAAGCGAGTCCCAAGAGCCTGGAAGAAGTGGATCCTGAATTATTAAAGACTTTCGAAAGGCTGGGGATTTCGCTGACGGAACAAAAGCGCCTGTCGGGCATAGCTGTTGATGCAGTTTTTGACAGTGTCTCTGTTGCGACCACTTTCAGAGAAACGCTCGCTGAACTGGGTATCATCTTTTGCTCTTTCAGCGAAGCAGTACGTGAACACCCGGAACTTGTCAGGAAGTACCTGGGTTCTGTGGTGCCCCCGCATGACAACTACTTCGCGGCACTCAATTCAGCTGTATTTTCTGATGGGTCCTTTTGCTATATCCCGCATGGTGTGAGATGTCCGATGGAGTTGTCTACGTACTTCAGAATCAACGCAGCCAACACCGGCCAGTTTGAAAGAACGCTGATCATTGCCGATGAAGGTAGTTATGTTAGCTATCTCGAAGGCTGTACCGCTCCCATGCGTGATGAAAATCAACTGCATGCCGCCGTTGTGGAGATCATTGCACTCAAGAATGCAGAAGTCAAATACTCTACAGTGCAGAATTGGTATCCCGGTGACAAGGATGGTAAGGGTGGCATCTACAACTTTGTGACGAAACGTGGTCTTTGTGCTGGCGATCACTCCAAGATTTCCTGGACGCAGGTTGAAACGGGTTCAGCCATCACCTGGAAGTACCCCTCCTGTGTGCTGAAGGGTGACTATTCTGTGGGCGAGTTTTATTCTGTGGCAGTGACCAATCACCACCAGCAGGCTGACACCGGCACCAAAATGGTGCATATTGGTAAGCATACACGATCGAGAATTGTTTCCAAAGGTATCTCTGCCGGCAAGAGCCAGAACAGCTACAGGGGTCAGGTGCATGTCATGAAGCGCGCAGTAAATGCCCGCAATCATTCCCAATGTGATTCATTGTTGATGGGCGACCGTTGTGGCGCACACACTTTTCCTTACATCGATGTCGAAAACAGCAGTGCAAGGGTAGAGCACGAGGCTACTACCAGCAAAATCGGAGAAGATCAGATTTTCTATTGCCAACAGCGCGGAATGGATGAAGAGAGTGCAGTCGCGCTGATCGTCAATGGGTATGCCAAAGAAGTCCTCAATCAGTTGCCCATGGAGTTTGCAGTAGAAGCCCAGAAACTGCTTGCACTCACCCTGGAGGGAAGTGTAGGTTAATGAAAGTACTTGAATATTATGATGCTCACAATTAATAATCTGCAGGCCCGGGTTGGTGATAAGGCAATCCTCAGGGGGATCAACCTGTCAGTAAAGGCCGGCGAAGTTCATGCTATCATGGGCCCCAATGGCTCCGGAAAAAGTACACTCGCTTCTGTGCTCACCGGCAGAGAAGATTATGAGGTAACCGGAGGTGACGTAACCTTTAATGGCAAAGACCTGCTGTCGCTGTCAGCAGAAGACAGGGCCCGGGAGGGCATCTTTCTGGCTTTTCAGTATCCCGTTGAGATCCCTGGTGTAAGTACTGTCAATTTCATGAAAACGGCACTCAATCAGATCCGGGAATACAGAGGTGAGCAAGCGCTGGACGCAGTTGCTTTTCTTGCCAGAATGAAAGAGAAGATGAAGTTGGTCGAGATTGATCAGTCCCTGTTAAGCCGATCGCTTAATGAGGGTTTCTCCGGCGGCGAGAAGAAGCGCAATGAGATTTTTCAAATGGCCATGCTGGAACCTAAACTGGCGATACTTGACGAGACGGACTCTGGTCTGGATATTGATGCGCTCCGCATTGTGGCCACGGGCGTAAACAAACTTCGCACCCCGCAGAATGCCACTATCGTGGTCACCCACTACCAACGACTGCTCGACTACATCGTACCTGATTTTGTGCACGTGCTGTACCAGGGAAGAATCGTCAAATCAGGAGGCCGGGATCTGGCCTTGCAACTGGAAGAAAAAGGCTACGACTGGATCAAGGCTGAAGCCGCAGCAGTATGAATACACAAGAAGCCATCGAACTGCCGGATTCAAAGACGGAGAGCTACCGCTTCACTCCTATTGCCAGAGAACTTGCCAGGTTGTTCGATCTGACCACCACTGCTGAGTCCACTGCCCCTATTGAGTACCAGCCTCACTTATTGCCCTTAACAGGCGTACATAACCTGGTTTTCATCAATGGTAAATTGACTGAAGGCAAATCATTGCCCTGGGTCAAAGTGAGCGACGACGTACACACGGAGAACGGGCTGGATGCATTTGCCAAACTGAACTACTCCCAACAGGAGGAGACTGTCTCCATTTCAATACCGCAGGGTACAGCGCCTGGGGTGCTTTGTATTTATTATGTGCTGACGGGGAAAGCTAATGTCATCGCGCATCCAAGGATCGCACTTAGCGCCGGCCCTGACACGGAATGGCTGATTCTGGAAAAAGCAATTTCCCTTGCGAATTCGCCCACCTTCCTGAACAGGCAGTGTACCGTTTCCTTGGCACCCTATGCTCGGCTTTCATGGGTCCAGATCCAATCAGACCGAGCGGATTCCTTCCAGGTAAACAACACTGAATTTCGCGTAGCAGAGAAAGCAAAGTTCAACTCCTATACCTTGTCAACCAGCGGTGCAATGATCCGGAACAATCTCTCTGTTCGGATCGTGGGCTCGGAAGCTGAGGCACATCTGTTTGGCTTGTATGCACTCTCCGGGAAAACACACGTCGACAACCACACAGTAGCCGATCATGAGCAGCCGAATGCTCTGAGCAATGAGTTGTACAAAGGAATTCTTGCTGACCAGAGCAAGGCTGTATTTAACGGAAAGATCTTTGTGCGACAACTTGCCCAGAAGACCAACGCGTTTCAGTCGAACCGAAATATCATACTTTCAGACGCCGCTACCATTCATACCAAGCCTCAGTTGGAAATATGGGCTGATGATGTGAAATGCTCACATGGTTGCACCGCCGGCCAATTGGATGATGAAGCCATGTTCTATCTGAGGTCACGTGGAATCTCTGAAGGCAAGGCCAAATCTCTTTTGCTTCATGCATTTGCAACAGAAGTGTTTGAATCGCTAAGCCATCAGGGAATACGTTCAGTTGTAGATGAAATCCTTGAGGGGAGATTAAATACAATCGCATGACCGAAGCAGTGGCACAGAATCGATTGGATGTCGCCGCTGTTCGTGCGCAGTTTCCAGCCCTGCATCAGTTGGTCAATGGAAGGCCACTCGTATATCTGGACAATGCAGCAACCACTCAAAAGCCTGCATCCGTGCTTCGTGCGCTTACGGCGTACTATGAGCAGGACAACGCCAATATCCATCGGGGCATACACACACTTGCCGAGAGAGCTACCAGAAGCTTTGAGGCCACCCGTCTGACAGTCAGGGATTTTCTGAATGCACCTTCAGAAACCGAGATCATTTTCACACGTGGCGTGACCGAAAGCATTAACCTGGTCGCTTCCTCATGGGGACGAAGTCAATTGCAACCGGGAGACGAGATCCTTATTTCGGGCCTGGAGCATCACAGCAACATCGTGCCATGGCAGTTGATTGCATCTGAGAAGGGGGCGGTCATCAAGGTGATACCCGTTTTGAACGATGGATCACTTGACATGGCTTCCTATGAAACTCTGCTGTCCCCCAGGACCAGAATGGTGGCTTTCAATCATGCCTCCAACGCGCTTGGAACAATCAATCCTGCCAAAGCACTGATTGATCTTGCCCACCGCGCAGGTGCACTCGTCCTTGTGGACGGTGCCCAGGCGGCCTCCCATCTGAAGGTTGATGTGCAAGATCTTGGCTGCGATTTTTACTGTATCTCTTCGCACAAACTTTACGGACCCACCGGTGTTGGAGTGCTCTTTGGCAAGCGGCATCTGCTTGATCAGATGCCCCCTTATCAGGGCGGCGGCGAAATGATCCGGGAAGTCTCTTTCAATGGAACCACTTTTAATGATCCTCCCTACAAATTTGAGGCAGGCACACCTAATATTGCCGATGTGGTGGCGTTCAAGGAGGCGCTGGACTTCCTGAAGAATTTGTCAGACTTCAATTTCAGAAGTCATGAACAGAACTTGCTTGATACCTTTTGCAGGGAAGTTTCTGCCAACAAGCGTGTCAGACTGGTGGGTACATCGGCCGACAAGGTCAGTGTTCAGTCTTTTGTGATCGACAGGGTCCATCATTTTGATGCAGGTCAGATGCTAGATGCAAGAGGCATCGCAGTTCGTACCGGGCACCATTGCGCCCAGCCTTTGATGGATCGGTTTGAGCTGGAAGGAACCATCAGGGCTTCATTCGCGGTTTATAATACGGTGGAAGAAGTGCATGAACTGGTTCAAGGCATAAACTGGATTACTAAATTTGTGCCCTGAATGAACATTCAACAGACACAAGATGCATTGGTAGAGGAATTCGGTCTGCTTGATGGAGATCAGGAAATGACTTTGGTGTATCTCATGGAACTCGGTCAGAAACTGGCACCATTTCCGGAATCGTCACGAACTGACGACCATCTGATCAAGGGGTGCCAATCCAGGGTTTGGCTGGATGCGGAACAACAGGAAGATAAGGTTGTCTTTTATGCAGACAGCAACACCGCGATAACAAAAGGATTGGTCAGTCTGCTCCTGAGAGTTTTTTCAGGCAGAACGCCCGACGAAATTCTAGGTGCCCAGCTTACCTTTCCCTCCCGTATCGGGATGGAGAGGTTTATTGGCACGCAGCGTACCAATGGCTTTTCAGCCATGCTGCAGCAAATCAGATATTATGCGATGGCATACAAGACAAAGCAAACCACGGGCGCATGAGTGAATCTGAGAATACTGCCGGAGTTCATGCAGGCAAGGCTGACATCCCAGACTTGCGCGGGAAAATCGTGGCAGCCATCAAGACAGTCTATGATCCTGAAATCCCTGTGGACGTCTATGAACTCGGCCTGATTTACGAGATCAGCGTATTTCCGGTAAATAATGTGCATGTGCTAATGACACTGACCTCCCCATCGTGCCCCTCTGCGGAGGTGATTCCTGGGGAAGTAAAGCAACGGATAGAGGATATTGAGGGCGTCAATGAAGTCAATGTTGAAATTACTTTTGATCCCCCCTATTCCCAGGAAATGATGAGCGAAGCCGCCAAACTGGAACTAGGATTTTTATAATTTGTTAAACCTGTAAACAGAACAGATATGTATCCCGAACAACTAGTAGCACCCATGCGCCAGGACCTCACTTCAGCGGGTTTTCAGGAGCTGAAAACTCCGGACGCAGTGGAGAAACAAATCACCCAGACCAAAGGCACAACCCTGTTGGTTATCAACTCTGTATGCGGGTGCGCAGCCGGTGCGGCAAGGCCTGGCGTCAAATGGGCGCTTCAGCATACAAGCCACAAACCAGACCATCTTGCAACCGTGTTTGCTGGTGTAGACAAGGAAGCTGTGGCCAAGGCACGCGAGTTTACCCTCCCTTATCCGCCTTCATCTCCTTCTATCGCACTTTTCAAAGATGGTGAGCTTATCCACTTCGTGGAGCGTCATCACATTGAGGGGCGCAATGCACAAATGATCGGCGAACATCTTACCGAAGTATTCGAGGAACTCTGCTGAGGAGAATCCAGGGTTCAGAAAAAAAAGGAGGCCTCGCCTCCTTTTTTTATTCCAACTCCAGCAGTAATCTGGACTCCTCCAGGTCGAGCTCATGCTCTATTTTCCGCATGGCTTCATCGTTAATGCGTCCTTGTTTTTTTAGTGTGATCAGCAGCCTTCGTTCAGTTGCGACAAGGTCGCGCTGAACATTCAAAAATTCCCTGATCTGCTCAGGCGAGAGGCGTGCGGCTGTGTCATCCTTTCGAAGCCGCTGAATCTGTATTTCATATTTGGCCTTGACCTGACCCAGCACTTTATCTGTCAGGGTGAGCGCATAGTTTTCTTCTATATGCTCGATGATGGTGGAAGCTATATGCATCCGCACATCTTGCTCATGTCTCATCTCTCGTTCGTCGGCCTTTATGCCAAGCCATCGGATCAATGGTCGCAATGTCAATCCCTGCAGCACGAGGGTCGCAAAGATCACACAGAAAGTAAGAAAGATGATCAGGTCGCGGTTGGGAAATGGCTTGTCGCCTGACATCAACGGCAGCGCCAGTGCAGCTGCAAGCGATACGATACCTCGCATGCCAGACCAGGCAACCACTGTTACCAAACGCGGATTGGTGTCGGGCTCATTTTCGCGAATTTTTCTGCTTACCCATCTGGGCAGGTACGCCCCCGGAAAAACCCACAGAATGCGGACAACGATGGTTGCCAGGCTAACAAGGAATCCATACCAGAGCAAAGACCAAAGACTGTGCTCTTTGATATTGTCCAGCACAACCGGCAGTTGAAGCCCGATCAGGATGAAAATCAGCCCATTGAGAAGAAAGATCACCGTACTCCAGACAAACTGTGCCTGCAACCTCGATTCATGGTTGATAATCTCCGAAGAGAACCAACTCAGAAAAAGCCCGCAAGTGACTACTGACAATACCCCGGAGGTATGAAAATGTTCAGCCACCAGGTAGGACGTATAGGGTGCAAGAAACGTGAGCGTTGTGTCAGCCGTCGGATTGTCCGGAGTCATGCGGTGGATCCAGTAAAAAAGGTACCCGATGGCAAGACCAATCAGAATTCCCACACCAGCGACATAGAAGAAATTGATCGTGGCCAACCAGAAGATGAAAGTCCCTGTAGCTGTTGTGGCAATCGCATACCGGTATGCTATCAGACCGGTGGCATCATTGACGAGGCTCTCCCCTTCCAGAATTGTAATCACCCGTTTAGGAAGATTGAGCCCTTGTGTGGCGGCCGTGGCAGCCACTGCGTCCGGAGGAGAGATAATTGCACCCAGCACAAAAGCTTCTGCCCATCCAAATTCAGGAATCCAGTAGTAGGCAACAACGGCAACCATTGTGGTGGTGAAGAGCACGCATCCGATGGCAAGGAGTGAAATAGACCGCCTGGCGGCTTTGAATTCGGGCCACGAAGTGGTCCATGCCGCAGCATACAATACTGGTGGAAGAAAGATAAGAAAGACCAAATCGGGATCCAGTTCAATATGAGGCAGCCCCGGAACAAAACCTATCAGCATGCCCGCCAAAACCAGAAGGATGGGATACGGGACCCTGATCTTGTCTGTCATTTGGGCCAGCGCAGTGACTACGGCGAGAAGTATGATGACGGTGAAGATGTTTTCCATAACTACCGGGATGAAACAATATCGAAAACTTTTGGTTCATTCAATGTTCTGAAATGGTTTCGATAGCTATATTTCAACTCTGACTGAACCTTTCGACAAGGCGACTGTTATAATCTTTAGCACGAAATGAAGGTATCTGTCACACGTTTGGAACATTTTAATGCCGCTCATCGCCTGTACCGACCTGAGTGGTCAGATGAGAAGAACACGCTGGTCTTTGGAAAGTGCAGCAATCCCAATTTTCACGGTCACAACTATAACCTTGAAGTCAAATTGACCGGTGTTCCGGACCCGGAGACTGGGTACGTATTTGACCTCAAGTTACTTTCCGAACTCATTGACAAGCACGTGCTTGAAGTGCTTGATCACAAGAACCTGAACCTGGATGTTTCTCATTTTCAGAGTCTTATACCTACGGCAGAACATATCGCCATAGTCATTTGGAAAATGCTACGGCCCCACATAGACGATCAATTGGAACTTAAAATCAAACTTTATGAGACGGAAAGAAATTGCGTTGAGTATCCGGCCGATTAGCCCGGACGAAGAATTTGGCGATGACCACGTGATGTCGTCTCATGAAACTCCGCTCAGGCCGGATGCCTTTGACATGGATGACGATGTGAAGATTGAAAAGATCGAATCACACTTCCGTGAGATCATGCAAATACTCGGCCTTGATCTCACCGATGATTCGTTGAGTGGTACACCCAGAAGAGTGGCCAAGATGTATGTCAAAGAAGTATTCAGTGGCCTGAACCCCAAGAACAGACCACAAGCGCGACTCTTCGACAACAAATACAATTACGACCAGATGCTCGTGGAGAAGGACATTACTTTTTACTCTCACTGCGAACATCATTTTGTCCCTATTTACGGCAAAGTGCACGTGGCCTACTTTTCAGGTGGAAAGGTGATTGGCCTGTCCAAGATCAACCGCATTGTGCAGTATTTCGCCAAACGTCCGCAGGTTCAGGAGCGGTTGACCGTGCAGATTGGTAAAGAGATGGAACGCGTTCTTGAGACCAGCCACGTCGGAGTTGTCATCGATGCCAATCACATGTGTGTCGCCTCACGTGGCGTCGGAGATACAAACAGCAGGACCGGATCGGCGTACTTTTCAGGTAAGTTTCGAGATGAAAATATCAAAAGAGAGTTTCTGAATTACATAAATTCAAAATAGTCTCCAGATTCTTTGCTCCTCGCCACATTTTGATTGGGCAATTAACCAAATAGGTTTAGTTTTATCACTGTAGAGGGTAACAGCAATCAACCACTTTTGGTTGTTAAGACATCATTTATGAAACTCGAGGACGAAATACAGCAAAAGGAATTTGCCAGCGAGCATCACAAAGCTCTGGTGAACATTTTGTTCACTGCATATCACTTCCAGAGTATCATGACGGAGAAGTTAAAACCGTATGATATCACAAGACAGCAGTACAATGTACTCCGCATTCTCCGGGGTCAGCATCCGAAGCCAGTCTCAGTGAATACCGTGCGCGAGCGAATGCTTGATAAACTGAGCGATGCAAGTCGCATTATTGATCGACTCGTGGCGAAGAAATTGGTCTCCCGCACAGTCAGCACCCGGGACCGGCGCGCCGTTGATATCAACATCTGTCAATCGGGGCTCGACCTCCTGGACAGCATGGCCCAGGCAATCCTCGAAGCAGAGGCCGGTTGTCACCAATTGACGGAAAAGGAGTTGCAACAACTCAACCACTTTTTGGATACCATTCGCATATGAAAAAGCGCCTCAGGCGCTTTTTTTTTGTACATTCGGCCGTTAACAAACCCTGATTTATGGTTTTCGATTTAGACATGATCAAGAAGCTCTACGCGGCCTACCCAGCCCGTATTGCCAAGGCCCGCAAAGTAGTTGGTAAGCCTCTGACACTGGCGGAAAAGATTCTATACGCCCACCTGCATTCCGATCAGAAACTGGAGAATTTCGGAAGAGGTAAATCATACGTCGACTTTGCACCTGACCGGGTGGCGATGCAGGATGCAACAGCCCAGATGGCACTGCTTCAGTTCATGTCAGCTGGACGTCCTAAGGTAGCCGTTCCTTCTACGGTACATTGCGATCACCTGATCACCGCCAAAACAGGTGCCAATCAGGACCTGCAGGTGGCTAACACCGAGAGCAAAGAAGTTTATGACTTCCTCAACTCTGTGTCAAATAAATACGGAATCGGATTTTGGAAGCCTGGCGCTGGTATCATCCACCAGGTTGTGTTGGAGAACTACGCATTTCCTGGCGGAATGATGATCGGCACGGATTCCCATACTGTCAATGCTGGCGGGCTTGGGATGGTTGCCATTGGTGTGGGTGGAGCTGACGCGGTAGATGTGATGGCGGGAATGGCCTGGGAGTTGAAATTCCCCAAGCTTATTGGAGTGAAACTGACAGGCAAACTCAATGGCTGGACTTCTGCGAAGGATGTAATTCTCAAAGTGGCCGGTCTCCTCACCGTGAAGGGCGGTACCGGCGCCATCGTCGAGTACTTTGGAGAAGGTGCAACTTCCATGAGTTGTACCGGCAAGGGTACCATCTGCAACATGGGCGCCGAAATCGGTGCTACAACTTCCACATTTGGGTACGATTCCTCCATGGAGCGATACCTCATCGCTACAGGCCGCGCTGAAGTCGCCAAGATGGCCAATAAAATCAAGGATCACCTCACTGCTGATCCGGAAGTTTACAAGAAGCCTGAGTTGTATTTTGACCAGGTTATTGAATTGGATCTCAATACGCTTGAACCTCACTTGAATGGACCTTTTACGCCGGATCTGGCAACACCCATTTCCCGGATTCGGGAAGAGGCA